>JAURQW010000017.1 GCA_030835925.1 Gammaproteobacteria bacterium | reverse complement strand
TTTCAAAAGCCACTCAAAAAAAATAAAAACACTGTAGTGATTTATGATGTACCTGCTGCTGTCTATGGGTCTAAACTAGACACATACATCAAAAAAGCAGACATGATTGTTGTACCAGTAATGCCATCACCAATTGATATGAAGGCAGCTGGTGATTTTCTTGTTTCACTTCGTTCAATGGGGCCTGTGATTCGAAATAAAATCAAAGTAGGATTAGTTGCAAACAGGGCTAGAGCCCATACTAACATCTTCCTAGAGCTGGATAGTTATCTAGTAAAAGAAAAAGGTCTTAAATATGTTACTGCTTTTAGAGATAATACTAATTATATTAAATCTGCAAGAACAGGTCTTGGTGTTTTTGAAATGGGAGAGAGCACTACCGCTCAAGATCGTGAAGAGTGGAAACCCTTAATAAGATGGTTGGGTTTATAAGCTTTTCTCTATACCATCTTCAAGTTTTTCATATTTGATGCAATCAGGAAATAATTCCTTCATTTTAGTAATATCTAATACCCTAGATTCTTTTAAAAAGCTCGCTCTTTTTTCGTCATACATACTCATAGCCTGTTCGTAGCTTATATACTCTGGCAACTTTATGTTTAATGCTTTATAAATAATTTCATAATACTTGGTAGTTTTTATTGCCTTTCCATCGCTCACATTTATTATTTCAGTTTCTTTATTTGATAGTTCAAATGCTTTTATTACAAGTCTAGTTAAATCACTAACATGTATTAAATTAGTTGTTCGGCTTTCTTCAATCTTTATTAGTGGGTCACGATCCATCACCCTTTTTATTGGTAGTCTATTACGCCCATAAATACCAGGCACTCTAAAAATAATGCCACCAATGTTATTTCTCTTACAGTATGATTTAATTTGAGATTCTGCATTTGCCCTTCTCTTGGCTCTATCAGTTAATGGGTTTATCTGATTTTCTTCATTTACAATTTGCCCATTACAATTACCATAGACACCGCTTGTACTAATATAAATTAATTTTTTTATTCTATAATAACTGATTTTGTTCAAAAACTTATTTAGCCTCGTATCTTTTAAACTCTCAGTATCTGGCGGCGCCATGTACACAACTACGGAGCCTTCAATGTATTTCATATCATCTGTGATATTGTCAAAATCAATTTGTATTGATTTTACTCCAGGCTTATGAGTTTTTATGCTTCTACAAAGCTCTATAATATTAAATGTATCCTTGATAATTTTATATTCAGCAATTATTGATTCACCTAAGTATCCACTACCAGCTAATATTAAATTACTCTTATTCATTATGCTCTTGGATCTTTTCTACATATGTCATCGCATTATTATTATTCGCAATAATCATTACATCATCAAAGAGATTATTTTGAACACCTTCCATCACCCGCTTGTTTGGCACTACTAGTATCATCTTTTTGTAAGCTGATGACTTGTTGACGAACTTGATAAATACATTTAAAGCAGTCTTGCTAGAAACTAAAATATAGTTACTTTCTTTATCAGATAAATCATTTTCGCTTATGAATGCATTTATTTCATCTCTCCTATAAACATTTAGTTCATCAACTACCTTCCCTAGTTTAAGTAATTGCTCTCTTATATAGCACCTGCCACTCACACCTTTTACTATGATATATGTAGTGTTGTCTTTTTTTTCTTTACTTATCATGTTTACTAATTTTTCGCTCGAATAGTTTTCGCTTGGGTGGATAATCTCATTCATGAATAATTTACTTAACTCTGATTTAGTATATTTGCCTAAACAATAGATCCTTGCTTTACTATTCTTAGCTATATCTTTGTGTATATCTATAGAATATTTAACAGCGTTCTTACTTTGAAATATAATATTTTGTACATGTGTTATAGGGTTTTTATAAATCTTATTTTCATATGAAAGCTTCTGTATGGATAGAGCTATTCTTTTTTCTATCAATATATTTTTGTTATGACATAATTTCATCAGGTCATTATATATAGTCATTTCAGAAGTAACTATTATTTTCATATTATTTGCTTAATAGTTTTCTTGCACCCTGTTGTATAAAGATATCTGCAAGTTTTTGCCCAGCATTTATATCTTCTTCAGAAGTGTCTTCGTATTTAGTTTTAATATTATTTCTACCATCAATATCTGACACATACGCGTATACTTCAATTTTGTCTTTCTTGAATCTCGCGTGTACTCCAATTGGAGACATACAATCACCATCTAAGGCTTTTATAAAATTTCTTTCTATATCAGCACATGTTTGGACTTTTTCAATCGTATGTTTTGATAATATTTTTTCAATTTCGTTGTTTGATTTCAGATATTCAATGCACAGTATTCCCTGTCCAGCTGACGGAACAAAATCATCTAGCGGAAGATATTGTTTAATTTTATCCTTTAAACCCATTCGAAGCAGCCCCGCCGCAGCAAGAATTAGTCCATCAATATTCTCATCTTTCATTTTTTTTAGTCTAGTCTGAATATTACCTCTAATTTCAACAATTTTAAAATCACTCGAATATTTTTTTAGCATTGAAATTCTTCTAGGACTAGAAGTACCAATGACTGCATTCTTTGGCAATTCTTCTATGCAATTATAGTTTTCAGAGACCAGAGCATCTGCGCTGTCTTCCCTTTTAGAAATTGATACAATTTTGAATTTCTTGTTTAATGCTGCTGGAACATCTTTTAGTGAATGAACGGCAATATCACATTTTTTGCTCAGTAAAGACTCTTCTAACTCTTTAAGAAACAGGCCTTTGCCACCATGTTGCTTAAAAGCCTTTTGTGAAACCGTGTCACCAGATGATGTCATCGGTATAATCTTAATGTCAAAGTTCTTAGACATAAGCTGTTTAACCATATCCGCCTGTTTTAACGCCAGCGGGCTATTTCTTGTTGCAAGTTTAATTATATTTTTCATATTTATAATTTTTTGTTTTTATTTATACTATACTTACTTATAAACAATGTAATTAAAAAATAACAAATATAATGAAAAATGTAACTTGGTCTAGTAGATTCACTAAACAAATGGATGCAGATGTTCTTGAATTCAGCCAAAGTCTTAATATAGATATCGTGCTATTCAGTTCGGACATCAACGTAACAATAGCTCATGTGGACATGCTCGAGAGTTGTGGACATATTACATCTTCAGAAAAGAAGAAAATTACCAATGGTTTAAAAAAGGTTCTTACACTAGCTGAAAATGGCAAACTTAAGTGGTCTGTTGATTTTGAAGATGTACACATGAACATCGAAAATGCATTGGTATCAATCATTGGGGATGTAGGCAAAAAAATTCATCTTGGGAGGTCAAGAAATGACCTGGTTGCAACAGACCTGCGTTTATATTTAAGAGATTTTATTGATCTGTATATAGATCAACTTAGAGACATACAATTTGTTCTGGCCAATGTTGCCATGAAACACTCTGATTCATTATTTCCAGGTTTCACACATATGCAGGTGGCACAACCTGTTACATTTGGTCATCATTTGCTTGCCTGGTGCGAAATGATTCATAGAGATGAAATTCGGTTAATAAATAATAGGGAATCTATCAATATTATGCCATTAGGCTCAGCGGCGTTATCTGGGACATCCCTGAAGCTAAACAGATCCATGGTTGCGAAAGCGCTAGGTTTCAAATCAGTAACCAAGAATTCTATGGATGCAGTTAGTGATAGGGACTTTGTATGTGACTTCGCTTATGTTAACTCTATGATCATGATGCATTTATCAAGAATATGTGAAGAACTTGTGTTGTGGATGAACCCACAATTTGGTTTAGTAGAATTAGACGAGGGATTTTGTACAGGGTCATCTATCATGCCACAAAAGAAAAACCCCGACGTCCCTGAACTAATTAGAGGCAAGACAGGCGGGGTATATGGTAGTCTTGTTGGCATCCTAACACTAATGAAAGGTCTTCCTTTAACTTATAATAGAGATATGCAGGAAGATAAAAGCATATTGTTTGAATCAATTGATACCACAATGAGTTGTTTGAGCTTAATGCCAAAAATGTTATCTACTATGTCACTTAACAAAGATAATGCAACTTCAATAGCATCAAGCTCTTTTTCTACTGCTACAGATTTAGCGGAATACTTATCAAAAAAAGGCATGCCTTTTAGAACATCGCACCATGTTGTAGGAGACATTGTTAAGTTTTGTGAGAAGAAATCTATCCAGCTGAAAGACCTTTCATTAAAGGATTTAAGAAGCTTTTCAGACTTAATAGAAACTGATATACACAAAGTTCTTGATCCTCTAACATCAATAAAGTCTAGAAATGGAGTTGGTGAAACAGCACCGCAATCTGTAAAAAGGGAATCAGCAGCTATTATAAAACGTCTTAAAAAAATCGGTTTCAAGTAATGTATAGGTTCGTAATATTGTTTCTTGCAATATCATATAGCATAGTAAGTCATAGTTCTGCTCCTACAATTGATGATTACAGAGATAGACCGACGCCCGATATGTATGATCAATATATTTATGGTCTCGAAGGAGGGCTTGAGTGGGCACAGGAATATACATTTACCAGACACTCTTTAGACTTTTTCTGTAAACCAAATGATCTAATACTATCAGCTGTTAAACTACGGAGCATGATAGATATGGAGATCGAAGAGAATATTTCTTTTTATTCAAAGTATGGGGATGCCCCATTGGTTGGTTTAGCTCTCAGGAATGCATATATATCTGAATTTCCTTGTAATTGAGCCATAAAGTCAAATTTCTCTTATGTAGATTATATATTTTTGAGTATATTTTCACTATAATATCTATTAACGATTAATAAGGAGGAATAATCATGGCAGATCATCCAATACCTAATGGTGACGATATTATATTGCCTGATGGCACAGTGGTTGGTTCGTGGAATGGTGAAGACGTGAAGGATCTTCAGGTTGAAGTTCAACGAATTATTGCTGAGCAAAAAGCAAGTGGCGCTGACCGAAATAATCTTTTAATAAGATTTGGCATCCCACATTTTGACCAAACACCTGACCATCTGAAACCTTTTATAGCATATGCTCTTTGGGGCGTTGATAAAAAAGGAAACTGCTTAACTCATAGACGAGCTGATCATTTTGAAACAGTAGAAAAAATCAATGAGAAATATGGTAGTGAAACAGCAATGGCAGCAGCCCAAAGACATAGAGACTAGCGGCTATTATAGTATGAGCCCTATCATAGGGCTCATATTAATTACTTAACCATTTAGAAACTTCCTGGCTTACCTCCTTAGTCACTGTGTGGCCAAAATCTCCGGTATGACTAACAATTTCTTTAGTTTTGGAACTTAAGAACTGATGTGTTTTTTCATAATCAGCAAAACTAATAGCCTGGTCCGAAAAACCATGTGCTATAAATATTTTGCAGTTCATAATATTTGAATCTCTATAAAATTCTGCGCTTGGCATATAACCAGATAATGCAATACACCCATAAAATTTATGGTTAGTATTGAACAACATGCTGAGTGACAATGCTGCACCTTGTGAGAACCCGCCAATTAGAGAAACCTGCTCTGTTTTTAGCGAGAAGTTATTTATGAATCTGCTTATCTCTAATTTACTCTGTTCTAGGCCTTCATGATCTTCTTGTATAGAGCCATCTTCTGCTGTTTTTGGTAGTGGATACCATGATCTCTTATCATTAACAAAAGGAGCATTTGGTAATACTATACAAATTTCATTATTCATCTGCATATTGATCATTTTCATAATTGGTTCAAACGACCAATTATTAGATCCATAGCCATGAAACCAGAATATTACTTTCGAAGCTATTTTTATGTCACCTATTATTATTACATCATCATTATTTAAATTCATTATGAGCCTAGTAGCCAATCAATATTATGATTATAATGTATCATATGATAAATAAAATTAAATATTCTCGTGTTAGTCTTACTCAACTATTATTATTACTCATTGTTTCGCTTCTTCTTGTATCTTGTGGAAACAAGGGGCCATTAACTGTTCCAGACCAAAATCTACCTGAAATCAATTCTGAACAACCGTCACTTGACGATACAGAGTATTAGATGACAATTGATTATAAACAAGACATTTTGCACTTTGATAATAATAATATTTTAGAAATTGCTAAATCTCGTCAGACTCCTTTTTATCTATATTCTGAGAGTATTATCAAAAACAATTATAATTCTTATAGTGAAAGTTTTGGCGACCATAGTCATAATATTTGTTATTCAGTTAAAGCGAATTCAAACCTTTCTATACTTTCACTTCTAGCCAAACTTGGATCTGGTTTTGATATTGTTTCAGGCGGGGAGCTCACTAGAGTTCTAACGGCAGGTGGAGATCCGAGCAAGATTGTTTTTTCTGGTGTTGGGAAAACTCAAGAAGAAATTATTCAAGCTCTTGATAATAACATTATGTGTTTCAACGTAGAATCAAAAGATGAGCTAAATACGATAAATAAAATTGCCAAACAGAAGAACAAAAAAGCCAATATATCGTTTAGAGTAAATCCTGCTATTAATGTCAATACCCATCCCTATATTACAACTGGCATGAGAGATAATAAATTTGGAATTGATCAATCAGATATTTTGTCGCTTTATAAAGATGCATCTATGCTGGATGGGATTTCAATTGCTGGAATTGATTTTCATATAGGTTCTCAAATAATGGAGCTTGAGCCTTATTTAGAATCTCTTGTAAAAATAATTGCTATCGTTGATGATCTTGATGCATGCGGTATTCCTTTGAAGCATATTGATATAGGCGGTGGCCTGGGTATCTCTTATGAAGGTGAACCTATTGTTGATAAAAGTCTTTATATTTCTGAAATTATTAAAATAATAGGCAATAGAAAACTTTCGCTAGTTATTGAGCCTGGCAGGTCTATAGTAGGAGAAGCAGGTTTATTGATCACTAAGATAATTAATATAAAGGAGTCGTCTACGAAAAGTTTTGTAATTACTGACGCAGGCATGAATGACATGTTGCGCCCACCTTTATATGAAGCATTTCACTCTATTATAGAGGTAGTAAACACAAGTACTCCTAAAACATCATATGATGTAGTTGGCCCAATTTGTGAAACAGCAGATTTTCTTGGTAAAGACAGAAAGTTATCGGTATCACAAGGAGACTTCCTTGCAGTTGAAAATGTAGGGGCATATGGGTTTGTTCTAGCATCAAATTATAATACAAGACCAAAGATTGACGAATACATTATTTCAAACAACAAAGTAAATAAAATTCGTAAGAGAGATACTATTGATCAGATCTTAGAAAACGAGATAAAATTTTTATAGAACTAGAATAGAAATGATATGAAGGTGAATTTTGTCAAGATGAATAGCCAGGGCAATGATTTTATTATCATTGATAACACTATCTCGCGTCATAATCTTACAACTTCTCAGGTAAAGAAAATTTCTTCAAGAGATAGTATTGGCTGTGATCAGTTATTGTTATTAAATATAATGAACGCCAACAATGTCCTTTGCCAGATCTTTAATCAAGATGGATCAGAAGCGTATCAGTGCGGGAATGGCATGCGCGCCATCATGTCTTTCCTTTATAAATATTATAATTACAAAAAATCATCGATAGCTGTCAAAGGCGTAAAATATCATGCGTCATATCTAAACGAGAATCACATAAAAATCACCATGGGCAAGCCTACTTTCCTTAAACAAGATCTTATGCAAACACCAACGAAATCAACTCTGAAAGATGAAGATTTTTACTTTAATGTTAATTTGGATAATAATGCTGATACATCTTTTTCATTTTCACCTATCATGCTCGGCAATTTTCATTGTGTTGTTTTTTCAAGTGGTTGCTATGATAACAAAGGTTCTATTATAAAATACTTGCATGAACTTTATTCCCCAGTGCCAAATATTTCTTTTATACTAAATTTTGATAGATTTATTAATACTAAAGACAATTATATTAAGCTCAAGGTAAATGAAAGAGGCGCTGGATGGACAAGCTCATGTGGCAGCGGTGCATCTGCAACAGCTGCATTTGCTTTTAAATACTCCGATATTTTGCATAATAAGCTTGACCAAGTTTATGTAGAACAAGCCGGGGGTATTCTTGAAATTAACTGTGAAGATGACACTTTATATTTATCAGGGCCTACCGCCTTTGAGTATGAAGGTACATGGAATGACTGACTTAAATAGTTACACAAAGACCTTTAGCTCTTATCTTAAATATGAAAAGCGATATAGCAATGACACTCTTAAAAACTATTCTCTAGACCTAGATAAATTTTTTACTTATCTGTCTAACAATAAGATAGTTAAGGTTTCAGAAGTAACTACCGATCTTATTCAAAAATATATTAATTCTCTCAACAGGTCCGGGTTTCTTGCAACTAGCATTTCTAGAAAAGCGTCTTCTATCAGATCTTTTTTTTCTTTTTTATACAAAAAAAAATTAATTTCAATAAATCCTTCGAAAAAGATTATTGTTCCTAAACGATTACAAAAGTTACCACTCATACTATCAATAACTCAGATAGATGAGTTATGCGATATTCCTGAAACTAGCTTTGCTTCAATAAGAGATAAAGCCATGATTGAGTTGATGTATAGTTCTGGATTAAGATTAAGTGAAATCACATCGTTAAATATTTCATCATTAAGCATAGAAGATGGAACTCTATCTGTTATAGGAAAGGGCAACAAACAAAGATACTTACCGATTGGATCACAGGCTTTAGCTGCTATAAAAAAATGGTTAGATAAAAGAAACTCTATATCTATGTCTAATGATGCAGTATTTTTAAATAAGTTTGGCAATAGACTCTCTAATAGATCTGTGCAAATAAGGCTAAATTATTGGGCTAAGTTCAAGGGTATCAACTGTAAAATTAGCCCTCATACACTTCGCCATTCCTGTGCGACACACCTGCTTGAATCCTCTGGTGATTTAAGGGCTGTTCAGGAATTTCTTGGACATGAAGATATTAGCACGACGCAAATTTATACTAATGTTGATTTCGAGCATCTAAAAAAGGTCTATACAAGCTCACACCCAAGGGCAGCTAGTAAAAATAAGAATAGTCGGTGAAATTTCTTGAATATAAATATATACTTAATTAATGATTAGGCCTACTGAAATTAGATATATTAAAAAAACAAATACGCTTTCGCTTACATTTGAAGATGGTCTAAATGCTGACTTAACTTCTGAGTACCTAAGATGCTTTTCGCCATCAGCTGAAGTCAAAGGTCATGGCCCAGGACAAGAAGTCTTGCAGAAGGGTAAAGAAAACGTTGGAATTGATCAAATTGAGCCCATAGGAAACTATGCGGTTAAAATTGTTTTTGATGATGGACATAACACTGGGTTATATTCGTGGGAATATTTACATGAACTTGCTAAGAACTATAAAGAATATTGGCATGATTATTTGGAAAAACTTAATAACGATGGGTATGTGAGAACAAAACCATGATAAAATTAAAAGCTATTCAAACAAAAAATGCTCCGTCAGCTATTGGAGCATATTCTCAGGCAGTTAAAGCTGGAGGGTTTATGTATGTCTCTGGCCAAATACCACTTGTTCCCCAAACGATGGAAATAGTCTCTGAAGACTTTAATATACAGGTTAAGCAGGTTTTAGAAAATCTAAAGGCAATTATTGTTGATTCAGATAGTAAACTTTGCAACGTTGTAAAATTAAACGTATATCTAACGGACTTGGCTAACTTTCAGTCTGTAAATGATGCAATTTCCACAGTTTTTGATGAACCATACCCAGCTAGGGCAGCTGTTGAAGTTAGTCGTCTGCCAAAAGATGTTTTAGTTGAAATTGACGCCGTTGTTTACATCGGTGACTAATACAAATGACGATAAAAAATAGTTTGGACGATAATAACCTTGAGGATTTACCGTCTGTAGGGCCTTCTACGAAATTAAAACTTCACTCTATAGGAATAAAAAGAATAAGTGATTTAATTCTTTTTTTGCCAAGCTTTTTAATAGATAAAACTCAACTAACGAATATTTCTGACATAGAGAATGCTTCTCCATGCTTATTTATAGGTGATATACAAAAAGCCTTTAAAACCAAAGGGGCAAAGCCAAATTTAATATTAAGCGTTGATGTTGAAGGCACAAGCATCCAAATTCGTTTCATCCATAAAATAATTATCTATTCGAATTTAAAACCAGGTCTTAAAATACGATTCTCTGGAATAGCCAGACTTAGGGGTAGACTTATTGAATTCATACATCCTGATTTAGAAATAATAACCGGAAAAGATATAATTGAAAAAGTCATTCCTTACTATCAAACAAAGAAAATGATTTCTCAGAATAAAATAAGAAAGCTCATTAGGTTTATATATGAATATTTATTGAAGAAGAACAATGCTGATATATTTAGCATCAGTTTATTAAAAAAATTTAAATTACCACATTACTTAGATGCGTTAAAATACTGTCATTTTCCAGAATCTCATGATTTTGATGAATCAAACTCGCAATTTGAGATAGGTAGACAGAGATTTATCTTAGAAGAGCTATTAGCATATAAACTTATGTTAATTAATGCAAAAAAGAAACATCAGACTAACAAGAGCCACAAGTTTATTATAGATGATAGTGCGTCAAATGCTTTTATAGAATCACTTCCATTTAAGTTAACACAATCTCAACAAGATGCTATAGCTGACATTAGACATAGTCTAAAAAATACATACCCTACAAAAAGACTTATTCAGGGTGATGTTGGCTCAGGTAAGACAATCATAGCAGCTGTGGCAACTCATTATGCCACAATGTCTAATTTACAAGTTGCTATTCTTGTGCCAACTGAAATACTAGCAGACCAACACCACAAAACATTTAAACAAATATTTTCAGATTTACCAATAAAAATATCATGTATCAAAAGTAATATAAAAGGCAAAGCTAAAATGTCTTTATTAGATTCAATTTCCCATGGAGAATCTCACATTGTCATAGGAACTCATGCATTAATTGAAGATAATGTTATTTTCAAAAACTTAGGACTTGTCATAATAGACGAGCAGCATAAGTTTGGTATTAAACAAAGAGTTAAAATATCATCTAACTATTCTAAAGATATTTATCCGCATGAAATATATCTATCAGCCACACCAATTCCTAGATCTCTATCGCTTGTATTATATGAAGGTCTAGATTATACAGTAGTTGATCAGATGCCTCACGGCCGAAAAACTATAATTACTAATATTTTATCCTCATCTAACAAGCACAAACTCTATGAACATATCTCAAATACGTTATCATCCAATGAGCAAGTTTATTGGGTATGCTCTTGTATTGATTTTACTGAATCCCTAGAGTTAGAATATATTGCGGGGATCTTTGATACACTTAATGAGAAGTTCCCTTCATATAATATAGCTGTTCTCCATGGTAGAAATGATACAAGAGAAAATAATAAAAGCATGTCTGAATTTATCAATGGTAAAATTGATATACTTGTTTGTACAACAATGATAGAGGTTGGAATAGATGTACCTAATGCAACATGCATTGTTATTGAAGATTCAAACAGATTTGGGTTATCCCAATTACATCAACTTAGGGGCCGTGTCGGAAGAAGTAGCAAACAAAGTTATTGTTATTTGATATGCAAAGATGAAGTTAATGATAATGCTATGAGAAGACTTGCTGCATTAGAAAAACATAGTAACGGATTCAATATCGCCGAAGAAGATCTTCGATTGAGGGGCCAAGGTGATTATCTGGGTATAAAACAATCAGGGTCTCATCATAATTTTAAACTAGCAACGCCTGATGATGCAATCACCAATTATGATATAGTTAAGGACGCTATGACAATCCTTGAAGATCTGAATACTGAAAATAAGAGTAAGTTAGTTAAGAGATGGGGGAAAGATCGTTCAGAAAGTATAGAGCTATGAGTTATAAATACCTAAAAAACTGGAAAAACGAGAGAATCCTTAATACTCTAAAAAGGAAAACCAGGCTAAGTATTATAGATAATAATCCGTTGACAAACAGGTTAATGAGCAAGATAGGCCATAATTTCAGGGTCAAAGTTCTAAAACAAGCATCCGTATATCATAAATCTTTATCAGAAATAGGCATACTTAACATAAATGAGATAGGCACATACAGGAGTGTCATGCTAATGACAGATCACTATCCTAGTATTTATGCGCATACTTTTATGCCTGATAAATACATTTCTGGGAAAGAAAGGTTTTTAAAAATACTTGGATCAAGATCGTTGGGCACTTATGTTTTGAGACCTAAAAGATTCAAAAAAAAACAAGTAATTTATAAATTAATCAATAATAACGTTCATAGAATAGCGATATATAAAAGCGGAAGAAAAACTATTTATGTAAACGAAATATTTCCTAGAAATTTCTGCTTAGAGAAAATATCAATTCTACATGCTAGAAGCTAAATCAGATAGTGATCTAAGTATTAGTGGTTTTATATTACCCAAATCCTTTTTTTCGTTATTAATATATATAAAACTACCAACACCCGCATGATGAGCAGATCTTATATTATCAAATGTATCTTCGATTAAAACTGAATCATTATAATCAACTTGCAACTTGTTTCTGAGTATATGCCAAAACTGTATATCTTCTTTTATATATCCAAGCTCATGAGAACAAATTATTTCATCAAAGTATATAGATAGGTCAAACTTAGACAGTTTTATCTCTAGTGTTTTTCTGTGGGCATTTGTTACCAAAAAAAGTTTTTTATTTAATTCTCTGAGCCGCTCAAGTATATTTAGAGACCCTTTTTGTAGTTTTATTAAAGACATATTTTCGCTCTTCTTTTTTTCATGGACAATATCTATATCTAGTAAATTTGACCAGTAGACTATGTCATACCATTCTTTTGTTTTTTTCTTATAATTAAATAATGAGTGTGTAACATTTACAGCATCCTTCTCATCGATAGCTTTCTTTTGTGCATAAACTCGTGGAATATGCTTTTGCCAAAAGTAGTTATCATAGCTGGTATCCAATATCACTCCATCTAGATCTATTAGATAGTATTTGTTATCAATTATTTTCATATAGTGTGTTACTATTTCATTTATAAAATTTAATCATACAATGCCAATCATAAAAAATAAATCGCTCATTTCAATTACTAAGTTATTTAAAATATCAAAACTTGATATTGAGTTTAAGAACAATATCACAAGAGAATACGAAGTTATTAGTGGCACTGGAAATGGTGCTGTTATGATCATTCCTGTTACTCAAAACACCATGTTCTTTATAAAGGAATATGCTGCTGCAATTGACGCTTATGCTTTATCTTTTCCTAAAGGTGGAATAGATAAAGGCGAATCCATCCTGGAGGCTGCGAATAGGGAACTTCAGGAAGAAATTGGTTATATATCTTCTTCTCTTGAACATATACATACAATAAACTTAGCGCCAGGATATATAGATCATAAAACACATATTGTTTTAGCTCAAAACCTATCACCATCCAAATTATGTGGTGATGAGCCAGAAGATCTCGAGACAATTGAAGTCCCTTTTGATGATATTGATAATTTTCTGTCAAAAAACACTCATATAGATTCCAGAGTACTGGCATCTTTATACGTTTATGGTAACTTAACCAAATGATAAGTAATTCTGAATTTTTAGAAATATTGCCATCACTTCAAGAAGCTTGTATCAAGGCAGGCGAATTGCAAAAAAAATATCATAAAACTGATATTGATATTGCTACCAAGTCTAACCAGACCCCTGTAACTAAGATAGATATTGACTCTAATATAATTATTTCAGATTCTCTAAAAAAATTAACGCCTACAATACCCATTATTTCTGAAGAAGACTACGAGGGTCAGGACAAACATGATTCTTTTTGGATTGTTGATCCATTGGATGGGACACGTAATTATATAGACAAAGGAAATAATTTTTGTATTTGTATTTCTCTCATCAAAGAGTCGTATCCTATTCTCGGTATAATATATTCCCCAATACAAGATTATTTTTACTACGCTTATCAGGACTATGGTGCATTTTTGATCAAAGGTTCTGGAAAACCTATTAGAATCAGAACTAGTAAAATGTCCAGTGAGAGGAATAACGTTTATACAAGTATATCAATAAATAATAACACATTAGATCAAATCTCGACTCATGTTCAAAATGTACTATTTATAAAACAAGCAAGCGCTCTTAAGTTTGGAGCTATTGCATCAGGAGAAGGCTGTTTTTATCCAAGGTTAGGCCCAACACATGAATGGGACACAGCGGCTGGACAGTGTTTAATAGAAGAAGCGGGTGGCTCAGTTGTTGATAAAAACATGGAAAGGTTGAAATATAATAAGAATTCTAAATTTCTTAATGACGAATTTTTTGTCATTGCGGACACAACATTTAACTGGAAACCAGTGATTGATAATATTATTTTCGAGAGGAAATCGATAAGTTAAAGGCCTTTTTATTTCTTTTTTTTAGAATTTTATATTTCCCGTAACGTCCTTTATTCCAAGTAATAAGGGAACACTCGTATTCTTTCAATAGTTTTTTATCTGGTGTGTCTTTCATTAGTTTTAAGTTATACTTATGGTATCATAAATCACTATAGATGAGCTATGTTTAGAAAATTATTTGAAAATATATCCCCTAAAAACTTTTATTATTTTTCGTCAAAAATAATACCCTGGGCTTTTTTTGTTTCAGTCATTTTCATTACATATGGATTATATTTAGGCCTATTCGTTGCTCCTCAGGATTATCAGCAGGGAGATGCATTTAGGATAATATATGTTCATGTTCCTAGTGCGTGGCTATCCCTTTTTGCATATTCAGCTGTCTTTTTTTGTTCGCTTATTACTTTGGTCTGGAAAATTAAAGTTTTTGAAATACTTACTATCGCGTCAGCAAAGAATGGAGCTTTATTTACTTTCTTGGCACTAGTTACTGGTGCGATCTGGGGTAAACCAATGTGGGGCACATGGTGGGTGTGGGACGCACGGTTAACATCAGAGTTAATTTTATTGTTTATTTATTTATCTATTATTTTCCTATACTATTCGTTTGACGATTACAGAAAGGGTGCCAAGGCAGCAAACATACTTGCTATTGTAGGTTTTATTAATATACCAATAATACATTTTTCGGTTGAATGGTGGAATACTTTACACCAAGGTCCAAGTGTAATGAAATTCAGCACACCATCAATAGCTAATGAAATGTTATATCCGCTTATTTACACAACCATTGGCTTCACTTCATATTTACTTGCGGCAGTATTGTCCTCATCTAGAAACGAGCTGTTGGAAAGAGAAAAATCAACAAAGTGGATAAAATCAATCTAAGCTTATTTTCAAAGCCTTGCTGCATGCAATAGGTGATACTAATAAAAATATTAAAAATATTATTATCATCATCAGTATTTCTGATTCGTAATCAATTCCAAAATATGAGTTATTCACGGCACTCGTCCCAAAAATTAATATAGGTATATACATTGGCAAGACAATTATAGAGATTAAAATCTTATTTTTTTTTAAACTCAATGTTAATGCTGCAGCTATAGAGCCAATTAAGCTCATTGTAGGCGTTCCAATTAAAAGAGTTATAAATAGAACATATGTTGTTTTTACATCAAGACCAAGAATTAAAGACAGCACGGGCGCAATAATTACTACAGGTAAATTTGATAGTATCCAGTGGGAGATCACTTTAGCCATAATATCTCTCTCAATATATCTATCATTTATGACAAACATATCAAGGGTGCCATCATCATAATCTTCCTTAAATATTGTTTCTAAATTTAAAACACATATTAAAAGACAAGATATCCAAACCATCAATGGTATAAGCTCAACAATGATATCTTTTTCTACATAGCTAATAGATATATTAAAAAATACCATTATGATAAAAAGATACATTACAGGCATCAATACTTCTAAGCCAGCCCTGCTAGCTATTAGAAATTCTTTTTTAATATTTTTTAAAAAACTATTCATTAGTTAATTTCTATATTGTTTATATTGAATGGCTTATTTGCAATCAATTCATGATTAGACATAATGACGGCCCCTTCGCTATTTATATGATCACAAATACTTTGATCAACTATACATACTGAATCTTTGTCTAGTGCACTATAAGGCTCATCTATAACCCAGATTCGTGAAGAGGAAATATTAGCTTTCATTAGCGAAATCTTTTTTTGTTGGCCATGTGATAGATTTTTAGCCAAGTAGTTTTTATATTTGCCCATATTGTATTTACCAATCACTTTATCTATCATGTTCTGGTTATAAAAATTTTCGCTATCCCCATACAATAAATTTTCATTCAATGTTAAATTATTCTTGATACCATGCTTATGTCCTATATAGGCAATAGAACCATATTGATCAATGTTATTAATAATTTTTCCACTCGTCGGCTCTGTAATTCCTGTAAGTATTTTTAATAGTGTTGTCTTTCCGCTTCCATTATGACCATATATATTTAAAACAGTTGACGAATTAATATCTAATGACATATCTCTTATAATCGATTTATCATTTCTAGATAGGCTTATATCTTTTAATTGTATTAGTAGATTATTCATCACTCATCTTTTTGACATATGTTACATGAATGTAAGGCAAGCTGTTATTTAAAGGGGTGTCTGTCTCATTAATTAATTGACTCTTTGATATTATAATCCCATCTGGGTCTGAATAAACATAATCTCCATCAGTAAATATGACATCTGCAAAATCTAAAGGCTTGCCATATTCACCTACATCTTTTTTTTCACTTTTTATAGGCATGGTACTAATTGCTTTGATACCTATTCCGATTCTATTTATTATTTCTGAATCTCTAATACATCCATTGATAATAAATCCTGACCATCCGTTGTTACAAGCAATTCTAGCTAAGTTATCACCTAGAAGAGCGCATTTAGTTGAACCTTTGCCATCCACCACCATAACATCTCCATCAACTTTTTCTTCGACCAATTTTTTTACATAAGAGTTATCATCTAAAACTGATACGGTCCTTATTCTTCCGTAAAAATTTTTATTTTCGCCAAATAGTTTAAAAATTGGTTTTGCTATTTGTATATTTGCATTATCATCACAAAGGTCAGCAGTAGTAAAACGTGTCATATTTTTAAGCTCCTTCTTAATTTCATTAGTATTATTAAAGCAGGAAATGCAATAAGTGAACAGAAAATAAAGTATATCTCCCAATCTAATAATTCAACCAAGAACCCAGAAGAGCCAGAAAAAAGTGTTCTGGGCAACGACATAAGTGCCGTCATAAGCGCAAACTGTGTTGCGGTAAACCTTTTGTTAGTCATATTTGCTATAAAAGCCAAATATGCAGTATATCCCATGCCTGCAGCTAAGTTTTCTAGAGATATTACAGTCATGAGTAAATATATGTTAGAGCCTATGTATGCAAGGATAGAAAATCCTAGAGTAGCTATAGCTTGGAATATTCCAAATATTATCAATGATTTGTATAATCCTATTCTTAATGATATTAATCCGCCCGCAAAAGCTCCGACTAGGGTTGCCATCAACCCAAAGAATTTTACAACAGTTCCTATTTCAGTTTTTGTGAAGCCAATATCTAAATAAAAATTAGTACTTAACGAATGGGCCATAGTATCTCCAATTTTATACAAAAGAATGAATAACAGAATCAATACAGGTACTGACAAGGAAACATGTCTATTAAAAAACTCTATGAATGGATTATAAACTGCGGCGAAAAAACTAGAGGGTTGATTGTTATGTTTTGGTTCTTCAGCGATGATAGTAATGAACAAACCATAAAACATCACTGATGACATAAACATATATACCATTTGGTATGATAAATAGTCAGCTAAAATTAAACCACCTGCGCCCGCAGCTAATGCCCCAATCCTATAGCCAAGTACATACGATGATGCGCCTATCGTTTGTTCTTCGTCGGTCAAAGATTCTCTCCTATATGCATCTATTACTATATCTTGTGATGCAGATGAAAAAGCAACTAGAGTGGCCAGTATAGCTACATTCATTGCATTCATTGATGGATTAGCCATACCCAATGAAACAATAGTTATGATTAATAAAATCTGTGTCACTATTAACCAGCTTCTCCTTCTGCCTAATTTTGATAATGTAATATGATCAAAAATTGGTGCCCATAAAAACTTTAGTGAATATGGGAGTCCAACTAACGCAAATAAGCCTATAGTAGATTTCGAAACACCTTCATCGGTCAACCAAGCTTGTAACAGAGTAATAGTTAGTAATAAGGGAACTCCAGAAACAAAACCCATCGAAAGAGTAATAAGCATTTTCTTTTTAAGATATGGATTAACGGAAGAGATTATGTTCTTTATCATTTTACAGTTTATACTCTATGATCAATGGAGAATGATCAGAGAACCTTTTCTTTTTATATATTTTTGCACTTATTGGTTTTACAGTATCATGTGGTGAAATAACTTGATAATCTATGCGCCATCCCACGTTATTATCCCACGCTTTTCCACGATTAGACCACCATGTATAATTATCAGGTTTATTATTTACAACTCTAAATGCATCAATAAAACCATAACTATCAAAAACTTTATCAAGCCACTCCCTTTCTTTAGGAAGACAGCCTGAATTTTTTTGATTAGATTTCCAATTTTTTATATCAATCTCTTTATGCACAATATTCCAGTCACCAGAGATTATAGTCGGCTTTTTACTTTTTTTTATTTTTTTCATATATTTTTCAAATTTTTCCATAAATTGATATTTGAGATTTTGCCTTGTTTCACCAGATGAACCTGAAGGAAAGTATACAGATATCATTCTTATCTTTGATAATTCAATTTCTATAAATCTACCCTCGTCTGAGAAGATTTTAGACCCAAAGTTTTTGCTCACTTTAGTACTCTTTTCTTTGCTATATATACATACTCCACTATATCCTTTCTTTACTGCTTCGGACTGATATTTTGTATACTCTGGTAACACAAATTCTTGAAAATCAATCTGTTCTTTTGTAGCCCTAACCTCTTGCAAACAAATAACATCTGCTTTTGTTGTTTTGAGCCATTTAAATAGGCCTTTTTTTTGGCTAGCTCTTATGCCACAGACATTTAATGTTAAAACTACCATATTTTTTTATACTCTATGTTAATATATCTATATTACTAGAAATTGAGATGAACAACCTTAAAAAACAATTTATAGAATTCACATTAAATCATGAAATACTACGTTTTGGCAGTTTTACATTAAATTCCGGCAGAGAAAGCCCATATTTTTTTAACACAGGATTATGTAATGATGGTCGCTTGCTCAGTTCCCTTGCTGGTTTTTACTCAGAATCAATAATTACAAATTCGCTTGATTATGATTTTGTATTTGGCCCTGCGTATAAAGGGATTACACTAGCAACATCAATAAGTCAGACACTGTACACTAAACATAATATTAACAAGCCATATTGTCATAACCGTAAAGAAGCAAAAATTCATGGAGAGTCTGGCATCTTTGTCGGCACAAAACCCAATGGGAAAGCATTAATTGTGGATGATGTTATTTCTTCGGGTAAATCAATAAGTGACAGCATAAGCCTTCTTAAAAAAAATGATGCAAAACCATCATCAGTTTTAGTAGCATTTGATAGGATGGAAGTTGGTAATGAGGATCGAGCATCAAAAGAACTTAATGAAGATCACTCCGTAAAAGTATATTCCATTATAACGTTAGAGGACATAATCGATTATATCAAAACCGATAATTCTTTATCTCCCCATTTATCAGAGATGGAGAAGTACATCTCTCAGTATAAGAGATAATTAATATATTAGACTTATTCCGACTGATATTGTCACAATCTGATAGATAATCTTTATTGTTTGATTACTCTTGGACAAGGATAGTCTAGCCCCTACGTAGCCACCTATCAATGATCCAGTAAATAGAACTGGTAATATATTCCAGTTAATTTCAGTTAACATTCCAAGTGTTATAGCGCCAATGGAATTATAAAAGAAACCTACTACAATAAGTGTATATGCAATAGCGTTTTTATAATCCATCTTATAAATAGAGATTAATATTATAGTAAATAATAATCCTGTGCCTGCAGAAAGCGACCCATTAAGTATTCCTGATATAAATACTAGCGTTAGACCTAATACTTTATAGTTACCATTGTTGTTATATCTGTTTGCTTCTCCATATTCTTTTTTAAATATTGTATATATCCCAATTGATGATATTAATATTCCTAATAATATTCTAGCTAGCGATTCATTGGTTAACGCTATTATGTTCGCGCCTATTATCACTCCTGGAATACCTACTGATAAAAACTGAATGATTAAAGTTTTATCAAAACTAATTTTCGTTGCAAATTTAGCAGTGGCACCTATGCCAAGTGCCACAGTTGCAATTTTATGAACTGTTAATGCATTTATAAATGTAATGTCGAAGAGTAGCAGGATTGCAGGAAGTTGAATAACGCCCGCGCCTCCGCCAGAAAAGGCTGAAAAAATATTTGAAATTATAGAAACTAAGAATAGAAATATATACTCTAGCAATCTATGACCTACGAATCATCGTTCCTATACCAGAATCAGTGAATAATTCTAATAAGACTGCATGATCTACGGTTCCATCTATTATTTGAACATGTTCGACACCAGATGATACTGCTTCTAGAGCTGACTCTATCTTTGGTAGCATGCCTTTAGATATAACTCCTTTATGTATCAGAGCCCTGACTTGATCTGCGTTAATAGATTTAATTAGATTATTCTTTTCATCTAATATGCCACTAGTATTTGTTAGAATAAGGTACTTACCAGCTTCAAGAATATGCGCCATTTTACCAGCAACTAGATCTGCATTAATATTATATGTTTTTCCGTCATCTCCAATTCCGATCGGAGCAATAACTGGAATAAATGGCGAACCATCTAGTAGGCTTACTACCTCTGGATCAATACTTTGGACTGTGCCAGTATTTTTAAAATCTATATTCTTAAACTCACCTTCCCCAATAACTTTCTTAGCTCTAATTAAACCACCATCTTTACCAGAAAGGCCTACAGCTTTGCCGCCATGCGACGTGATAGAATTGACTATATCTTTATTAACAAGACCACCTAAAACCATTTCTATTATATGTACGGATTCAGGATCAGTGATTCTTAGTCCATTTGCAAATTCAGATTCAACTCCTAGCTTTTTAAGATAGGACGTTATTTGCGGTCCGCCACCATGGACAATGACAGGATGTAGTCCTACTTGTTTGAGAAGAACCATATCTCTTGCAAAATTATTTCTTAATGTATCATCCGTCATTGCATTTCCACCAAATTTAACAACTATAACTTTATTGGATAGTTGTTGGATATATGGCAAAGCCTCAATGAGTACCCTAGCAGTACTAGGTTTAACATTATCATTATCTCTATATGTAACTTTTTCTTTTGTCATTTTATTTAAAAAGGTAGTTCAATTTTATCATCTATCTTTAATATCTCATCTTTTACTAAAGATTGAATTTTTGACATTGCATCTCTGTCATCAGCTTCAAACCTTAACACAAGATTTGATGTTGTATTCGAGCATCTAATAAGCCCCCAACTATCA
The DNA here is from genome assembly GCA_030835925.1 of Gammaproteobacteria bacterium. GTDB lineage: Bacteria > Pseudomonadota > Gammaproteobacteria. Next base: position 31,232 of record JAURQW010000017.1, on the reverse strand, counting down.
GGATAAATAATTTTTATCCCATCAATATCAATAATACTAGCATTATTGAATTTTGCTAGTTTTGCAAATAAATTCATGAATGTAAAATGATTATTTCCCTTAAATGGTATATTTATTTCTGGAGTTGTAATTGACTTCGGTAAAGTATTCAATATATTCAGGTTATCACCTTCTTCGCATAGTATCTCTAACAGTCTAAGAGATGCATATATTCCATCATCAAATCCACCCCACCTATCTGCAAAAAAAATATGGCCACTCATCTCTCCACCAAGAGATGCATTCTCTTCTATGATAGCTTTCTTTATAAATGAGTGTCCTGTTTTTGATAGTATAGGAACACCTGAATTTTTGACTATTTCTTTTTCTACATGTTTTGAGCATTTAATATCATAAACTATCTTTTTGCCAGGAGAATTCTTTAGAATATTTCTACTGTATAACATCAATAGTTGGTCAGGCCAGATCATTTTGCCATCCTTCGTCACGACGCATATTCTATCGCCATCACCATCATATGCAAAACCGATATCAGATCTATTTTTTATAATATTGTTTTTTAGTTCTAGTAGATTTCTTTCGTCAGTTGGGTCAGGAGGATGATTTGGGAAGCTCCCATCTACATTTTCATAAATAATCTCAAAATTGATATTTAGCGCACCAAAAACTTTTCTTGTTATGGCTCCGGTTATACCATTGCCACAGTCTATAGATACTTTTAACTTAGATTTGATATTTATATCGACTTTAATATCTTTAATATAACTATCTAGCACTGCATCATTTTTAATTAATTTACCTTCAACCTTATTTTTATTAAATTCATCAGAAATAATAGATTTATATATCTCAATGATATGATTATCAAATAATGTTTTATTATTTATAACCATTTTGATGCCATTGTAACTAGAAGGATTATGGCTACCCGTAATCATTAGACCATTATTAATATTTAATTTTTTCAACGAATAATATAATAATGGTGTTGGAAGAGACCCAATATCTATAACATTCACGCCCATAAAAGTAAGACCAGAAATTAGACTTTGTTTGAGTGATGGCCCTGATATTCTGCCGTCCATGCATATGCTAACTTTAGGATCACCTGACTGTTCTGTTATCTGTTTGCCTATTGCTTTGCCAATTAATAAGAAAGTCTCCTCATTAAGATCATCAGGATATATGCCTCTTATATCATAGGCTCTAAAGATATCTTTATTAATATTCAATATTATTTTTTCCCTGATGAGCCGAAACCATCGGAGCCCCGTATAGATTTTTCAAATGTATCAACAATTTTTAGTTTAGGCTGGTCTACGGTTATAAAGATTAGTTGAGCTATTCTATCATATGGTTCAATTTTATAGTCAACATCGCTCCTATTCCAGCAAGATACGAATAACTGTCCTTGGTAGTCAGAATCAATTAATCCTACAAGGTTTCCTAAGACAATGCCATGGTTATGCCCTAGCCCTGACCTTGGAAGTATTAAACCAGCATATGATTGATTTTCTATATGGATTGATATCCCGGTTGGTATCAATTCAGTTTTATTGCTTTTTAAGATAAGTTCAGATTCTAATGAAGCCCTTAAGTCTAGGCCAGCAGAACCCTTTGTTGAAAAAGTTGGTTTATCTTTTAATTTTTCGTCTAGTAATTTTATTTTAACTTCATTTAACATTTTTATTTACTAAGCCTATCTTTGAGGAAAATTCTTCTGCTACAATATTTAGGATTTTTATAGCAATCTCTGATTTTTTAGCCTCTGGGATCTCAATTACTTTCTCTTTAGTAAATATCGTGACTTTGTTAAAATCAGATTCAAAACCTAGTTTTAACTCATGATTGGCAATATTCCCAACAATCATATCTAAATTCTTTTTTATCAGTTTATCTTCAGCATTTTTTTTGAGAGAATCAGTTTCTGCTGCAAAGCCAACTGTAAATAGATCTTTATATTTCTCTGAGACTGAACTGATTATATCAGCCCCTCTAGTGAACTCTATAGAAATATTATTTTCATATTTTTTATATTTAGTTTTAGAATAATTGGCAGGCTTATAGTCAGCAATTGCTGCAGTCGATATTAGAATGTCAAAATTTTTTGCATTAGACATAACATTTTGATACATCTCTTCAGAAGTCTCGACATACTCTATTTTAATATCTTTGATAGGATCCAATGATACTGGTCCTGATATTAACTTAACTGAAGCCCCCATAACTTTAGCAGCAAGTGCAACCTCATAACCCATTTTACCCGAGCTATAGTTACTCATAAATCTAACAGGATCTATTGGTTCTCTTGTTGGCCCTGCAGTTACAAGTACTCTTTTACCTGAAAGTAAAGATGACTTATTTTGGCCTTTAATATCCTCTATAATCTGCTCAGGACTTGTCATCCTTCCATAACCTATATCGCCACACGCATGTGTACCATAGTTAGGACCGATAATATTGATATCTGCTTCTTTTAATTTTCTAACACTGGACTGGCTTACTTTATTATTCCACATGTCTGGGTTCATAGCAGGAGCGATAAATATTTTTTTAGTGAACGCTAAGCATATAGTAGAGAGGAGATCATCACCATGGCCATTTGCAAGCTTGTTCATAAAGTTAGCTGTACATGGCGAAATTAGAATAATATCTGCCCACTTGGCAATATCTAAGTGTTCAAAATTACTGAGTGTGCTTGAATGTTCATCCTCACTAATGACTTTATTGCCTGATAAAGATTCTAAGGTTGTTTCTGTTATAAATAGCTCTGAACTCTTTGTCATTACGACCCTAACATTACAACCTTCTTTCTTAAGCCGGCTCGATATATCAGCAGCTTTATATGCCGCTATACTACCTGTGATTCCAAGTAAAACATTTTTATTCGTAAGTATGTCCATTATTCATCATTGTACTTTTTTTAAAAATTCTATTAAAGATTGTATTTGTTTTTTGTTATGATCGCTAGTTAAATTGATCCTTATAAGATCCTTATTTAATGGTACAGTAGGATATCTTATTGCTTGAATATAAATATTTTTCATTTGAGCTTTCTTATATATACTCATAACTCTTTTTGGATCACCTATGTGTATAGTTTGAATTGGTGAATTAGAAAAACCAATGTTGATATTATTTTGACCAGCTAAATCTTTAAAGAAGTTTATATTACTTTCAAGCTTCTTTGTGATTGATTTATTTTTCATTATATAATTAATACTATCCAAAGTAGTGCTTGCTAATGCCGGCGGTAATGCTGTTGAGTAAACATAAGGTTTAGATTTTTGGATCAATAAATCAATTAAATTTTTAGATCCTGATATGAAAGCACCAAAGGTCCCTATAGCTTTTCCAAAAGTTCCAATATATGCATCTATATTTAATTTTCTTTTGTCTAAACCATTTATTGAACTTGGGAAAATCCTATTATCATATGCGCTTACCCCAAAGCCATGAGCATCATCTATAAATAGTAAACATTTATATTTCTTAGCAATCAATGAAAGTTTTATAAGATCAGATTTTTCACCTGTCATGCTAAAAACACTATCAGCAAAAATAATTTTATCTTTAGAATCACTAGCTGAAATCTTCTCTTCTAGATCCTCATAATTTAGATGCTGGTACCTTGTTAACTTAGTATTTGATAATCTAGAGCTTTCAATAATAGAATTATGATTTTCCCTATCTTGGAAAACATCAATCTTATTTTTTGACACTGCATTTAATAAGCCAACATTTGAAAGATAACCAGAATTTGTTACGAGTGTTGACTCAAACCCTAGTAGTTTTGATATTCTTTTCTCTAAATTTAAATGAGCTATACTATATCCACTGATAAGTGGTGATGAACTCGAGCCAATACCATATTTTGATATATTAGTTTTGAATTGATTTTTTAAATATGATGAGTTTGCAAGATTTAGATAATTATTGCTAGAAAAATTACTAAGATTTCTATTATTAACTTTTAAATATACATCTTGAGGTGACCTAGTTGGTATTCTTTTTCTGTAGCGACCTTCTTTTTTGAGTTGCTGGATTGTTTTTTTATAATCTGTCACTTCAGCGTTATACTATATTAAATATTCTTGACAGCTATACTAATGTCTTCAAGTTTTTTCTGTTCAACTTCTAATATTTCAGAATCATCAACAGGCATTGTTTTTATTTTGAGATTTTTCAATAGTTTCTGATCATGCTCAATAGTCGAATTTTTTGTAGTTAATAATTCTTCTCCATAAAAAATGGAATTAGCTCCTGCTAAAAAACACATAGCTTGCATATGATCATTCATTGTATCTCTTCCAGCTGATAACCTTACAAATGATCTAGGCATAGCTATCCTTGCTAGTGCTATAACTCTAATAAAATCAAATTCGTCTACATCATTATTATCAAAATATGGTGTTCCTTCCACTCTAACCAGTCTGTTTATGGGAACTGATTCTGGATGCATATCCAGATTTGCAAGCACTCTCACTAATTCAATTCTATCTATATTCTCTTCGCCTAAACCTAAGATTCCACCGCTACATACTTTTATTCCTGCATCTCTAACATGTTGCAACGTATCCAATCTGTCTTGATATGTTCTAGTTGTGACTACTTTTTTATAGTACTCTTCTGATGTATCTAGATTATGATTATAGTAATCTAGTCCAACGTTTTTCAATTCATCAGCTTGTGTGCCAGTTAGCATACCCAACGTAACGCAAGTCTCAAGACCCAGGGCTTTAACTTCTTTGACCATCTCTTTTACTTTAGCAAGATTACTCTGAGTTAGATTTCTCCATGCTGCTCCCATGCAGAATCTTGACGCACCATTATCTTTAGCATTTTTTGCTTGTTTAATAATATCTGAGAGAGGTAAAGTTTTTTCAAGATTTATATCCGTGTCATATCTTATGCTTTGAGAGCAGTACTTGCAGTCTTCAGGGCAACCCCCGGTTTTTATAGACATTAGTGTGGATATTTGTATTTCATTTGGATTATGATATTTACGATGTACCGATTGTGCTTTCCATAGCAGATCATTAAACGGGAGATCATAAATATCTTTCAATTCTTTTGTGGTCCAATTATTTTTTATATCGGTATTTTTCATTTTCATCAAATATAAGTAAATAGTAGACCAAAAGTAATTATTAATCCAAATATATTATTATTTTCAAAAGCAGATACGCATTGGTAAGGTTTTCTTGATACAACTAATAAGTGTTGATAAATGACTGATAATAGTGAAATTAGTAAAAATACATAATATATCAAATTGAAACTGTTTATTATTCCTAAGGTAATAAAACACATTAGAACAAAATAATGAATATTTAATGCATATCGTATATCATTTTCACCAAAAAAAATGGCCGATGATTTAACGCCTATCTTTTTATCATCTTTCTTATCAGCCATTGCATAATATGTATCATAGACTATCGCCCATGCGATAGTCAGAATATATAAAAGTATACAGTCAAAATCTATCTGGCCTTTTTCTAAGATAAAGACCATTGGTATACTTGATCCAAATGCCATACCTAAAATTAGCTGAGGTATTTTAAAGTATCTTTTGCTTAACGGATAAATTATTAGCAAAAAAAACGAGAAGATAGCAAACATAATGATCTTCATTTCTAACATGAGTAACAATACAAATGATAGAATAATCATTAATCCAAATAATATTAATGCTTCTTGGTTAGAGACTTCTTTGGTTGCTAGTACTCTATTTTTTGTTCTTTCTACTTTTGAGTCAAAATCTTGATCGAAATAATCATTAATTATGCATCCAGCGGAGCGCGTGAAGATAATACCAAAAGCAAAAATAATCATATAAAATATATTTGGCGAGCCATCTGAAGAGATTAAAAAAGCCCATAATACAGGCCACATTAACAACAAAAAACCTATTGGTTTATCTATGCGCATCAACTGCATATATAATTTATATTTTGATGTCATTAACTAAATCTTGCCATCTAAACCCATCTGAAAGTATTTATGGATTATTGATTCTTGATTATCAAGCAGCCACTCTATGCTTGGCTCATTATTCATTGCCTTGTGTATTGCTTGGGATGTAGCCTTTCTATGAATATCAAATAATATTTTATGGTCAAGTTTATCATCAGTGGCAACTGATGGATTAAGCCATACTGACACGATGATGCCAAGCTCATTTGCTTTCTCTTTAGGAATATCACCATTTCTTACAGAATCAAGAACACCATTTGCTATGGCTGCTTGAACTGTGCCCATCAAGATATTTGTATATCTATTATTGTTAACCGTTACTTTGCTAACCATTAAAGTAGCTGGCTTTACCATTATATCTGTATTCATAATAGCTAATACTTTAGAGTGTCCTTTTGCCTGATCACCAATTAAATTAGCAAATGCAGTTCCAAATGGACCATCTAATTCACCAATAACTATCTCAGGTTCTGCAGCAGTTCCTGCTGGACCTCCAGCTACTAATGATTCTCCAACTCTCATAATAATTTTTTCTGACATAAATATATCCCTAGTAATTAATTTTATGACTATAATATATGGTAACTTTATGAAAAGGAATAGATAAGATGATAAGAAGCTTTAATAATATTAATCCTGAAATTCATGAGACGGCATATATTGATGAACAATCTACAGTTATAGGTAATGTCAAAATTGGCCAAGATAGCGCGATATGGCCTCAAGTTGTTGTTAGAGGTGATATAAATTCTATTACAATAGGTGATAGGACTAATATACAAGATGGTTCAATATTACATGTTACGCATGCTAGTGACTTTTGCCCTTCTGGGTATTCCTTGTCCATCGGCAATGATGTCACCGTTGGTCATTCTGCAGTTATACACGCATGTACCATTAAAGACACGGTATTGATAGGTATGGGAAGTATTATCCTAGACGGTGCTGTTATAAACTCTAATTGTATGCTTGCTGCTGGGGCATTAGTTGGCCCTGGAAAAGAATTAGAAAGTGGATTTTTATACGTTGGCAGTCCTGCAAAAAAATTAAGAGAATTGTCTGAGCGAGAAATGGAATTTTTATCATACTCTGCAAAAGGATATGTGGATCTAAAAAATCAATATATGAATTTAGAAACCTAGTTTTTTACTTATTCCATCTGTGATGGGCTTAAAATCATTCCATATGTTAAATGACAAAGCAGCTTGTTCAATCAACATGCCAAGACCATTATAAGATTTTATAGCACCATTATTGTCAGACCAATCTTGAAAAATTGTATTATTTTTAGAATAAAAAAGATCATAACTAAGACTGTCAGTTTTAAAGATTGAGCTTGGAAAATCGATTTCTTTTTTTATCAAGCTCACCGGTGTTGTGTTAACAATAATGTCATATTTGGAATTATCTTTATACACTCTAATATCAGATGATTTTTTATATTTATCTATCAACCGAATTGCCTTATCAGGAGTTCTTGTAAGAATATTGATACTTCCAATATCTTCTTTTACGAGTGAATTAATTATACTTTTGGCCGAGCCGCCAGCACCTAGAATCAAGATATCTTTTTTTGATAAGGATATATCTTTATTATAAAAATCATTTATGAAGCCTCTACCATCAGTATTGAAAGCCCTTATTTCATTTTCTTTTAACATTAATGTATTAGCGCATTCACATTCTATCGCAGACTCATCATAACTATTAGCAAAATTATAAGCTTGCTCTTTAAATGGGATAGTAATATTTGCACCAAATCCTTTTTTTGAAAAAAAACTTTGAGCATGGGTTTCAAAATGTTCCTCTGTATCTGGTTCAATCATCTTGTATTGAATATTAATACCTTGTTGTTTAGCAAATTCTTTATGTATCATTGGGGATAAGCTATGACTAACCGGCAAACCTATGACACAAAACTTTTTTACTTCATCCATTTTAAAACATCCTTAGCATAGTAAGTAATAATTGCATTAGCGCCAGATCTTTTCATACATTGTAAGCTTTCTATGACTACTTTTTTTTCATCCAACCAGTTGTTTTTTGCAGCTGCTTTTATCATTGCATACTCACCACTGACCTGATAAATGAATATAGGCACATGATATTTTTCACTTATCTTACTTACTATATCCAGATAAGGCATTCCAGGTTTTACCATTACTATATCAGCACCTTCATTTATATCCATTTCGACTTCATGCATTGAATCTTTTGAGTTAGCATAATCCATTTGATAAGTATCTTTGTTAGACTTACCAAGATTTTTAACAGACCCTACTGCATCTCTAAATGGCCCATAATAATTAGATGAATATTTCGCTGAGTAGGACAAGATTTTTGTATCTGCAAATTTATTTTTTTCTAACTCTTTCCTTATACTTTTAATTCTTCCATCCATCATATCTGATGGTGCAATTATATCTACTCCACAATTAGCATGGCTTAATGCTTGTTTCACTAAAACCTCTACAGTTTCATCATTTAATATTTCACCATTCTTACCAAGAATTCCGTCTTGACCATGTGTAGTATATGGGTCGAGCGCGACATCACTTATTATTGCAATATCTTTCACTGTACTTTTAATCTTTTCTATGGCTCTTTGCATTAAACCATTTGGGTTAAAAGACTCGCTACCAGTTTTGTCTTTAAATTTATTTTGTATACATGGGAATAGCGCTACACCTTGTAAACCAAGTTTTTTTAAAATCCTTATCTCCTTAACAGCAAGGTCAATTGACATTCTAGTTATTTCGGGCATGGATTTAATTTTCTGTGATTTATTATTACCTTCTATAAGAAATATTGGTTGAATTAGGTCATTCTGTGACAGTGTGCTTTCTCTAATTAAGTTCCTTATCGGACTATTAGTTCTAAGCCTGCGTAATCGTGTATTTGGAAATTTTCTTTTCATTTTATTATTCTAACACTTTTTATTTTAAGAGAAGATGTTATATTAATCTATCTAGAATTAACACTAAGGAGTCTAAATGTCTATCTGGCACGAAAAATTTACACTTAATCATGTTATCTCTCTAAGAAATAACAACTTGAATAAACACCTAGGTATTGAATTTATAGAATTAGGTTCTGATTATATCGTTGCTAGGATGCCGGTAGAGGATCATACAAGACAATCCAGGGGAATTTTACACGGTGGCGCATCATGTGTGTTAGCAGAAGCGCTTGGAAGTATTGCTTCTAATATGTGCATTGACATGAGAAAACAAAAAGCAGTAGGTTTAGAAATTAATGCAAATCATGTTAGGCCAGTTTCTAGTGGATTTGTTACTGGGACAACAACTGTTGCAAGCCTTGGAAGGTCAGTTCATGTATGGAATATTGATATTAAGAATGATCAGGGTAAGTTAAATTGTGTTTCAAGACTTACAACAGCAATTGTAGATTTGAAAGGCGACGAAATTGGTAAAAATAATAAGTTGCTAGATGAGCTTTTGTCATCTTAAAAATTTCTTAAGTTTATTTTCAAATTCTTGAGTTTTACTATCAAGATGAGTTTTCCACATAACGTTTGGCGGCATAGACATTAAGATAGATTCTGGTCTACCACCAGATTGAAGACCAAATATTGTTCCTCTATCGTATAGCAAATTAAATTCTACATACCTACCGCGTCTTATCTGCTGAAATTCTTTATGGGATTTGCTATATTTTTTTTTGTTCCTTCTCTTCATTATAGTTAAATAGGAGTCCAAGTATGTTGACGCTACATCCTGTGAAAAACTCTTATAAAAAACTTTATCTTTCTCATTTAAATTATCATAAAATATTCCACCGACACCTCTTTTTTCATTTCTATGTTTAATATAAAAATATTCATCACACTGTTTACTGAAATCACTATAAAACTTTTTATTATACTTGTTGCATGTTTTTTTAGTATTATCATGCCATAGTTTTATATCATCCTTAAATACAAAATATGGGGTTAGATCATAGCCTCCGCCAAACCACCATTTATCTTTCTTATCTGTTTCAAAGTACCTTACATTCAAATGAGAACATGGCACATAAGGATTGCATGGATGAATAACTACTGAAACACCAGTTGCAAAAAAATTCTTAATGGAACCTTTATTTTTTTTTGCTAATGCGCTATTTGGTAAAACTTTTCCTTCAATTGAGGAGTAATTCACCATGCCTTTCTCTATTATATGCCCATCAGATATCTCACAGCTTTTTCCTCCACCTCCATATTTATATTTCCATTGAGTTTGATTTAGGTGGGATTTCTGATCTATGAGTGAAAAAGCTTGAATAATTTCTTTTTGAAGATTCTTAAACACTTTTTCAATCGCTAAAAACTCTTTTGATTTTTGTATCATCGTATTTTTTGCTCTGACTCCATATCTACTATTATACTAGTTTTCTCGTAATTACCTAGACGACCATCCACCAGATATTTTATTTCTGTCATAAAAGTCTTTTTAAATAGTAATGGGTCTTTTATTTCTGATTTTCCACTGATATTTGCGCTTGTGGATATTAGAGGTTTCTTGAATAAATTACATAGATCAACAACAACTGGATGCTCAGACATTCTTATGCCAACTTTGCCAGTTCGTTTATCTTTCATCCATGATGGGACAGAATCTTTAGCTTTAATTAGCCATGTTGTATGTCCTGGCCATGACTTCCATACTTTATCTGTTAATGAACTCACATCAACAAGATCTTCAAGTTGATCTTTTGATGAAATAACCATCAGAAAAGGTTTATCAGGACTTCTCCCTTTAAGTTTAGAGATTTTATTGACACTCTCTTTATTCCATGGGTCGCACCCTAGCCCATAAACTGCTTCGGTTGGATAACCAATTAATTCACCCTTGTTGAGAAATTTAACTGCTTCGTCAACGCCACCAATTATCATGTTGTTTTCTTGGCTCTAAATTTACGCCTGAATTTTCTTTTTGGTGCATTTTTGATTAATTCTATACAGGTATTTTCATCTAAACTCTTTGGGTCAACATCTTTAGGTATTTTGGCATTAACTTTACCATTGGTTATATATGGCCCAAACCTGCCATTTAGAACTTTTATTCCAGATTCTTCAAATATTTTAATATCTCTATTAGCATCGATTTCTAATTTTTCTTTTATTAATTCAATTGCTTCGTCTTCCTCGATAGCGAAAATATCTTGCCCGCGAACTGATACATTTGTTTTGCCCCATTTCAAGTAAGGGCCAAAAGGTCCGATATTTATAAAGATATCTTCCTTATTGTGAATACCAATTTTTTCTGGAAGAGCAAATAATCTGATAGCATCATCCATTGTAATACCGTCAATATTTTTCTTCTGTTCATAAGTTAATGCAGCCCATTTAGGTTTTTCTTCATCTTCTTTTGTGCCCATTTGTATCGTTGGGCCATATTTTGTTAACCTAACTGTAACAGGTCGTCCAGTATCTGGATGGATGCCTAGATTTTTTAGTTCACGAGTTTCAGAAATGTCTACGGAGGTTAATTTCTCTTCAAGATTGACTCTAAATGGTTCATATGTGTCTTTGATACAAGACATAGAGTCTTTTTCACCGTTAGCTATAAGGTCTAAGTTTTCTTCTAAACGAGCTGTAAAATCATAATCAACCAAATCATTACTAAAATGTTTTGTCAAAGTCTCGCAAACTACCTTCGCAAGTGCTGTAGGTTGGAAGTTACTAGCTTCTGGATCCACATAATTACTTTCTAAGATTTTAGATATAATCGTTACATATGTAGAAGGTCTACCAATACCAAGTTCTTCGAGTGCTTGTATCAAGCTAGCTTGATTATATCTAGCTGGTGGTTGAGTAAATTTTTGATCCATATTGATTTCTTTGATAGATAGTTCGTCGCCTTTTTTCAAGTTTTGCAAAATTCTTTTGTTTACCTTCTCTTTTTCATCATTCTCAGATAAATCATATATTTCTTTGAAACCATTATCTTTTAAAAATGAACCACTATATTTAAACTTATATTTATCTGATAACAAAAAATCTATCCCGACTTGTTTGTATGTTGCATCGATCATTTGTGAAGCTATAGTTCTTTTCCAGATAAGGTTATATAGTTTGTACTCTGATTCATCTAGATATTTTTTTATTTTATCTGGTGTATTAAAGACTGATGTTGGTCTTATGGCCTCATGGGCTTCTTGAGCATTTTTTACTTTCTTTGAGTATCTCCTAACTTCTTTTGATTGAAACTTAGGATGGTTTTTACTTAAATAATCATTGATATCATTTAAACAATCTTGAGATAAATTAGTTGAGTCTGTCCTCATATATGAAATCAAGCCAACTGTTTCATCATCCCCCAAAGCCATGCCTTGATACAATCTTTGCGCAATACTTGATGTCATTTTTACAGAGAAACCAAGGCTTGAATATGCTGCTTGCTGAAGAGAAGCTGTTGTAAACGGCGGCCTTGGTTTTAGTTTTCTCTCAGAAGTTTTTATATCATTGATATTTATTTTTTTATGTTTATCTAAATCTGTCTTTATTTTAGATGCATCTTTCTCGGTCAGTATGGTTGTTATGTTTCCGTTTTTTACCTTAGTGTCATCGATCGATATCAAGTCCAAGTCTATACAATCATCCTTGCTACAAGCAACAAGGGAGCCTATCCAGTATTCTATCGGTTGAAATTTACTGATCTCATTCTCTTTTTCTACTATAAGTCTCAAGGCTGGGCTTTGTACTCTTCCACCTCTGGCTAGTCTACTAACTTTCTTCCATAGAAATTCTGATATATCGTAACCCATTAAATAATCTAGAGTTCTTCTTGTTAGATAAGCATTCCAAAGATCCGTGGATATTTCTCTTGGGTTTTTGAGTGCTGTTAATACAGCATTTTCTGTAATCTCATTAAAAGCAACCCTATAAGTATTTTTACCTTTTAATAATTTCGCTTTATCCAAGATGTCATATATATGTTTAGATATTGCCTCTCCTTCCCTGTCAGGATCTGTAGCGAAGTAAACAGTTTTTGCATCTTTAGAATACTTCTTGATCTCACTGATTATATCTTTCTTATCTTTGGAGACTCTCCAAACAGGTGCATAGTCATTTTCTACATCTATGCCTTTTCTTGAACTAGACATCAAATCTCTGACATGACCAACAGAAGCAAGAACTTTGTAATCTTTCCCTAAGAATTTTTCTATAGATTTGACTTTAGTAGGGGATTCCACAATTAATAGATTCTTCATTATTTCATCTTACTCTTATAAATATATATTTTTTTACTTTATACTATTAAAATAGATATATTGACAAGACTTTTTATTAACTTTAAACATGACATTATTAAATATACTACATTATCCAGATAACAAATTAAGGCAAAAGGGTCATAATATTGATACTTTTGATGAAAAACTTGAAAAAATAGCAACTGATATGCTTGAAACGATGTATCAATCTAAAGGCATAGGATTAGCAGCTGTTCAGGTTAACTTGCCTATAAGATTAATTGTTATAGATATAAGCGAGTCTAGGAATGAACCATTGTTTTTAGTGAACCCATTAATTATAGATAAACAGGATTTGATAACCTTTGAAGAAGGCTGTTTATCTGTGCCAGGTTTTTACGAAAAAGTTGAGAGATATAATTTAATCAATTTTACGTATCAAGATTTAACTGGCAGCAAGCATACCATGAATGCAGATGGTTTATTGAGCGTTTGTGTTCAACATGAAATTGATCATTTAGATGGAAAATTATTTGTCGACTATATATCTCAACTAAAAAGAGATAGAATTGCAAAAAAAATTAAAAAAGCAGAGTCAAGCAATACCGTACCTTCAAGAAAAAACGTACCATATAATATTTAACAACTAGGAAAATAAATTGAACATCGTTTTTTTTGGTAGCCCGATATATTCATCAAGGGTTTTAAGCTATCTAATTTCAAGCAAACATTCCGTCAAAGCTGTTGTAACACAGGATGTTAAGAAAGACAAAAAGAGGAAAGAACTTAAAACCCCGGTAGGCTTGTTTGCCGAAGAAAATAATTTACATACTTTATATCAAACGAATTTGCGTAGTACAGATTTTATTACAGAGTTGAAGTCCTTAGATGCTGATATTTTTTTAATATATGCATATGGAAAGATTCTACCAAAAGAGATTATAAATATACCAAAATTTGGTGTAATAAATCTTCACTGTTCTCTATTACCAAGATGGAGGGGAGCCGCCCCTATTCAGAGAGCGCTACTTAATAGAGATAGCCTAACGGGCATAACATTTTTCAAGATCGATGAAAATCTTGATACCGGCAATATGTTAGCGTCTTATGAATACTTAATTAAAGATGATGATGATTCGCTTTCACTACAGGAAAAATTAACAGATTTAGCAATAGCAAATATTGAAAATATTCTAGACTATAATCTAAACAATAAGGCACTCATTCCACAAAAAAATAGTCTAGCGACTTATGCCACAAAACTTTCTAAGGACGAGTCAATTATTAACTGGAATGAGGATGCAGAGACAATCATAGCAAAAGTTAAAGCCTTTGCAGGTTGGCCTGGAGTACAGGCAGAACTTTTTGGCGTAAAGTTTAAAATACATCAAGCCACATGTTTTAATGATTCTAATACATATTTGCCTGGAACCGTAATAAACTTTGATCATCATAAGTTTGAAATTAAAGCTAAAAAAGGCACTATTCAGATAAATAAGTTACAATTGCCTGGTAAGAATATTATAACTTATAAGGATCTTTATAACTCTAATAGTCAATTCTCAACTAAAATAAAGAGTTATTCTGGTAAATAAATATAATAATATGATTAATTTGGTGTAAAATAATATCTTGAAAATAACCCATATAAAGAAATGAAAAAAATCATAGTCTTTGGCGGTGGTCAAGTTGGCTCTTCCGTAGCTAAAATTCTCTCTGATGATGGAAACGATATAACCTTGGTTGATTACGACAAGGATGTGTTGACTGCACTTAAAGAAAAAATTGATATAAAAACTATTCATGGACTAGCGTCTTATCCTTCTGTTCAAAAACTAGCCGATGCAGAGAATTCAGACATGGTAATAGCTGTAACTGGAAGTGATGAAGTTAATATGGCGGCATGTCACATTGCAAAATCTTTATTTAATGTACCTAAGAGAATCGCAAGGCTAAGAGCAAATGAATATTTACGAGATGAAGATAACTTTGATAAATTATTTTTTTCAATAAGTGAGGTAATTAGTCCAAATATTTTATTAACAGACTATGTTAAGAATATATTGGATCATCCTGGAGCTTTCCAAGCTTTTGAATTTGCATCAGGGTTAGTTCAGGTCCTTGCAGCTACTGTGCTATCTGACGGCCCACTCTCAGGTAAGAAATTATCTGAATTTAAGAATCATATGCCTAATGTTGATGTCAAGGTAGTTGCTATATATAGACAGAATAAACATATAATTCCTAATGGCGATACTGTAATTTTACCAGATGATGATGTTTTCTTTTTGGCCACCGAGGAAAATATGCGCTTTATGAGTGAGTTGAGAAAGTCGACAGAAAAACCACATAATGTCATGATTGCTGGTGGTGGCAGAGTAGGGTCAGCTTTAGCAAAAAAACTCGAGACTATATATAATCTTAAATTAATAGAAAAAGATAAACATACAGCAAAGAGAGCTTCTCTTGAATTATCATCAACAGTTGTCTTAAACAATGATATAGCTGATGAATCATTATTAACAAATGAAAATATTTCAGATGTTGATTATTTTTGTGCTGTTACCAACAATGATCAAATGAATATATTATCAGCAAAACTAGCTAAAGATATGGGTGCAAAGAAAACTATCGCTATAGTTAATAAGTCATCTTATAGAAATCTTGTTTCTAAGGAGATTGATATAGTTGTGTCACCTGAAGATGTAACTATTGGATCATTGTTAGCCTCTGTTAGGACAAGTGATATAGTTAATGTACATCAACTTATGGCCGGAGATGCTGAGGCTATGGAGATAATTGTTCATGGTGATTCTAAAACTTCTAAGTTAGTTGGGAAAAAAATATCACAACTTGATTTGCCTAGTTCAATAGTGATTGGGGCCCTAGTTAGAGGCGATCAAGTTTTGCTAGCCAATGATGATTTGACTATTGAGACTGATGATCATGTCATTATTTTTGTACTAGAAAAAAAAGAGATTTCAAGAATTGAAAAAATGTTTCAGGTCAGTGTAGGTTTTTTTTAATATAATGAACGATTCAATAATGCAAAAAATCGTTGGAATAATGCTTCTCTTATTTAGCGTTACACTTGTTATTCCCTTGATCACATCCTTTATTTATTCTGATGGCAACCATTACACTTTTATTTATTCATTCTTAATAATTTTAGGACTAGGTTCAATTTTATACTTGCCCAATATTTCTGCTAAAAATGATATTAAGATAAAAGAAGGGTTTCTGATTGTAGTGCTTTTCTGGGTTATTTTAAGTATAGCTAGCTCTATACCTTTCATGTTAGATAAACAACTTTCGCTTAGTTTTACCGATGCTCTTTTCGAGTCAGTATCTGGATGGACTACAACCGGAGCAACTATAATAAATAACCTAGATATTCTTTCTCCATCTATACTTATTTATCGTCAGGAATTACAATGGTTGGGTGGCATGGGTATTGTTATACTAGCTTTAGCTATTCTGCCAATGCTTGGTGTTGGTGGTATGCAGTTATATAAAGCTGAATCAACTGGCCCGATCAAGGATAATAAAATATCTCCTAGAATTGCAGAAACTGCAAAAAGTCTTTGGTCAATATACCTTGGCCTAACAGTTTCATGTGCTTTATTATATTATGTTGCCGGGATGAACCTGTTTGACTCAATTGCCCATAGCTTTTCAACTATTGCTATAGGCGGTTTCTCAACCCATAACTTAAGTATTGGTTACTATAATAACTCTATGATCGAGGTCATATGCGTATTTTTCATGCTGATTTCAGCAATTAACTTTGTTTTGCATTATATGGCTTTATCATCGAAGAGTTTGTCATGCTATTTGAAAGATTCAGAGTTTATTACATATACATTAATTATTCTTAGTTTGTTGTCGGTGTTTATTTTATATGTCTCATTCAGCACTAACGTTAATATCCCACTTCATGACATAATATTTCAAACAATATCCTTCATAACAACATCAGGATTTACAACTACCCGATATGGTGACTGGCCAGATTTCATTATAACTGCTTTAATACTGGTGAGCTTCATAGGTGCTTGTGCTGGCTCAACCGGAGGTGGACTTAAAGTTGTCAGAGTTTTGTTGATATTTAAGTTACTCAAAAAAGAACTATTAAAAATATTGCATCCAACTGCTGAAATACCTATAAGAATTAATCGATCACCTATTAATGATGATCTTTCGGGGACTTTATATAACTTTTTTCTGTTCTATGTAATATCTTATCTATTATTATCACTTTTAGTATTGTTATCTGGCCATGATATTGCAACATCGTTTTCAACAGTCGCCTCATGCATTAACAACTTAGGCCCTGCTCTTGGAGAGGCTGTTAACGATTATAGTAATTTAAATTTGTTTTCTAAATATATTCTAACCTTCACAATGATATTAGGTAGGTTAGAAATTTTTACGTTATTGATAGTACTAACGCCATACTTTTGGAAATACTAAAGACTTCATGGATACAAAAGCAAAACCTTTTCTTTCAAAAAATAATCCTCTTAAAGTTGAATTAGTGAATAGAGAGAGTTTTTCATTTAGATATTTACTACCAGATTATTGGTTTTCTTGGATAATAATTTCTCTATCTTTTTTCCTTATCTATTTACCTAAACCATTAAGGCAACTCATAGGATCATCAATTGGTTCATTTATTAAGTACTCTAACACCAAGAGAAGTCATATAGTCATGACTAATCTATCACTTTGTTTTAAATCAAAGACCGCAGTAGAACTTAAAAAAATCCATAATGAGTATTTTAAAAATCTCGGTAACACAATTATCGATATGCCTTCACTTTGGTGGCGGTCAGACAAATCTTTACAGAATAACTGTGAGATCATAAATGAACACTATATCGACAATGAGCTCTCAAAAGGTAAGGGGGTAATTTTATTAACACCTCATACCGTGTCCCTTGATTTTGGAGGTCGTTCAATATCAAGATATCCTATTATCAGTATATATAAACCTTTTAGAAATAAATTACTAAATTGGTTTATTGGTAGATCAAGAAGTAAAGATACAGATAATAGTATAGTTTACCCAAGAGATAACCTCTCATTCAAAAAAATTATCAAAGCTCTTAAAACACCAATTATATTCTATTATATTGGTGATGAGGATCTTGGTGAAAAGAATTCTGAGTTTGCTAATTTCTTTGATGAAACAAAATCCACTTTAATCTCAATCACTAAAATAGCAAGTCTATCAAAAGCTACAGTGATACCATGTATTAATCATTATTCTTCTTCGAAAAATAAGTACATAACATACATTGATCAACCTCTTACAAAATTCCCTACTGGACATCTAAGTGATGATGCTGAAATTATAAACAGAGCTTTTGAAAAATTAATTAATAGGAATGTTGAACAGTATATGTGGAGCTTGAGGTTGTTCCAGACGCGACCCAATGGGCAAAAGTATCCTTATAGTAAGTAGTTCTAAGATTTAGCCTTTTAATGATATATATCAAAATTTTCATTATAATGTCTAGATGAGTATATTTTCTAAGATAGAACCATATAAGTTAGACTACCTAACAGTTGGTAATGATCATAAACTATATATTGAGCAATCAGGGAATCCGTCTGGAATACCTGTCTTGTTTTTACATGGTGGCCCAGGTGCCGGAACAAGTTCAATCTATCGTAGATTTTTTGATCCAACTAAATATAGAATAATACTTTTTGATCAAAGAGGATCTGGCAAATCATCACCTTATGGATCGATTAATAACAACACTTCGCAAAAACTAATTGAAGACATAAAAAATATCCTAGATTTTTTAGATATAAAGAAAACAATCATATATGGTGGATCATGGGGTTCTACACTGGCTTTATTATTTAGTCAGAAATACCCATCATATGTCTACTCTATGGTTCTAAGAGGAGTATTCTTATGCAGGAAGTCTGATATCATGTGGTTTTATCAACGCGGCGCTCATGAAGTTTTTCCAGATTATTGGTCTGACTTTATAAGTTTAATTCCTACTGACGAAAGATCAGACATCTTATCAGCTTATCATAAAAGGATACATGGGGATGATCTTGAGCTCAGTAAAGAATTATGTAAAAGGTGGGCAATATGGGAAGGCCGATGTTCAACTTTATACCCTTCTGATGATGTAGTAAATCAATTTGACGAGTGCGCTATATCTCTATCAAAGATAGAAACACATTTTTTTCAAAATGACTGCTTTATAGAAGAAAATCAAATTATTAAAAATATTGATGTATTGAAAAATATAAAGTGTGAAATTATTCATGGTAGATATGATATAGTTTGTCCTTTTAAACAAGCATACGACCTACACAAAGTTTACATAAATTCTAAACTACATATAATTGAAGATGCAGGACATTCACTCCTAGAGCCTGGAATTACCAAAAAACTTTTAGAAATATTTAACAGTCATGATGAACTTATTTCATAAAAAAAACTATTTCTTAGCTATATTTTTTTTATTTGCATCAAATATATTAGCTGACTCCCTTCCTGATTACTCTAGGGAAAATAATATAAATGAGCAGATAACGAGTTTTGTTTTTGAATCGGATATTATAGAGTTAAGTAGCCAGCTAGAGGATAAATTTAATCTAGTGTCACATATTAATTCTTCTGATACATCTATTTTACTATTGCATGGGCGAGGTCTACATCCTACAGAGCCAAACGTAATCAATCCTCTTAGAACTCATTTAATTGATAAAAACTATAATGTTTATTCGTTACAATTACCTGTCCTGTCTAAAGGTAAAACATATAATGACTATTTTAAAATATTCAGTTATTCAGATGCAAGAATACAGTCATCAATAGATTATATCACCACTAAGAAAATATTTATCATTGCTCATAGTTGTGGTGCTCACATGCTTCTATCATTTATGAAAAACAATTCCTCTAAAAATATCTTGGGGATAATACTCATTGGCGCTGGCGCTGTAGATAAAGATCAATTTATACTTGATGATATTGACTTGTCGCATTATGAAGGTTCGCTGTTAAATATTTATGGTGGGAATGATCATAATTCTGTGAAATCTTTTGCAGACAGACTAAAATCTGAATATCCTGTAGTTGAATCTTTAGAAGTTAAGGGCGCTGATCATTATTATCTGAATGAGCCTGATATTTTAATTGAATTAGTAAACCAATGGCTTAAATCATCATAATATGTTATAGATAGCTTATGAAAAATCGTATATCAAAAATAGAAAGAAATACAAAGGAAACTCAAATCAAAGCAGAGTTAAATCTAGATGGGAATGGCATCTCAGACTTGTCGGCATCTCTGCCCTTTCTTGAGCACATGCTAGAACAGGTAACAAGACATGGGATGTTTGACTTATCAATTAAAGCCGTAGGGGATTTGGATATTGATGCACATCATACCGTGGAAGATATAGGCATTGTTTTAGGACAAGCATTTGACAAAGCTCTCGGTGACAAAATTGGCATCACTAGGTTTGGATTTTTCTATGTCCCTTTAGACGAATCACTATCGAGAGTTGTTTTGGATTTTTCTGGAAGACCGGGTGTACAATATAATGTAACTTATCCGAGATCTCGAGTAGGTGACTTTGATATAGATTTGCTCCAAGAATTTTTTCATGGATTTGCTAATCATGCAAAAGCTACAATTCATATAGACAATATACGAGGATGTAACGCTCACCATATTGCAGAAACTATTTTTAAAGCATTTGGAAAAGCACTAAAAATGGCAGTATCAATTGATCCAAGACAGGCTCACAAACTACCATCTACTAAAGAAATGATCTAATGGTCGAAGTTGTTATTATTGACTATGGAATGGGCAACATACATAGTGTTTATAAATCTCTTGTGAAAGTTGTTGACAAGAACTCAAAAATTAAGATTTCTAATTCTATTAATGATATCAAAAATAGTTCTCATATAATTTTCCCAGGGCAAGGAGCTGCGTCTGAATGTATGAGTAGTATCAAAAAACACTATGACGTTGTTGAGCTTAAAAACTTAATCTCGCAAAAACCCTTTCTAGGGATATGTATGGGGTTACAGGTTTTGATGTCAAATAGTGATGAAAATAATGGGGTCAACTGTCTTGATGTTATTGATGGGAGTGTGTTGAGTTTCAAAAACAAGATTGGGAAAACACTAAAAATACCTCATATGGGTTGGAATAAAGTACAGCAAAACAAAACTCATCCAATATGGAGTGGTATCCCGGACAATTCATTTTTTTATTTTGTCCATAGCTACTATGTTGAACCTGCTGACATCAACGACTCCATATCTATGACAGAGTATGGCATAAATTTTACATCTTCTATTGCAAGGGACAATCTAACTGCTGTGCAATTCCACCCTGAAAAAAGTTCAGAGCCTGGTCTGAGTCTACTTAGAAATTTTATTAGTTGGGATGGAGTCTTATGATGAGAATTTTGCCAGCAATTGATATTAAAGATGGGAAATGCGTTAGACTTGCTAAAGGCGATTATTCTAAAGTCACTCATTATTTCGACAACCCATTATCTGTAGCTAAAAATTGGATAGCTCAAGGAGCTTCAAGTATTCATATTGTTGATTTGGATGGCGCTAAAGATGGTGAAACTATTAATTATGACATTATTCAAAAAATTAGGTCTACATACCCTGATATTTACATACAAATAGGAGGTGGAATTAGGAGCATTGCGACTATTACTAAATACCTTGATATAGGCATCAATAAATTGATAATAGGCACAAAGGCATTGTCTGACCCATTGTTTCTAGAATCTATTCCAAATGAAATAAAAGATAGAATAATTATAGACTTGGCAGTAAAGAACATGAAATTAGCTGTCCATGGCTGGGAAACGGAATCAGAACACACTATTGAAGATTATCTATATATTTTAGAAAAAAATAATATATCTGAAATAGTTTATACAGACGTAGATAAAGATGGGATGTTGAGCGGAATGAACTTTCATGAAATGAAAAAAATTCTTAATATAACATCGATACCTTTAATTGCTTCGGGAGGTGTTACCTCAATTAGTGATATCAGAGAGTTAAGTAAAATTAGTGATCAAGGTGTTTCAGGAGTTATAATTGGCAAGGCCCTTTATGAAAAAAAAGTTAACTTGATAGATATATTTAAAACTGTTGGTAACTAAATGTCATTATATAAAAGAATAATACCATGTTTAGATGTCGATAATGGCAGGGTTGTTAAAGGCACTAATTTTATTAATATCATTGATGCCGGGGATCCTGTTGAGGTTGCCAAGAAATATGATAAAGCAGGCGCTGATGAAATTGCTTTTCTTGATATAACTGCTACTCATGAAAAAAGGAAGACGATAATAGATATAGTTGAAAAAGTTGCTTCAGAGGTTTTTATCCCTTTAACAGTTGGTGGAGGAGTCTCAAAATATGAAGATGTCCTAACCTTACTACAAGCAGGCGCCGATAAGGTTGCCATTAATAGTGCGGCGGTTGAAAATCCTGATTTAATTAATAAGGTCACTGATAAGATTGGTAGACAATGTATTGTTGCGGCTATCGATGCCAAAAAAACTAATGATCAATCATGGGAAGTATTTACACATGGCGGAAGGAATTCCACAGGCATAGATGTTGGTGAGTGGTCAAAAGATTTACAAAAAAGAGGAGCTGGTGAAATTTTGCTAACGAGCATGGACAAAGATGGCACTAAGAGTGGATTTGATATTGAGTTGTTACATACTATTTCTGATAGTATTTCTATACCTGTTATTGCTTCTGGCGGTGCTGGAACACTAGAACATCTAAAAGATGCTATTACCAATGGGTTTGCTGATGCAGTTCTGGCCGCAAGTATATTTCACTACTCAATATATACAGTATCAGACGTAAAAGATTATTTGAAAAAGAATGGAGTTTTAGTGCGAGATTAGTCTTTTGTGTTACTCTATATTAATGAATGACAGTAAATTAAATGTATTAGATGAATTAGACTTGGTTTTGAAAGATAGAAAAAATGCTAGCTCAAATGAATCATATGTATCAGATCTTTATAGTAGAGGTAATTCATACATAAATAGTAAAATTCAGGAAGAATGCACTGAGTACATAGAATCGACAGAAAATTCTGATCGTAGTCATATGATCCATGAGGCTGCAGATCTATGGTTTCATACATTAGTCTCTTTATCTTTGAATGAAATATCATCAAGTGATATTCTAAAAGAACTCGAAAGTAGATTTGGGCTGTCTGGCATAGACGAGAAAAGATTAAGAAAAAAATGAGGTATTAACATGTTAAGCGGTATATCACCTTGGTCAATATTATTAATATTAATCATAGTAGTTGTTTTATTCGGAACAAAAAAACTGAGAAATGTTGGAGCTGATTTAGGCTCAGCAATTAAAAGTTTCAAAAAGTCTTCAAGAGAAGACGGTTCATCTAGTAAAACTGTTTCAAGTAAAACTTCTGCTAAAGAAGAAAATAAATAATAGTTTATGTTTGATATAGGTTTCTGGGAACTTTTTTTAATATTTATCTTACTACTGTTTGTTGTAGGACCAGACAGGTTGCCTACAATAGCAGGGCATTTGGGTAGATGGTTTGGAAAATTTCAGAGATACTTTTTTGAACTAAAAGATTCTATTCAACAAGAAGCAGAAGAACCAACAAATCAAATCAATAAACTTTTAGATGATCAAAAATCATCCATGGATTTTTTACAAAAAGAGATTAATGATAAGAAAACGGATAACCAGAAATAATGGATTCTAAAGAAGACATTGCCACTGGCTATAAATCTCTCGTCCCCCACTTTAAGGAGCTTAAGACAAGAATATCAAAATCATTAATATGTGTCCTTATTTTCTTTTTAATACTGTTTCCATTTTCAGATATAATTTATAACCAACTCGCTGAGCCTCTAATATCAAAGTTACCAACAGGTAGTAGCATGATAGCGATTGATGTCGCATCTCCATTTTTTATTCCTTTCAAATTAGTAATGATACTTGCGGTGTTTATTTCTATACCATACTTGTTATATCATCTGTGGATGTTCACAGCGCCAGGTTTATACGAAAAAGAAAAAAAATTAGTTCTACCAATCTTAATCTCAAGCAGTATACTCTTTTATCTTGGAGCAGCCTTTGCATACTTTGTTGTATTTCCTTTGATATTCGCTTTTTTTATTAGTATAGCGCCAGAGGGTATTTCTGTAATGACTGATATTAGTAGATATTTAGATTTTGTAATTACATTATTTTTTGCTTTCGGTTTTGCATTCGAGGTTCCCGTAGTAACTGTAATATTAGTATTAACTAATGTCAGTACACCGAAAAGTTTGTCTGCCAAAAGACCATATGTTATTGTTGGAGCATTTATTGTTGGAATGTTATTAACACCGCCAGATGTTATATCTCAAACTTTATTAGCTATTCCAATATGGTTACTATTTGAAGTAGGAATAGTCTTTTCAAAAATTCTAATAAAAAATAAATTTAATAGTAATGAAGTTTTGCATGATGTTGTAGAGCCAAATAATAAAAATGAGGATGATAAATAACATGGATAGAAAAATCTGGTTTGTAAGACATGCACAGTCTGAGTATAACAAAAAAAAATTATTTACTGGTTGGCATGACCCAGAACTTACAGAACATGGAATCCATATTGCTCATGAGCTAAAAGAGGAGTTATATGGTATCAAGTTTGACATGGTTTATTCATCTCCTCTTAAAAGAGCTTTAAGTACTGCTAAAATATTAATAGATGATCAAAAAATAATTATAGATGATAGATTAAAAGAACGTAGTTATGGTGATTGGTCAGCTAAAAACAAAGAAGACGTAAAACTCTCAGAAGGCGAAGCAAGTTATTATGCAGCAAGAAGAGGATGGGAAACTAGTCCGCCTAATGGTGAAAGTTTAAAAGATGTGAGTCTTAGAGTAGATCCTTTTATAAAACAGTTACCTGATCAAGGTAATATTCTTGTTGTTTCTCATGGTAACACAATAAGAGCAATATCCGTATTATTTGGTGTAAATACGGAAGATAATGTAAAAGATTTTGAAATTAAAGTTGGTACAGTTTTCAAAGTATAGAAAGCCAGATTTAAAATCTGGCTTAACTACGAAGGAGGTATATAAGAATATTATTATATAGTTATATGCGTGTCAAGGGAAATATTCTTACATAATTATGTGGTGTTATCATAATTACTAAAAATAATATGAAATCAATATAATTCAATATACCAAAGATCAGTGGATCATTTCTTCAACCTGATAAAATAAAAATTTTATAAATAAATTTGGGCCCGGGAGGACTCGAACCTCCGACCAATGCATTATGAGTGCACTGCTCTAACCAACTGAGCTACAGGCCCGATTACTTAGTAAAAAAATTAAATCGTTTTTTCTTCAAATACTTCTGATGATATTCTTCGGCTATCCAAAAATCATCGCTATATTCAAGAGTTGTAACTATATTATTGTTAAACTTACTTCTATTCAATTCTTTTATTTTATTTTCACTAGAAAGTTTTTGGAAATCATTCTGATAAAATATAGCAGATCTATATTGCGTTCCTATGTCTACACCCTGTCTATTCATAGTTGTAGGATCATGGATATCAAAAAATACATCGAGCAAATGATCAAAACTTAATTTACTGTCATCAAAAAATATTCTAACAGCTTCAGCATGATAAGTGTCACCTTTGCAAACATCTTCGTAACTTGGGTTAATTAACTTGCCACCTATATAACCCACTTCTGTTTCAATTACACCTTCTATGGAATTAAACTTTTCTTCAATACCCCAAAAGCATCCAGCAGCTAATATTGCTTTTTCATTCATTATCTAAAAAACTTTTTAAGTTATGGGCTCTTGATGGGTGTCTTAATTTTCTTAGAGCTTTTGCTTCGATTTGGCGTATTCTTTCTCTAGTAACATCGAATTGTTTGCCAACCTCTTCTAATGTATGGTCTGTATTCATATCTATGCCAAATCTCATTCTTAGTACTTTTGCTTCCCTCGGCGTTAAACTTGATAATATTTCTCTTGTAGAATCAGACAATCCTGTATTAATTGTTTCATCTAATGGTTTCTCTGCATTTTCATCTTCGATAAAGTCTCCCAAATGTGAATCCTCATCATCCCCAACAGGAGATTCCATAGATATTGGTTCTTTAGCTATTTTTAGGACTCGTCTAACTTTATCTTCTGGCATTTCCATATGTTCAGCTAACTCCTCTGGCGTAGCCTCTTTACCATTTTCTTGTAACAGTTTTCTTTGAATTCTATTTAACTTATTAATTGTCTCTATCATATGAACAGGTATTCTGATTGTGCGTGCTTGGTCTGCAATAGATCTTGTTATAGCTTGTCTTATCCACCATGTAGCATATGTTGAGAATTTATAACCTCTTCTATACTCAAACTTATCAACTGCTTTCATCAAACCTATATTTCCCTCTTGGATTAGATCTAGAAATTGTAAGCCTCTATTTGTATATTTCTTTGCTATTGATATTACAAGTCTTAGGTTGGCCTCAACCATCTCTTTTTTTGCATTCCTTTCTTTGAGTTCACCAACTCTTCTGTCTTTATTGATTTTCTTTATTTCATTTATAGATATATCTTGATCTTCTTCTATTGCTGTGAGCTTTTTTTGAAACTTGTTTAATTGATTTTTTGCTAATTGTTTAGCGTTATCATCTAAGTTAGATTTTTCTATATATTTGTCAGCGAAACTTAGATCATTTACATTATCCTTAAGTTCAGTGATTAGTACCTTTTTAGGAATATTAAGGGTCTCAAGACATACTTTCCTTATTTCTCTCTCTAACTTTGAGATATGTGCAGTTAAACTTTCAATTTTATTTGTAAGTTTTTCTTTGAACAAAGTAGTAAATTTAAAGTTTGCCGTCTTATCTCTTATCTCATTAAATACTTCTTTATATCTTTCATCTTTATTTTTTTTATACGTGCTATATTCAAAATATAATCCAGTTATTTCATTAACCGCATTTATAACCATCTCTTTGTCTGGAGAGTTATCTATTACTTCGTCCTCATCATCTTCTTCGCTTGAATCTTCGGAAACATCATCATTTATATCGTTAACAACAACGTCTTTGTTATCTTTCTCTTCTGCCATTTTCAAGACATTTGGGCTATTTTCGGGGATCTGGTCAGATTTAAACTCTTCTGAATTCTCAGACTTAATATCTAGTACATAGTCGCCTATTAAAGAATCAATTTCTTCTTCATTATCTATATTTCTAAATGTATCTACAAAAAAAGCTGCAGATTCTGGAAACCTTTGTATGGCATGATAGATTAATTTTTGACCTTCTTCTATTTTCTTTGCTATTACTATTTCACCAGCTCTATTCAAAAGTTCAACTGTACCCATTTCCCTCATATACATCCTGACTGGATCTGATGTTCTTCCAAACTCCTCATCAAGGCTTGACAATACTTCTACTGCTTCATCTTCAGTGATTTCACTATCATCATCATCTGTTATTTCTTCATCATTAAGAATGGGGTCGTTTTCAGCCTCTTTGGCTGATTCAACTACTTTGATCTTCAGATCAGTGATGAGTTTAGTAATTTGCTCAATTTGATCATTATCATATTGATTATTAGGCAAAAGATCATTAATGGCAGAAACAGTTAAATATCCCTGTTTTCTACCCAGCTCTATCAGTTCTTTTATCTCTTTTTGTTTACTTTTTGATATATTTGAATTTGCCATAAGATACTAAGTTGCTAAAAAATGATGTATTATATCATCAATAATACTGTATTAAACAAATAAATGGGTTCACCGTTTATATAATAATGCTACTTTAGGGGTTATTCAAATATTTAAGATGGCTAAATTATCTACACCAATCTGTAACTTTGGCGAAAATGCTCATGATTTTAAGTTAAAAGGTACTGATAATAACATATGGTCACTAGATAAATGTAAGGGTAATAAGGGGCTATTAGTGATGTTTATATGTAATCATTGCCCTTTTGTTAAAGTTATACTTGATAAGCTTGTTGTTGAGACAGATGTTCTTGCTATGAAGGGCATCGGTGTAGTGGCTATTAACCCTAATGACTATATTTCATTTCCAGATGACTCATTTGATAACATGCAGAAAATCTCCAAGAACTATGGTTTTGGTTTTCCATATTTATTAGATGATCAACAGGAAGTTGCTAAAAAATATGGATCAGTTTGTACACCGGATTTTTTTGGATATAATTCAGATCTTGAATTACAATACCGTGGTAGGTTTGATGACAGAGGAATGGAATCTTCAAACAATCCAAATCAAAGCGACCTTTTTAAAGCGATGTTTCTAATTTCAAGGACAGGCAAGGGGCCTACTACACAGACCCCAAGTATAGGGTGTTCAATTAAATGGAGAGAGTGAGTAGATTTTAATTATGAATAAAAAAGATTTTGCTAATGCTATAAGATTTTTGAGCTTAGATGCTGTTGAAAAGGCTAAGTCTGGTCACCCTGGTGCTCCGATGGGTATGGCAGATATTGCATATGTTTTGTGGAAAAAATTTTTACAGCATAATCCTAAAAATCCTAACTGGATAAATCGAGATAGGTTTGTTCTTTCGAATGGACACGGGTCAATGCTTTTATATTCACTTTTGCATCTAACAGGTTACGATGTATCAATAGATGATATTAAAAATTTTAGGCAGTTAAATTCTATCACTCCCGGCCATCCAGAGTGTGACATAACGCCTGGTGTTGAGACAACAACTGGACCTCTTGGACAAGGCTTAGCGAATGCTGTCGGAATGGCAATAGCCGAGAAATCACTCGCAGCTGAGTTCAACACGAAAAATCATAACTTAATTGATCACTATACATATGTGTTTAGCGGAGACGGATGTTTGATGGAAGGAATTTCCCATGAAGTCTGCTCTCTTGCTGGCACATTGGGGCTAAATAAATTAATAGTAATATATGATATGAATAATATTTCTATTGATGGCGATACATCAATAGCTTTTACAGAAAATATTAAAAAAAGGTTTGATTCTTATGGCTGGAATGTAATTGATAATATTAATGGTCATGATCACAAGTCTATTGAACAATCTATCTCAAGAGCTAAACGTGAGAGATCTAAGCCAACCATTATATGTATGAAAACAAAAATTGGCTTTGGCTCACCAAACAAAGAAGGTACAAGTGGCGTTCATGGAGCACCACTTGGTAGCGCTGAAGCAGAGTTAACCAGAGAGAATCTTAAATGGAATTATAAGCCTTTTGAAATACCCAAATATATTTATAAAGAGTGGAGTGCTATAAAATCAGGTTCTACTTTAGAGACAAAGTGGAATAAAAGGCTTAAATCATACAAAAAAATACACCCAAAATTATACAGCGAACTTCAAAGAAGACTAAATAATAAGCTTCCTTCTAGCCTGACTAAAAAAATAGACGCATTAATATCAAGTAATGATAAATCGATGGCAACAAGAAAATCCTCGCAAGTTGTTTTAGAGAATATAGGGCCTTTGCTACCAGAATTAATCGGAGGCTCCGCTGACCTTAAAGAATCTAATCTAGTTTTTTGGCCTGAATCAAAACCATTTAGCAAGAAGGATCCTTCAGGTAAATATATTCATTATGGTGTTCGTGAGTTTGGCATGTGTGCAATAAATAATGGGGTTTATTTGCATGGAGGATTCAGACCATATGCTAGTACTTTTTTAATATTTTCTGAATATGCTAAAAATGCTATCAGGATGTCTGCTCTTATGCATCTTCCTGTTATTAATGTTTTTACACATGATTCAATCGGTCTTGGAGAGGACGGACCAACGCATCAAGCTATAGAGCAATTAACATCGCTTAGAATAATACCAGGCATGAGTGTATGGAGACCAGCTGATGTTACAGAAACGGCAATGTCATGGAAATCATGCCTAGATAAAATTGATGGACCATCTTCTCTAGTCTTAACCAGACAGTCTTTACCTGAATTGTATAGATCGAAAATTCAAATTGGATATATTAAAAAAGGTGGGTATGTCTTACAAGATTGTAATAAAGAAGTAGATGTTATACTTATATCATCAGGATCAGAAGTACATCTTTGTGTAGATGCCGCAAATAAATTAAAACATGATGGTTTAGAAGTTAGGGTCGTATCTATCCCATGTCTTGAGGAATTTCTATCTCAATCAAAATCATATAGAAATAGCGTTATTCCTGATAACTTTGATAATATTATTGCTGTAGAAGCAGGCATAGGTGTTTGTTGGGATATACTAATAGGTAAAAAGGGTGCAAAGATTACGATGGATTCATTTGGTGTTTCAGCTCCAGGGGATGTTGCAATGAAACATTTTGGATTTACAACATCAAATGTAATAAAACAAACTAAA
Source organism: Gammaproteobacteria bacterium (assembly GCA_030835925.1). Taxonomy (GTDB): domain Bacteria; phylum Pseudomonadota; class Gammaproteobacteria. The sequence continues at coordinate 624 of JAURQW010000017.1, read as the reverse complement.
AAACTAATCAAAAAGAACGGGTAACAATATGACTATAAATATAGCAATAAATGGATTTGGCAGAATTGGTAGAAATGTTTTTAGAGCTAATTATGAAAGTGGTAATAATAATGAGATAAAGATTGTGGCTATTAATGATCTAGGAGACACAAAAATAAATGCACATCTTTTAAAATATGATACTGCACATGGACCATTCGATAAAAGCGTGCAGATTAAGGAGAATAAAATAGTTGTTGATAATAAAGATGAGGTACTTGTTTTAAGCGAGAGGGATCCGTCTAAATTGCCTTGGAAAGATCTTGGTATTGATGTAGTAATGGAGTGCACTGGATTTTTTGCATCAAAAGAAAAGTCAATGAGCCACATTAATGCAGGAGCTAAAAAAGTATTGATATCAGCTCCAGCTGCTAATGTAGACGCGACCATTGTATACGGTGTTAATCATGAAATATTAAATAACTCACATCAGATTGTTTCTAATGCTTCTTGCACAACGAACTGTCTTGCGCCTCTTATTAAAAATATCCATGATAAGTTAACTGTTGAAAGTGGGATTATGACTACAATACATTCCTATACAAATGATCAAGTTTTAACTGATGTGTATCACTCTGATCTAAG
>JAURQW010000016.1 GCA_030835925.1 Gammaproteobacteria bacterium | reverse complement strand
ACGAGATCAATAATTTTATTATGGCTTGTCATATGAATATATTCTACATTATAACCATGTCACTTTGTATATAAAAGGTATAAAATATGTACGTAAAATATATTGAAAGATACTTATGACTGAGAAAAGAAAAGAATTGATAATAACATCGCCATCTAGATTACATCTTGGTTTCTATGGCTTTGATGATATATATGGCTACAAATATGGAAGTATGGGGTTGGCTATCAACTCAAATAAAACAGTAATATCTGTCAAGCATTCTAAAAAACTTATTTCTGACTTACCTAATAAATATATGTCACCTATTCTAAATTTTTAGATTCTATGAAAATCCAAAGTCATTTTGAAATTAATACTGTCAGTAAACCTCTATCACATGTGGGACTTGGTTCAGGTTCACAATTATCATTATCTTTAGGTGTAGCGTTATGTAAGTTTTTAAATCTTAAAATGAGTGTTGATGAGATTGCTCAGATTTATAACAGAGGACAACGATCCGGCACCGGGATTTCTATATTTAAAAATGGTGGTTTCGTAGTAGATGCTTGCAAAAAAGAAAAACTATTACCCAAAGCAATGTTCTCATCAAATTTTCCGAAAGATTGGAGAGTTATAATTCTAAATGATTTGGATTTAAAAGGTACATCTGGACATATAGAAAAGGAATTTTTTGAAAAAAATAATAGAGCAAGTCACAAAAAATCAGAATTATCCAGTATTTTGCTTAGAGGCATCATTCCATCCATTGTTTATAAGGATTTTCAAAACTTTTCTAAAAATTTGACTGAATTTCAGAGCATTACTGCTGGTTTTTATTCAGATAAACAAAATGGGATGTATTTGAGCCCTGCAATATCAAATATTATGAAGTATATCAAAAATTATGACAATATCGGTATGGGACAGAGCTCTTGGGGTCCTATGTCATATATCTTTGTTGAATCAAATTTACATGCTAAAGAGCTCTTAAGTATTATCCAAAATAAATTTAACGTGTATAATAATGTACAATTAAATATCGTTAGCCCATGGAACTCGGGTTTTAAGATAGTACGTAAATAAAGCATAAATGGAGACTTAAGATGGAAAAACCTTTTTTATTACATATGATAACGTCAGAAAAAAACACGAGCCCTTTCGATGCTAATATGGCTTTTGATGCAGGCTGGGATTCTATAATTCCATATACTGATGTTAGCATGGATGAGATTCAGGCTCTTGTCCAAGATACAATATTTTCCAGATCTCCCTCAGCGCTAAAAAAAACTGGCATTTTCATAGGAGGCAGAGACAGTCACTTAGCAATGGATATGATTGTTGAGGCAAAGAAGCACATGGTTCCACCTTTTGAGGTTCCAGTATTTGCTGATCCAAGTGGTGCATTTACTACTGCTGCAGGAATGGTTGCTATAACTGAGAAGGCTTTGAAGGATAAGTTTTCTGAAAACTTTTCAGGAAAAAAAGTTGTGATTCTCGGTGGTACTGGGCCCGTTGGTGTTGCATCTGCTGTTATCAGCGCAAAAGCTGGAAATGATGTATTACTGGTTGGAAGAAGTTTAGAAAAGGCTGAGACTATTGCTGGAATATGTAATGATAAATATGGATCTAAGTCAGTTACTGGAGCCGTAGATGCTGAAAAAGCGGATTTTTTGTCTGATGCTGATGTAGTTTTTAATACAGGTGCAGCAGGTATTCAATTGATGGATGATACTTTGATTGCAAATGCTAGTAATTTAAAAATATGTGCAGATGTAAATGCTGTTCCACCTGCAGGTATTGCAGGAGTAGACGCCATGGATAATGTAGTAGAAATGAAGAATTCAAATTCAGGATGTTATGGTATTGGCGCTCTAGCAATTGGAAATGTAAAATATAAGTCGCAGCATGAATGCTTGAAATTGATGCGTAATTCAGACAAGCCTGTATATTTGCATTTTGAACATGCTTTTGAGTTTGCTCAAAAAAATGTCTAATGTCTAGAGCAATAGTATTGGTAAATTCTGATACGTCTTATTTAGAAAATAAGTTATCAGAATTAAACTATACTACTTATGCTATTGATGAATTTAATCATAGAAATATTCAAAAACTACAAGATCTAGATTTTATCAAAAATTTTATTAACAACGTATTATCAAATCATGGTTCATCTTATCTTGTTTATGGCTCTGGCCTTGAAAACAAAAAGAGTATTTATGATTTACTCATGAAAAAACTTGTAGTAAAAGGTAATAATTTGCACATCTTAACCAAGATATACAACTTAGGTTCTTTGAAAAATATTTTTGAAGCTCATAATCTTAAAAGACCTGAAGACTTTGAGCAAGATAGATCAGTCGATAATAAGTTTATTTGGAAACCCTTATATGGTTCTGGTGGTTGTGGAATTAGTTTGAAAGCTAAATCTGAATTGAGTCACTATAAACAGAAATATTTACCAGGAAAGACTTTTTCTATCTCTTTTTTTTGCAATGAAGATGGGTTTAAATTTTTAGGATTTAATAATCTCTTATTGCTCAAAAGTTTTCCAGATCACCCTTTTGTACATGCTGGAGCAATATCGATTAAGCCAACTGAAACTCTTCAAAAGACTATCCCAGCTTTTAATGGTTTGGCTTTAGATTTGTCTTTAAGAGGGTATAATAATATCGACTTTAAAATAATTAAAAATGATGTTTATATTTTAGATATTAACCCAAGAATAACATCAACATTTAAAATATATAATGATATAAATGATAATAGATTATTGCGATTACATATAAATGAAGATGATGTCTCGCTTAGCCAATTATCATGTATTAAACAAATATCATATGGTTTTGTTCACTTATTTGCAAAGGAGGATTTTTTTTTCAAGAAATATCTAGATGAGAATTGGATGACTAATATACCAAAAGAAGGGGAACATATTAATGCAGGTGACCCAATATTTTCTATATATCTCAGCGCGCCTTCAGAATCAGAATTAATATCTAAACTTAGAGAAAATATATCAAAATTAGGAGATTACTATAGCTTTTATGATATAGTTATTTAAATTATGAATGACAAAATAAGTATAAATAAGACTGTAAAACCCTTGGTTGAAAAACTACTCGAAAAAGCTGATCAGCTAAACATTGGTGTGCATACTTCAGAGGGTGGAGCCAAAATAGTTGATGCAGGTATTAACTATAATGGTTGTTTAGAGTCGGGAAGACTCATCACAGAGATTTGCATGGGTGGTTTGGGTAAAGTTGATTTAACGATGACATCAAACACAGATAATTGGCCATTAACCATTAATGTCAGTAGCACTAATCCAGTTTTGAGTTGTTTAGCTAGTCAGTATGCAGGTTGGAACCTATCATTCGTTAAAGAGGAAGATAATTTTAATGCATTAGGATCGGGCCCGTGTAGAGCTTTAGCGCTTAAAGAGGATTTATTCAAAGATTTAGACTATTCGGACAAATTCTACTCTACAGTTGTAGTGTTGGAGGTGGATAGAAATCCGCCACAAGAAATAATTGATAAAATTTCAACAGACTGTGGAGTAAGTGAGAAGAACTTAACAATAATCCTGACCCCGACCAAGTCTTTATCGGGCAGCGTTCAAGTTGTTGGAAGAGTTTTGGAGGTTGGCATGCATAAGCTCCATGAAATAGGATTTCCTTTGGATAAAGTTGTTGATGGTTTTGGGTCTGCCCCAGTACCTCCGCCGGCCCCGGATTTCTTGATAGGTATGGGAAGGACAAATGACGCAATATTGTATGGAGGAACTGTTCATTTATTTGTTGATGTTCCAGACGATGAAGCTTTTGAGTTAGCAAAAAGACTGCCAAGCTCTACATCTTCAGATTATGGAAAACCATTCGCAGATATATTTAAAGAATATAAATATGATTTTTATAAGATTGATAAACTCTTATTCAGCCCAGCAAAAGTTATAGTTTCAACACTAAAGACAGGAAAAACCTTTATTGAAGGCAATACGAATCTTGAATTAATAGATGCATCATTTAATAAATGAGAAAAGTACTCATTCTTACCGACCTAAAAGGCTGGCATTATTCTCAGCTATATAAATCTTTTAAAAAGAATAATGTAACTGTAGAATCTGCATGTCTAGAAGATCTCTCTATAAGAATTGAAGATAGCGCAAACAAGGTATTTTTAAATAATAAAGAGTTAAGTGATTTCACAGATGTTTTTGTTAGACATGTACCTGGCGGTACATTAGAACAAGTAATTATTAACCTTAACATTCTTAAAATTTTTGAGTCAAATAATATTAATGTCATGAATACTTCTGAGAGTATCGAGACTACCGTAGATAAGTCGCTTACAAGTATTAGACTTAAAGAGGCAAATCTACTAACTCCTAAGACATGGATCTTTAGAGATATTGATAGCTCAATAGAGAATACAAAAAACTTATTAAAAAAACATAGTCTTATTTTTAAACCTCTTTTTGGGTCACAAGGAGAAAATATAGTTAAAATTAGTAATATTAATGATTTTAAGAAAATTTCTAATGATTCTAGTATTTATTATATTCAAGAATTTCTTGAGACTGAACCATCCCATGATTACAGAGTATTAGTCATAAAATCTGGAAGTAGTTATAAAACATATACAATGGCAAGGTATGGTAATTCATATATAAACAATTATTCTAGAGGTGGCAAGTGTGTATCTGTAAAATTTGATAAAGATCTAATTGATGTTGCCATTAAGGCTGCTGAAACCATAAACATACCTTTTTGCGGTGTTGATATAATTAAATCTAATGATAAAAATTATATTATTGAGGTAAACAGCATTCCAGCTTGGAGAGGAATGCAATCAATAATTAATGAAAATATTTCTGATCAAATTGTCAATTCTTTCCTTAATCATAATGTCAAAGAAACTAATATTTCTATTCAATAATAATACATGACCCATCAAGCTAACTTTTTCATAGACAAAGATAAACATTCTATTGATGATCTAAAGACCGCATACCTCTTTTCTTGCAAAAAAGATATTGAACTAATCAAACCTGGAAACGTGAACTTGCTTTCATCTCATAAAGATACAAAAGCACAAGATTATTTGGATAGCGCTATCCTTAGTTCGAAAGAGTTATTTAATCAAAATCATTCTTTTGGAAAAAGAATTCTTGAATCTGTAAAGGTTACTCGGGCGCAGATAAATGTGAACACAAATCTAGGCATAATTCTTCTTTGTGCTCCAGTTATTCAATCATATATTGATTTTAATCTTTTAGACCTTAGAGAGGGTATCAAAAAAACACTAGCTACCACATCGATCAAGGATACTCATGATTTATGTGCTGCCATCAATATCTCGTCGCCAGGAGGGCTAGGAGATACAGATATGTATGATACTGCATCATATCCAAATGCTAGTATTAAAGAAATAATGGATTATTCTCAAGAATATGATAGGATTTCATACCAATATTCTCATAACTTTAGTGACATCTTTGATTTTATTATACCTAAGTTGGAATTTCTTAATCAAAGGTATGAGTCATTGGATATATCATTATCGTTATTGTTTATAGAAATTCTTGCTAAAATACCAGATTCTCATATTTCTCGTAAATTTGGTGATAAAATAGCAAAAAAGACTAGTAATAATGCCCATGATTTGCTAAAAATACTAGACAGGGAATATGATCCTGATTATCTCGCAAAAGCGCTTAATAATTTGGATTATGAATATAAGAAAAAAGGAATTAACCCGGGAACTACCGCAGATTTATTAGTAGCTAGCCTGATGATTTACAAGATTTCAGGTAATAACTAATAATCATCTATCTTTGTTTTAAAGATGGTAAAAAGTATTTCTCATTTAATAAAACAGGAGATAACAAATGGCAGTAATTGATAAAGTACTAACTGGTGAAAGCCTAGTTGTAACAGAAGGCGGCGATAACGAGATTGCTCATATTGACTTAATTATGGGTCCTCGCGGTTCAGCTGTTGAAGATGCATTTTGTAATACATTATGTAATAACAAAGATGGTTTCACATCACTTTTAGCGGTTTCTCAACCAAACCTAATGGTAAAACCAGCAACTGTAATGTTCAACAAAGTTACAATTAAAGGAGCTAAACAAGCTGTGCAAATGTTCGGTCCAGCACAAGCAGCCGTATCTATGGCAGTTGCTGATAGTGTAAAAGATGGAACAATCCCAGCAGCTGAAGCTAATGATGTATTTATTTGCGTAGGTGTTTTCATTCATTGGGATGCTAATGATGACGGAAGAATCTATGAGTATAACTACAAAGCAGTTAAAGAAGCTATTTCAAGAGCAGTGTCTGGTTCGCCAACAGCTGATGAAGTGGTTGCTAGTGCAGATGCTAAACAACATCCTTTCTCAGGACAAGCGTAAGCAGGTAGTTATTCAACTTTTGATCAAACCAGTCTATTTATAGGCTGGTTTTTTCTTTTTGTATGAACAACCTTGTCAATTTACTCCTATGAAGTATTGATGATACGAGTACCCCTTTTGCTCCAATTTGCCTGGCTTTCCTAATATCCAAAACTTTTTTAACTCCTCCAGCTATATAATAATCTTTCTTATCATTCTTGATAATTTTTTTTGCAATTTTATAATTCAAATTATTTACTGAGCCAACTTGCAATAAATCCATAATAATAATCTTATTGGGTAAATATCTTTTATGTTTGTATATAGGTTTTGTTCCTAGAAAAGAATTTTTAAAGTCCAAAGAACATATATATTTATTATTTTTAGATGAGACTAAATCAAAACCTTTAGAATTTTCACTACAGAATATAGGAGTATAGTTTTTATATTTTTTCACAAGGTTTATTTTGTTCATTCCCGTATCTATCCAAAAATCTATTTTAGGAAATATATGTAATATTTTATTAAATAATTCATGATTAACCTTATTATTAGAAATTGCATCTAAATCGGCTATATACAATATATGTGGAGCATATCTTTTCGATAACTGCTTTATTATCTCTATTGGCTCTATGCTATTATATAGCCTAGAGTCGATAGACTTATACTTAGCTCTATCACCCTTAATGGCTTTAACTACTTTATTATTTAATATGTCTAAAACAGGAATTATGTCCATAATATGAAAAAGATATTAATATATGAATATTTTACAGGAGGAGGTCTTCTAAATGAAGATCTAAGTTCTGATCTTATGTTAGAAGCCAGAATGATGTTATCAACACTTATTGAGAGTTGTGATAGGTCAAAAAGCTTTGACTGTAACTATTTTCTAGATTATAGACTTAAAGATTTATACTCAGATAAAGCTATAGTCATACATGCTGATAAAGATTTGTATGACCTTAGTTTAATTAAAGAGTATGATTATGTTCTTCCAATTCTTCCAGAAACTAATTCGAATTTATTAAGTTATGTTAAATTTTTAGAAAAAAATAACATTAAAAAAATCATCTCTAATTCTGAAACTATAAAAACATGTTCCGATAAATTATTATTTTATAAATACTTACATAAATACTCAATTCCAGTTATTCCAACATGTGACAATATTAATTCTAAAATTTTATCTAATAAATGTATTATAAAAGACAGGTATGGCGCAGGGTGTTCATATGTTAGAGTTACTGATAAGTCTGATTTGAGCAAGCACTATGCCAAAGACAGAGTTATTCAACCTCTAATAAAAGGAGACAGCTATAGTTTATCAATCTTTTTTGCTAAATCTAATTATAGATTGCTAACAATTAATCGACAACATACTGTTATTGAAAAAAACATGATTAAACTTAAATGTTTATCTATTAATGTAAATAAAATACTATATTCAAGGATTTTATCAATTATCTCTGAGGTGCATAATTCTTTACCAGGGTTATTCGGATTTATTGGTATAGATATTTTGTTGAAAAAAAATGACATATATATTGTTGAGGTAAATACTAGATTAACAACTTCTTATGTTGGTGTATATAAAACAATAGGTTGTAATATAATTGATTTATTGGTCAATCATAAATATATTAAAAATGTAATCACAAGTAGAGAGTATTGTTTATCAAATAATGAATAAAAAAAACTTATACATTGGGTGGGATATAGGAGGTGCTCATACTAAATATACAATTATAAAAGAGAACTCCCTGATATTATCCTCTAAGATTTTACCTTTGAGATTATGGAAAAGTTTATCTCCACTAAAAACAGTGATAGATGATATGTATAAAACCTATAGTAAAAAATATATCATCAATAACGCGATCAGCATGTCTGGAGAAATGTGCGATATATTCATTGACAGAAAACATGGGGTTGAAAAAATATTATCTTTATTCAATAGAAAAAAGATGAATAATTCTATTTATTCGTGGAAGGATGATATTTTGCCAATTAGTGAATACAAGAACCATAAACATATCGCTTCTATGAATTGGCACATAATAGCTAAGTATCTGGGCCTTATAAAAAAAAATGCAATTGCTATAGATCTTGGATCTACTACTACAGATTTTATTCTATTAAAAAACTCTAGGTGTATAAACAAAAGAGTTGATGATTATACAGGCTTACTAAGTTCAGAACTTTTGTATTCTGGGGTATTGAGGACCCCTATTTTTTCAGTTTCGAAGCAAATTAGATTTAATGCTCAGACTTACCCTTTGATACCAGAATATTATGCGACCATGGGAGATATCTATAGAGTGCTTGGCATCATATCCCCTAAAGATGACTATAGCGAGACAGCAGACGGTAGGTCTAAATCAGAAATTAATAGTCTAAAAAGGATATCACGTATATTCGGTATGGATTATACCAATAATCAAAAGAAATTAATTATAAGTCTCTCGAAGAAAATCATGACAGAACATTTCAATCAAATAAGTTATACTATCAACTACCATATAAATAAAAATTTTAAGGATATAAAAAACCTGCATTTTGTGGGGATGGGAATAGGAGAGAAAATAATAAAAAAAATATGTAACAAGAATAAGTGGCATTATACAGATTTAGAAAAAACATTAAATAATTCATTTAGGAATAATATAGATGGTTTATCAAATACCGCGCCATCTTTCTTATTGTCTCTATTACTTAAAAAATCCTATGAATAAGATAACTTACAACTATGATAATGACTCAAAAGATATATTTTCTTTTATAAAAGATTATGAATGGGCGGTTTATTTATGTAGTAATCATAAAACATTCAAAAATCAGAGATACGACATTATCACTTGCTCGCCTATACAAAAAATCTATTCTTATATAAATAAAACTATTGTTGAGTCTAATGATATTAAATCAGAATACCATGATGACCCTATTGATATTTTAGCGAAGATAATGAAAGATTATGATTCTAATATCCCTGACTTACCCTTCACTGGTGGCGCAATAGGCTATATCTCATATGATTTAGGGAACACTTATGAAGGTATAAACATAAAAAATACAGATCTTGATATGCCGCTGATGGCATTTGGTATATATGATTGGGCTATTATAGTTGACCATTTAGAGAAAGAAATAAATTTAGTATACAAACAAGAAAACAACCTTATTAGTACAATTAAAAAACTATTGGAAAATAAAAATTTTAAAAGATACGAGCCTAATAGTTATTCTATAGATTCGAATTGTATTTCTAATTTAACATATAATGAATATGAAAAAAAATTTAATAAGATCCAGTCATATATTAAGAATGGAGACTGTTATCAAATAAATTTTTCACAAAGGTTCTCATTAAATTATTCTGGCGATACTTGGGATATTTATAATAAAATATCACCAACATATTCAGCTCCATACTCGGCCTATATTAAAATGCCTTTTATTAACATCATGAGTTTTTCCCCGGAAAGATTTTTGTCTTATGATAATGAAATTGTTGAGACGAAACCAATTAAAGGAACAAGACCGGTTTCACAAGATAAAGAGATGAATAATAGGGCATTAGAAGAGTTAGCATCATCATATAAAGAAAAAGCTGAAAATCTTATGATAGTAGATCTATTGCGCAATGATCTTGGTAAGAATTGTGAATTTGGTTCAGTAAAGGTTACAAAATTGTTTGATATTGAAACTTTTGCAAATGTTCATCATTTGGTCAGCACTGTTCAAGGAAAAATACCAGATACTAGTGATATTTTTAAATTAATTAAAGGGTGTTTCCCAGGTGGTTCTATCACAGGTGCGCCTAAGATTAGAGCAATGCAGATTATTAATGAACTAGAGCCAGATAACAGAGGAATTTACTGTGGATCAATTGGCTATATTAGCTCTAACGGTAATACTGATTTAAATATTGCAATCAGGACTGTAGCTGCAACTAATGATAAGCTTTTTTTTTGGGGTGGAGGAGGGATTGTTTATGATTCAGAAGTAGAGTCTGAATATAAAGAGACATTTGATAAAATTAAACCCCTTTTAAAAATATTTGAGAATTAACTTTTAATTTCACAAGATACTTTTTCAACTTGACTAATATTAATAAAATCTCTTCCTGTTGATTTGGAGCATAACTCACCCCTAAAACCTAAGAAATTAACATCTAGATCTTTTAACTCTTTAATATGATGAAGTTTTAAAGATCCAGATAAACCACATATTACATTGTTGTCTTTTACTATTTTTATAAACTTAGTAATAATATCTTTGTTAATTAAGTCTAGTATTGATTTACCATTCTTATGACATGTGTCAATCATAACTCCCTTGTAACCTATATCTATAATTTTCTGTATCAATGATAAGTCAAAATCTTGATCTGCAAATACAACACAAATAGGCTTGGTATTAGAAAAATCAATATTGTCCAAAAGATTTTTATGCTCATGTAACATAGAAATATCAAACATACCGATTTTAATATATTCTATTCTATTTTTTACAACAGAATTTATATTATTAATCAGACTTTCATTATTAGGATTAAGATCATTACCCATTGTTACACTGATTATATGATCTTTTAGTATTTTCCTTCCTTGGTTAATAATTTCGACCCCAACGAAGCCCAATGCGCCATCATTAACATTTTTAAAATCAATTATATCAATATTTGAAAATAATATTCTTTTTGCTTCTTCGATATTTTTAATACTTGCGAGAAATCTAGTCATTTGGGATCTTCAAATCTTTTTTATAGCTAAGTATCTTGTCTTGTATCCATCTCCAGGCTTCTAATTCATTAGGTCCTGCAGTTTTATCAATACCAATTTTAAGATATTCAATTTCTCTATCAATCTTCTCCATAGAGATCATTCCTAGTCTACTCAGCAGAACTGCGGCTTCGATAACAGAGAACTGAGCTCTATTAAAACCTAAGAAAGGTTTAATTATCTCGGAATTTTTTATATCACATATGATATTTGGACGCTTATCATCTTCTTGGTATTCACTCACAGCTACATTATAGAAAGTATTTGTTAGAGTTAAATTCGGTACTATTTCTAAATCAGTCCTAGCAGATAATTCCCAATCTTTCTTATGTCGGGATACTATACCTGCAAACACTCTAACATCATCTATAAAATTTATTGTTGCTATATTATTTTCTATAATATTATTTAAGGTTGTGGATGGCTTGAATGGTGATATGATAACTTGCTTGTCAATGAATCTTATCCCCATTGGAGCTATATGGACTATGCCTTTATTAGAAATGGTTGTAACTATTACTTCATGTATCATCTTTTCTTCTTATATGTTGAACTTGTTTGTTTGAAAGTTAGTTTATCATCAATTTCATGATCTACTAAACATCCCCATTTTAACTCCTCGTCTTGCTCATATTCTTTGCCTAATTGATAAGCAATCTGCGCCCGAGCTAATTCCAAGCCAAGATAAAATGCATGTCCTATATCACCTTCAACATCAATGAATTCATATAAATCATATGGGTCTTTAGCAATTTCAATTCCATTTTTATTAAATAGATGAATCCCGTCTTCAGACAACATAATCCTATAATTTTTATCTCTAACATTATTAGCTAGATCTTTAATTTCTTTATGAGAATACTTGGAAGATTCTGAGCTATGTGTGGTTAAAAGAGCTGAGTCTATATGCTTTGGTGTCGTATTATTTTCGCTAGCAGCTAGTATGATGCGCCTAGCAATATCATTTTCTTTAATAACTGATCTACAGTGATTACTTACTTCCGTTGTCAAAATATGGTTAATTTTTAGTTCAGAAATAATCCCCATTAACGTCATTGTAATACCTGTGGTGTCCGCATGAGTAAGCTCTGTCACATTGCCCGTCCCCATCATTATATGAATATCTGGATATGCGCTCCTAAGTTCTTTATATCTTAAGATCGAGTCAGTGAAACCATAATTAATTGGATCAAGAATAGGATCTGCAATGAAAACTCTTTTCATTTCTAAACATTTATCTATACATTCATATAGACTTTTCATATCACCGTTTTGTGGGATCAGTATAGGATAGGAGTCAACTTTATCTAGAATATGAAAATTATCTGACTTAATACTTAACATATAATCAGCTCCTGACTTCGCACCCAATATAAGTTCATCATCATTATGTGAATCTATGCTTACATAGAATCCCTGATTTTTTAATTCTTTAATTGATTCCGATAAATGAGGAAACTTTTGATTCGGGAGACATCCTATATCTATTACATCCGCACCATTCTCTCTATAGTAATTCGACTGTTTAATAATTTCTTCGACTGACATATTTGGAGCATCAGTTATCTCTGCAAATATATGGACTTCATATTTTGATAAGTCATATTTTAAAGCCTTACCACCAAACATTGTAGGTAGATCTTTCAGTTCTTCAGGACCTCTCTGAATTTCTATATTTAACTGATTGGATAGCTCACCAATATCTCCTCTAACTTTTCCAGGCAGAATTACTTTATTAAATTTTTTAACATCACCTATTCTTCTAGCAATCATATCTGTTGTTAACAATGCAGCCACATTAACATTTAGGTTTCTTATTTCATAATCAAATTCTTTATTATCAATACGCTCCAAAATCTTCTTCAAGTTATTTTCTGCTAATTTACCTGTAATAAATAAAATATTTTTTTTCATAATGATAATTCTATAGAATTTTTGAGTTTATCTATACTATCCACAACGTCTACATCTTTAAATTTTTTTAATTTTTCATAATTATCTAGTTCAATTTCTCTTGGATAAAGAGTTACGGATTTTTTTGGCGCCTGTGTAATGACAGTTGGCTCAGTATCACAAGCAAATACAATAGATTTAACTCTACATTTTCCAGCCTGAGCAAACATATTAGTAACTAATCCTGCTGATAAGCCATATGCCATTTGAGCGACTGTATTAGAAGTTGCTGGACTAATGATTACTAATTTGTAGACACCTTCATAAAGCAAGCTCACTGGGGCTCCACTGGCTGTATTATCTTTAAAAATTTTAATTCCTTTTGACCTAAAATCTTTAAGATCATAGTTATACCATTTTAATACTTCTTCGCCAGCTTTGCTTAGAAACAAATCAACATTTTTAAGCTTAATCATTAAATCTATAGATTCCTTTAGATAATGACCCGAGCCAGTAATGCACCAAGCTGTTCTTTTATTATCATTCATAACTCTTAAAATTTTTGTCTATTAATTCTTTGTATTCTAACAAGTCTGTTTCTTTGTTTATATTAATGAATATATCTTTATTATCTGAAAAATCTATCAGTTCCAAATTACACGATTCAAACCACTTATCTATCTTCCTCTGTCCAGTATCAATATAATTTTTCAAACTTCCTAATAGATCTCTCGATATGAGTGAATATACTGGCTGTAATCGGTCTCCATTATGGGCAGTTCTAAGTTCAATCTTCTTATTATTATCTAACATTCTCATAAAATATATATCACTTATTAGTGGTCCATCACAAGGTAGCGTCAATAAGTATTGTGTGTTGCAGTTTTTTAAAGCTGTATACATGCCAGCTAGCGGTCCTTGATAATCCGATATTATGTCTTCCCATACGTTAAAGCCCATTTGTTTGTATATATCTATATTTCTGTTGGCATTCACATATACCTTGGTAGAATATTTTGTCGAAAGCGCATGTAACTTTTTTATTATATATTCATTATTTATTTGAAGTAATCCTTTATCCAGGCCCTTCATTCTCTCAGATTTTCCTCCAGCTAGTATAATAATCGTTACATCTGTATTTTTTATAATCATATTGCTAAATTCATATTATTAGAAATTTATTGTCTTGTATTATAGAATAACTCAGCATGAAGAATAAACGTATATATTTAGCGCCAATGGTGGGCAGAACGGACGAGCATTACAGGATGTTTATACGCATCTTGTCAAATAATATAAATTTATATACAGAAATGATCACTTGTGACTCATTTATCCATACAGATCGCCAGTCATATCAGGTAAAAGCTAAAGAAAACAACCTAACTATCCAGTTGGCTGGATCAGATCCAAAAAAATATGGTTATTGCGCAAAGATGATTGAAGATAATGGTTATGATGAGATTAATCTTAATATTGGATGTCCAAGTGATAAAGTAGTAAGAGGTGAGTTTGGCGCATGTTTGATGAACTCTCCTAAACTAGTTGCTGAATGTGTATCAGAAATTAAAGGGTCATGTGATTTACCTGTTTCAATCAAAACTAGACTTGGGCTTGGATATGAGGAAGACCTTGATCTACTGTATGGTCTTATAGATGAAACATCAGTGGCTGGCTGTAAGAAATATTTTATTCATGCAAGGAATGCAATATTAAATGGTCTAAGCCCAAAGAAAAATAGAGTGATACCTAAGCTGAGATATCAAGATGTAATAATCGTCAAACGTAGATATAGTGATATCGAGTTTTATTTAAATGGTGGCTTAGATAATATTTCAGAAATACAAAACAATATCTCTTTTTTTGATGGAGTGATGATTGGAAGGAAAATTTATGATGACCCTATGTTTTTAAGAGTCATTGAGAGTGAGATATATGGTAATAAAGATATTATTACCAGAGATTATATTATTTTTGAGTATCTAAAATATGCTCGGCCATTATCTAAAAAAGGTGTGAGTAATTATATGTTGCTTAGACATCTATTTAGTTTATATTATAATACAAGCTCAGCTAAAAAATGGAAAAAATTCTTACATGACATCATTCAACATGATAAGGATATTATGCTAATTAATGACTTTGAAGAATCTATCTATGAAGAAAAAATCTCATCTTACAGCTAAAACAGCAAATAAGTATGATCTTTATGAAGAATCAGTTCAAAATGTTGATTTTGAAGTAGAGTTCATTTCCAAGATATATAAGAGAAAAAATAAAATTAAGTGTAAATCTATTAGAGAGGACTTTTGTGCCTCAGCTAAAATATCCTCTGCTTGGGTTAAAGATAACAAAAATAATATTGCATATGCTGTTGATTTTGATCAAAAGATATTAGATTTTGCAAAAACTAGTTTTTCAAAGAACATGTCTAAGGATGAACTAGATAGACTTAAATTAATCAAAGGCGATTCTCTAACAAAACAGACCGCAAAAGTCGACTGTGTTTCAGCATTCAATTTTAGTTATTGGGTTTTTAAAGAAAGATCAGAACTCATAAAATACTTCAAAAATGCTTATAAAAATCTTAATAAAAAAGGTTTATTGATGCTGGATGCGTTTGGTGGCTATGAAGCACATCAGGAGCTTGAAGAAAAAACACAGTATAAAAATTTTACATATTGCTGGGATCAAAGTAGTTTTAATCCAATTACTAGTGAGTTGACTTGTTATATTCATTTTGAATTTAAGGATGGTTCGTCAATTAAAAAAGCCTTTGAATATAACTGGAGATTATGGTCATTACCAGAAATCAGAGAATGTCTATTGGAAGCTGGTTTTAAATCCACTGATATATATATGCAGGGATGGGATGATGAAAAAGAGGAAGAAACTGAAGAATTTAGTAAAATGACATCCTGTGATGCCGATCCAGGCTGGATAGCATATATTATTGCCTCCAAATAATCTGTTTATCTGTTTCTATGTTAAAAATAATTCTTTATAATCACAAATGAGAGTCAACTATATGATCGCTGTGTAAACAGAGGAAAGTCCGGGCTCCATAGGCAATAGTGCCAGGTAACACCTGGGAAACGTAAGTTTACGGAAAGTGCTACAGAAAATAACCGCTAGCATAAGCTAGTAAGGGTGAAAAGGTGAGGTAAGAGCTCACCACATACAAGGTAACAAGTATGGTTGAGGCAAACCCCACTAGGAGCAAAGCAAATTTATAGCATTTTGCCAGCCTAAGGCACGCTATATGGTAGGCTGCTAGAGGTATTTGGTGACAAATATCCCAGATTAATGATCATACATGACAGAACCCGGCTTATCGGTTGACTCTTACCACTTTTTCTTTGTTTGATTTTATAATAACCCCCTAAGTTATTGTAAATTATATCTATTTGATAAATAACGATATTTTTACATAAAATCTATGGTTTATAGCTATAAAACCTTGCATGGCTTATAAAAAAGACATATAGTGTTGATATATGGCAATTTTTGTTAAATTGTGGGAGAAAATGGTATATATGTTTAAAGGCATACATAATATAAACTTAGATGGTAAAGGTAGATTAACCATACCAACTAAGTATAGAAACACAATTACTGACCAATCAAATGGCAGTATGGTGGTCACCATGGATACTGAAGAGAAATGTCTATTGTTATACCCATCAACGATCTGGGCTATAATCGAGAAAAAAATCAATGATTTACCAAGTTTTTCTAAAAATCATAGACGTATACAAAGAATACTAATAGGTCATGCAGAAGACTTAGATATAGACTCTGCTGGTAGGATTTTACTATCAAAACCTCTGAGATTGGCGGCTGATATGACTAAAAAGATCACATTGATAGGGCAAGGTGAGAAATTTGAAATTTGGAATGAAGATACTTGGAATACCAAAGTTAATAATTGGAGATCTGAAGAGACTGATGAGTCTGAACAATCTGTCTTATCAGATTTAAGAATATGATGAAAATAGATAAATATTATCGAGCTTTAGGTATTACCGGTAATGAAGATATTAGAGTAATAAAAAAAATCTATATGAAGGTTGCTCAGAAATATCATCCAGATAAGAATCAAAATAGCGCAGATTCCATAGAAAAATTTATCGATGCGAAAGATGCTTATGAAAACATTATAAAATTTAGAAAGGATTTATCGTGAGTCAACTTCAAAGACATATACCTGTAATGCTAAATGAATCTATTGATGCCATGAATATTGTATCAAATGGATCGTATATTGATGCCACATTTGGTTTTGGCGGTCATTCAGAACAAATTCTCAGAAACTTGGATAAGGATGGAAAATTAAATGCAATTGACAAAGATCGTGATGCTATAAACCTCCTCAATCCTGAAATTTTTACTGATGAAAGGTTTTCCCTGAAACATGGATGTTTCTCTGATTTAGGCAAATTTTCTAAAGAGTGGGGCGTTTATGGTTCTGTAAATGGAATCCTATTTGATTTAGGCGTGTCATCTCATCATTTGGATGAACCAGCCAGAGGTTTTAGTTTCAATAAAAAAGGAATGGTTGATATGAGATTCGATCAAACCTCAGGTATTTCTGCATGTGATTGGATTAAAGATGTTGATGAACAAACTCTATCAAATATTATCTGGAAATTTGGAGAAGAGAGATATTCCAGAAGAATAGCAAAGTCCATAATTTATCAGAGAGAACAGACAACTATTACTGATACAGAGCAACTATCAAAAATAATTGATAAAGCGGTACCTCGAAATGAAAAACATAAACATAATGCTACAAGAACGTTTCAAGCGATAAGAATATTTATTAACAAAGAATTAGAAGTTCTCAAAGATGCTCTTCATAATAGTTATAATATACTTGCCCCAAAAGGACGTTTAGTATTAATCACATATCATTCTCTTGAGGATAGGGTAATAAAAGATTTTCTATCAGTAACAGATGAAAATTTATCTACACCAAGAGGGCTTCCTATCAAAAGCGAATTTTTAAAAAAAATGTTTAATGTTGTAGCAAAATCTATAAAACCATCCAGTGATGAAATTAAAATAAACCCAAGATCGAGATCAGCTAAATTAAATATTTTGGAAAAAGTAAATGAGGATTATGACTAATTTATTAATTTTATTGATTATAACTATTTCCGCTTTTACAGTGATTTATGTAAAGCACAAAAATAGACTAATGAATATTCAAATTGAAAAATCTGAAAAAGAACTCTCTAGACAGCTTAATCAGCATAAAAAGCTCTTAGACACAAAAGCACAACTAATCGATGAGAAATCAACAGATGCTAATATTAAAAGAATTTTAGGAATGAAAATTCCTAACAAAAATAAAGTTATTTATATAGATTTGGTTGAATAAACCGGAGGTGTAGTATGTTTGAGTTAGTAAATGAGTATAATCAAAATGCTGTGATCAAAGTGATAGGTGTAGGCGGTGGCGGCGGTAATGCCGTGATGTCCATGCTTGAATCAAGTATTCATGGCGCGGAATTCATATTAGCAAATACAGACTCTCAAGCTTTGAGGGATATTAAAGGAGCTACTATGATACAAATAGGTTCTGAGATCACAAAAGGCCTTGGAGCTGGAGCTGACCCAGAAAAGGGAAGAGAGGCAGCATTAGAGGCAAAAGAGGAATTATCTTCTGCAATTGAAGGCGCGGATATGCTTTTTATTGCAGCTGGTATGGGAGGTGGAACCGGAACTGGAGCAGCATCAGTCATAGCACAAATCGCAAGAGATGCTGGGATTTTGACTGTTGCAGTTGTAACGAAGCCATATGATTTTGAAGGAAGCAAGAGAATGCTTCATGCAGAGCAAGGAATAGAAGCTCTAAGTGAATGGGTCGATTCTTTAATTGTAATTCCAAATGAGAAATTGGCAGAAGTATATGGTGATGATAATTCTATATTCTCATCATTTGAAAATGCAAATGATGTTCTACGCGGCGCTGTGAAAGGAATAGCTGAAATTATTACTATCAGAGGATTTATAAATGTTGATTTTGCTGATGTAAAAACCGTTATGTCTGGACGTGGCAAAGCCATGATGGGTTCAGGTTTTGCAACTGGAGAAAACAGAGCAGATGAGGCTGTACAAGCAGCTATTGATAGCCCCTTGTTAGATAATATTGATCTACATGGAGCAAGTGGTGTATTAGTAAATATCACGGCTGGAGCTGACTTAACGTCTAAAGAGTTTTCTACAATTGGTGAGAGAGTAAAAGGTATTGCCAATGAAAATGCAACAGTAATCATTGGTTGTATTAAAGAACAGGATAATCTAGGTGAGTTAAGAGTTACTTTAATTGCTACTGGCTTTGAGAACCAAAAAGCTGATGCAGAAGAGATGATCAGTGCAAGTGATGATGCTAGCACTCCAGCTCCCAATGCTATAGTTGGTAGTGTTAATCATATACCTAGTTCTCCTAATTATAACAATGTAGCAACAAAAGAGGCGATTGTAGATAAAACAAGTGTTGATAATATCGATATCCCTGCTTTTCTAAGGCAACAAGCTGACTAAGAAAAGTAAAAACTCAAACAATCATAAATGGAGACAGTACTTTGTAGTTAGTATTGTCTCCTTGATTTTTATATTCATTGTAACAAGAGTTATATTATTACAAGGTTTTAATACAGACTGTTTTTATGTAAATGAAAGCTCTTGTAAAAAAAATCTTAGTGATGTAGCTGACAAAAGACAGATCAACTTAAAAGTTATAAAAACATTCAGAGGCATTATTTATGATAGAAATAATGAAATGCTTGCAATGAGTATACCTAGAAAAACCCTATGCATAAATGTTTCTAGAATTAATTCTGAAGACAAAGATGTAAATTATAAAAAACTATTAAAATTAATAAAACTACCTGAAAAAAACTTCAAAAAGATACTCAAAAAACATAAAAATAAAAAAGAATACTACCTAAAAAGAAAAATTAGTGATGATTTAGTAAAAGATATTTCAAAGCTTAATCTTCCAAATGTTTATTTTATCGATGAATATCAACGTGTATATTTGGGTGGATCATACTTTTCGAACATTATTGGATTTACAGATATCGATAATAATGGTCAATCTGGTATTGAGTACTCAAAAAATACAGAATTGAGTTCGACAAGCGGTATCAAAAAAATAAGAAAAGATAATTTAGGGAGATCAATAGAATTAATTGATTTTATAAAAAAACCCTCCCCAGGTGAGGACGTATACTTATCTATTGACAAAAGGATACAGTTTATTGGATTTAATATTTTAAAAGAGTATACAGAAAAATTTGATGCAGATAGTTCTTCTCTTGTTTTAGTAAAAGTTAAAACTGGTGAAATACTAGCGATGGCAAATTATCCATCATTTAACCCAAGCAATCGTAAAGAATTATTTGGATCTAAAATAAAGAATAGTGTCACCAACATCTCGTTTGAACCAGGTTCAACTATCAAGCCATTCACAGTATATAATACATTGATACAAAACACATTTAAGGAAAAAGATTTTATAAGCACATCCCCTGGCAAGATGAAGATAGGAAAACATGAAATAAAAGACTATAAAGATCTTGGTGATTTATCTTTAGAAGATGTTATTAGACTATCAAGTAATGTAGGCGCAGCAAAAATATCTTTAGCAAATAATAAAAAAAATATATACAGAACACTAGAAAACTTTGACTTTGGCAAGAGTTTATATATAGATTTTCATGGCGAAGAGCAGGGGAGACTACCTCATTACTCTAGTTGGGACGATACACTGCATGCATCTATAGGCTACGGTTATGGATTATCTACAACATTATTACATTTAGCCAACGCGTATACAATTCTGGCAAATCATGGCAAAAAAATTCAGTTAACTTATGAAAGAGTTAATAATGATGATATATTTTTTGAAGATGTTCTAGACAGAAGCGTTTCCAAAAAAGTAGTCAATATGATGCAGTCTGTAGTAGAAAATGGAACTGCAAAAAAAGCAAGACTAGAGAAATATACCGTAGCAGGTAAGACAGGTACTGTTAGAATAATAAAAGATGGAGAGTATAAAAAAAATAGTCATTTAGCTATTTTTGTTGGCATCACACCAGTGACTAATCCAGAATACGTTACTGCAGTTGTGGTCAGAAACCCAAAAAATGGTGCAGCATCTGGCGGTAAAAACGCTGCTCCAATTTTTAGAGATTTTATGAATCATTCTTTGAATTTGTTAAAAGTTTATCCTGATAGAAGATAAAAACGATATGAACAACACAAATATTGAAATAAATAAAATATTAAACTTTGCGAAAAATATATTAGATATTAAAAAAGTCGCTTTAACTGACTTTATTTTTCATACTGATGAAATATGTAAAGATAAGATTTTAGTTCTAAGCAAATTTACTTTAGATAATTTTGAAAAGTATATTCGCGTTGCTTATAAAAAAGGCATAAAGGGAGTAGTGGTTGATATAAAAATTCCTGATAGTAATTTAATACAAAATATCCCTATATTTTATTCTAAATATCTACATAATAATTTGAATCAATTTCTTTCATACATTCACAAAAAACCCTTAAGTGGAATGAAGGTTATTGGTATCACTGGCACAGATGGCAAAACGTCTCTAGCTCATTTATTGGCACAAACTTATACCTTGATTGGAAAAAAAGTTGGTTTAGTTTCAACAGAGGGTAACGGAGTTTATCCAAGAATAACTAAATCTATATACACGACACCTAGGAATGATTTATTGTTCAATTTCTTCAGTTCGTTTAAAAAAGAATCTGTCGATATTATTATTATAGAGGCATCCTCACAAGGGCTCCATCAAGGCAGATTAGATCATATTAATTTTGATATTTCTGTGATAACAAAAATAAGCAAAGATCATTTAGACTATCATAAAACACATTCATCATATCTGAGAGCAAAATCTATTTTGCTAAAGATGACTAAAAAAAAGATTTTTATAAATGAAGATTGCAAGAATTCTAGAAAGATTATAAAGATGATTTCCAGCGAAGCTAAAGTTAATTATTTTAATAGTGAGTATAATATTTTTGGACACAAAACCAAGCTCTTCAATAACACTGCAACTAAATACAATCTATCCATGATATATGGTCTACTTAAACAATCCAGAATGAAAGATAAAGAAATTATTCCTATTTTTGAAAAGTTAAAGCCGATCAAGGGTAGGCTTAACATATTTTCAAAAAAGAATTTTGCGAAATTTATCATAGATTATGCTCATACACCTGATTCTCTTAGCGGTCTATTAAAGGATATTCATACTATTTATTCAAAATATATGAATAGAGCCATCATTGTTTTTGGATGTGGAGGTAATAGAGATAAGAGTAAAAGGCTACAAATGGGAAAAATTGCCGATAAATATTGCGATGTAATTATTCTGACTGATGATAACCCTAGAAATGAAAATTCACAGAAAATTATTGATAATATATCTAGAGGCATTACTAATAAAAATAAAATATTTAGTATACCAAAAAGGAAAGATGCTATTAAAAAGTCTATTAAAATATCACAAAAGAATGATATTGTTATGATTGTTGGAAAAGGAAATGAAGATACTATTAATTATAGGGATACATCTATCAAACACAACGATTTAAAATCTTTATCATATTTATTAAATGAAAATTAAACTTTCAGATTTGTCAGACATATTTCCATTATCAGCAATCCATTTTGACGCTGTTTTTAATGGTGTATCGATCGATAGTAGAACTATTTCTCCAAATGATATTTTTATTGCATTACATGGAAAAGATTTTGATGGCCATAATTATATCAATGAAGCAATTGATAAAGGTGCTTCAGCAGTTATATCAGAAGTTGACTTGACTGATATTCCATATATTAAGGTTAAGGATACTCATAGAGCTCTAATAGACTTAGCATTATATTATTCTTCTATCATAAAACCCAATATCATTGGAATTACTGGTACTAATGGAAAAACAACTGTTACAGATCTTACAGCAAAAATTACAGATCAATATAAAAGCACCACCAAAACATTTGGAAACTTTAATAACAATATTGGTTTACCATTATCAATATTAAAATCTAAAAGTGATAGCGAGATATTTGTCTTAGAAATGGGTGCAAGCAAGGAAGGTGATATTAAAGAATTATTAGATATTGCTAAACCTGATGTTGTTGCTTTACTTAATGTCTCACCAGCTCATCTTGATACATTTGGAACCTTGGAGAATATTCTTTCAACTAAAGAAGAAATCTTTCTTAATCAGGGTTTCAATAAAAAAGTTATATTGAATAAAAGTGATCAATATTTTGATCGGTGGGTTAAAAAAAATAAATTAAACAATGTCATAACTATATCAAAAGATGATCAAACAGCTGATTATTCTGCTATGGAAGTCAGCGATAAGGAATTATCGGTTAAAACACCATATGAGCCAGAATTTAAGCTTAGAGTGATTAATACTAAATCTCATAATATATTGAATGTATTGTTTTCAATTGCACTAGCTAGCGAAATAGGTGCTAGATCTGAACATATTTTATCAGCTATGAATGATTATGATGGTGTTGATGGTAGATCAAAGATTTATAAAGGCATTAATAACTCTAGAATAATTGATAGTAGCTATAATGCTAATCCACAATCTTTCAAGGCTTCGATTAATGATCTTTTAAGCTGTAGTGGCAAACGCTGGATTGTTATGGGTCAGATGGGCGAACTTGGCAAGAAATCAGAGGAATATCATGTAAATCTGGCTCTTTATGCAGCTAAAAATCATATAGATAAGCTTTTTATAATAACAGAACATAATCAAGCAGTAATAGCGGCTTTTGGGGATAATGCTCATGCTTTTAATAGTACTTCTGATCTGATTGACTTCATTAAGCCACTAGTGAAAAACGATACAAATATCTTAGTAAAGGCTTCAAGGTTTATGCGCTTTGAGACTATTGTGGATGATTTAAAACTATAAAAATACTACAATAATTATATGCTTTATTATTTTTTTGAATACCTTACTCAATTTTACTCTGGATTTGATCTCTTTAGGTACCTAACTCTAAGGATTATATTATCTGCACTAACTGCTCTTTCAATTTCTTTGATAATAGGACCTATTATTATAAAAAAACTTATAGATAAAAAACTTTATCAAAGTATAAGAGCTGATGGTCCTAAGTCACATATTACTAATAAGGCAGATATACCCTCTATGGGTGGCATTATTATAATTATATCAATAGTTTTAAGTACTCTATTATGGTCTGATATTCTCAATAAGAACATTTGGATATTATTATTCGTTATCTTGTCATTCGGTGGGATTGGATTTTATGATGATTATAAAAAGTTCATACTATCATCTAGTGATGGTATCAAAGGAAAAACTAAATTATTTTATCAAATAGTTTTTTCAGGAGCTGTTGCCTCATATATATTCTTCACCTCTTCGAATGAAATGGAGATAATGCTAACTGCTCCGTTCTTTAAAGATTTCGCTTTATACCTGGGTATATTCTTCATACCATGGGTTATTTTTGTGATTACAGGGTCAAGTAATGCAGTAAACCTCACTGATGGCCTAGATGGTTTAGCAATACTACCATGTATTTTGATAGCAGCGGCATTTGTTGTATTTGCTTATGTTGAGAGCAATTTTAATATAGCTAATTATTTATTAATACCTTATCTTCCAGAAGTGTCCGAAGTAGCTATATTTGCAAGCGCTGTTGTTGGTTCAGGCCTCGGATTTCTTTGGTATAATTCTTATCCAGCTGAAATATTTATGGGGGATGTTGGTTCTTTGTCTTTAGGCGCTGCTTTAGCGAGTATAGCAGTCATATTAAGACTAGAAATAGTATATGCAATAATGGGTGGTGTATTTGTCGTCGAAGCCTTATCAGTAATTATGCAAGTGTCATATTATAAATTATATAAAAAAAGAATATTTTTGATGTCACCAATACATCATCATTTTGAAGAAAAAGGTTGGCCAGAACCTAAGATTATAGTTCGGTTTTGGATTATAACTTTTATTCTTGTTTTAATTGCACTTGCTTCATTAAAAATTAGATAGAATGAGTGGAATTAAATTAATATTAGGACTTGGTGTTACTGGTTCTTCTTGTGCAAACTATTTTATACAGAATGATATAGAATTCAGAATTTTTGATACTAGACCTGCATCAAATATTGACCAACCAATATCGACATATAATGCAAATATATTATATCTGCAAAAATATGATGATAGTATTTTTGATCAAATTGATGAGGTAGTCATCAGTCCTGGGTTTGATAAAAATCATGAAATTTTGAAGGAGTCTGCAACTAGGGGCATACGACAGTTAACAGATATTGATATTTTTAAAAAATATTGTAATAAACCCATTATTTCTGTTACTGGTACAAATGGCAAAACGACAATTGTCTCAATGATAGAACATGTATTATGCTGTTCAGGCCGAAAGGCTATAGCTTGTGGGAATAACGGGATTTCTCCTCTAAGTGTAAATACAGATTTATATGACTACATAATATTGGAGTTATCAAGTTATCAATTGGAATATATGTGTGACTTTAATTCTTATATAAGCCTTTTTGCAAATATAGATCAAGACCACCTAGAACGACATGAAAGTATGTTTTATTATTTGGACATCAAATTGAAAATATTTAAATCATCCAATTTTTCAATAATAAATAAATCTTTGTTGGAGGCCTATAAAAACAAGATAGGAATAGAAGATAAATATGTATACGGATTAACTGATACTAATGTTTTAATAAACAATAAAGTCATCAATCAGGTTTCATATGACTCATCAACACTATATTTCAATAAAAAGTTTAATTTACTATACAGAGGTACCCATAATCTAGAAAATATAGTGGGCGTTTGTTCTGTGGTTGAACTATTAAATATAGATATTATAGAATGTTTGAGATCGCTAATAAGCTATAGTCACTTGCCGCATAGAATTGAATTAGTCCATAGTTATAAAAATATAGATTGGTATAATGATTCAAAGTCTACTAATTCTGCATCCACAAAAGTAGCATTAGAATATTTGGATAATAATGTCATCCTAATAATGGGTGGTGCAAAAAAAGATATTAATTATAAACCACTATCACCCTTAATTAATCAGAAAGTAAAATTATTGATATTTATTGGAGAGAATAAAAAATATATATATCATCAACTAAATATTAATACTAAAATAATTAATGCTAATTCTATGGATGATGCAGTAATGATAGCAAATGATCATGCAGGTGATGGTAGTAAAATATTATTATCACCTGCCAGTCCAAGTTTCGACATGTTTAATAACTTTGAAGAAAGAGGCAACGCTTTCAAACAAGCAATTGATAAATATGTTAACTGAATTTTTAAGAAAAAATATTCTATTGAGTGACAGCCAAGGTATTGATCATACCTTAGTTGTATGTCTATTTGCTCTTACTGCTATTGGTTTTATCATGATTACATCTGCAACATTAGATCATGCGTATCAAACAAGAGGTAACTCATTTTATTTTATTATAAAACATTCTATATATCTAATTATGGGCATAACGCTATCATTTACAATATCAAGAATTAAACTGAGTTTTTATAATGACTATAGTAAAATATTTTTACTTTTATCTTTGATTATATCTGTAATAATATTTATACCCGGTCTTGGTAAAGAAGTTAATGGAGCAAGAAGATGGCTAGATTTGGGTTTTATGACTGTTCAAGTATCTGAAGTATCAAGATTATTTATAATGTTTTGGGTATGTAGTTTTATAAGTAGATCAGATGTAAATAAAGTTTTTAATAAATGTCTTTTTATGATCATTATTTTGTCTATGATTGTTCTTCTGCAAAAGGATTTTGGCAGTACTGTTCTTTTGGTTTCTACTTTCTTTTCATTGATGTTAATCTCTGGTTTAGATTTGAAAAAACTTTTATCATACTTTGTTCTTGTTCTTGTTGCTGCAGTACCACTTATTTTATATCAACCATATAGACTAAGAAGGGTTCTTTCTTTTTTTAATCCATGGGATGATCCATCAGGTAGCGGCTATCAGTTGATCGCCTCACTTTTAGCTTTTGGGAAAGGAGGTATTTTTGGTTTAGGGTTAGGATCAAGTGTTCAAAAACTAAACTATTTACCAGAGTCTTATAATGATTTTATATTTGCACTTATAGCAGAAGAATTAGGTCTTATCTTTTCTTTAATTATTATTTTGCTATTTGTTATTATCTTTTTTAGAATTATTAGATTAGCTATAATATCATCTAAAAATAATCTTAAATTTGCTTCATATTTATCATATACGATTGGTTTTTTCATTACATTCCAAGCATTGATTCATATTTTAGTAAATATTGGGCTAGCTCCCACAAAAGGGATGGGTTTGCCTTTCATTAGCTATGGTGGAACAAATCTGTTAATAATGTTCATCTTTTTTGGTTTATTAATACGTATTCAGATAGAAAATAGACAGAAAATAAGTCAAGCTGTCCTGAGGGAATACTAATTATGAAAACTATAGTAATATTAGCAAGTGGAACAGGTGGGCATATCTATCCGGCGCTTTCCATAGCAAAAAAATATATTTCTCAAGATTATAAGATTTTATGGATTGGAACACCAAATGGTTTAGAAGATAAAATTGTTTTAGAACCTAATATAATAATGAAAAAGATAAACTCTCGAGGTATTAGAGGAAAGACTTTAACTAAAAAAATAATTTCATTAATTTCATTCATGCAATCAATTATCCAGTCAGTTTTGATATTTAAAAAATATAAGCCAAACATGATCTTTGGTTTTGGTGGATTTGTAAGCGTTGCGCCTTCCTTTGTTGGTTACATAATGTCAATACCTGTTATTATACATGAACAGAATGCAATAGTTGGAACTGCAAATAAGATTAATTATTACTTTGCAAAACGAATATATGAGACGTTTCCATTAAGTTTTAATAAAAATAATAAGAAAATCATTTATACAGGAAATCCTGTGCGAGAATCTTTTACTAAGCTCACTAATCCCGAACATAAATATAAAAATAATAAATCTTCAATTAATATTATGGTAATGGGTGGAAGCCAAGGATCCATGTTTCTCAACAAAACTATGCCTTTCGCTTTTTCACACTTTTATAATAAAAATATTTCTATAAAACATATTACAGGTCAGAAGGATTGCAAGACTGTTATGGATAAATATAGTTTATATCAGATAAATGCAGATGTTATATCATACTCTGATGATATAGGCTCATTATATGAATGGTCTGATTTAGTTGTTTGCAGAGCAGGTTCAACCTCAATAGCTGAGTTATCAATAATTGGTAGAGCTTCACTGCTGGTACCATTCCCATATGCAACAGATAACCATCAGGTGTTAAATGCTAACTATTTAGCAAAAAACTCTTCTGCTATTATGCTTGAGGAGTCGGATGATTTTGTTGAAAACTTTGTTTCTATCATAAATATTTTATTAAATGATTCAAAAAAAATATATACTTTGGCCAAGAATATACAAAATATATTCCCTGATGATACAACTGATAAAATTGTAAATGATTCAATAAACTATATTAAATAAGTATGGATATTATAGATAAAGTTTCTCTTAAAAAATTTACAACCATTAGGATAGGTGGAAGATCATCAAAAATATATTTTCCTGAAACTCTAGAAGATCTAGAGCATTTGAAAAGTAAAATTTCGTTACACAAAACTATTATTTTAGGTAAAGGTTCGAATATAGCATTTAAAGATAGTGGATATAAAAATAGTATTATATCTTTGAAACACTTTAGAAGACCTATAAGACGTATTGATGACCTCCAAATAACTAGTTTTGCTAGTATTTCCTGTGCAAGGTTTTCAAAATTCTGTTTCAAAAATAAGATACCTGGGTTTGAGTTTTTGCATGGTATTCCAGGTTCGCTTGGTGGAGCTATAGCTATGAATGCCGGAGCTTTTGGAGACGAGATTTGGAATCATATAGATTCTGTGAGATGCATTCTTCATGATGGCGCAATAAAGGTCTATAAAAATAATAACATTAAAACATCTTACAGATATGTTGACAGGTCTAAAATCAAAATATTTTTAAACGCAACACTTAATATTAATAAAGAGCTTAAATTCAATAAACTCCTTTTATCAAAATATTCATTACAAAGATCTAGTTCTCAACCTATAAGACAATGGTCGTCCGGGTGTATATTCAAGAATCCTTCTAGTAAATTAGCTGCAAGCTCTCTGATAGAATCTGCTGACCTATCAAAAGAGAGAGTTGGCGGCATATATGTCTCTAGGAAACATTGTAATTACTTAATAAATGATGGCACAGGAACTTGTCATGATCTTGAGGAATTAATATCATTTATACAAGATAAAATTAAAACTAAATACAACATAACTCTTGACAGAGAAATTTGTATATACTGAGATCTTATGGATATTCATGATAAAAAAATAGCAATTTTATATGGTGGCTGGTCAGATGAAAGGGACATTTCTCTAGATAGTGGAAAATCTGTTTATGAGGCCTTGCTAGAAGATGGTCTAAATGTTTGTTTATTTGATTTTGATCGAGATAATCCTGAAATCTTAGAAAAATTTATCATTAAAAACAAAGTTGATCTTGTATTCAATCTAATGCATGGTGTTGGTGGTGAAGATGGTCATGTACAAAAATATCTAGAGAAGTTGCCAGTCCAGTTTATTGGCTCTGACTCAGAATCATCATATAAATCATTTAACAAAATTTTAACTAAAGATTTATGGGCTTCTAATAACTTCTTAACCCCTAAATACCATATAGTGAAACCTGATATGTTTGAACATGTCACTGTCAATAATTTCAGTGATAAGATTGTGCTTAAACCAATGAAATCTGGATCAAGTGTTGGAATTAAAATATTAAATTTACAAGATTTTATGACAACTGATAGTGATTTATCTTATAAAAGACTATGTGAGTATATGGTTGATGATATTGCGCCACATGATTATTTCATTGAGCAGTATATTGACCATGCAGAGTATACTGCACCAATTATATCAAATAAAGTATACCCCATAATTAAGATAGATACTGAAAGAGAATTTTATAATTATAATGCTAAATATATTGATAATAATACTTCTTTTACTTTTCCAAAGTTCCCTGCATCAGCCCAAGAAAAAATAAATAATACCGCTCTCGATGCTTTTGCATTATTAGGTTGTTCTACCTGGGGACGTATTGATTTTTTTATGAATCGTGATTTTGAAATAAATTTAATTGAGATTAATTCTATTCCTGGCATGACTAGTCATAGCCTAGTACCAATGTCAGCAAAACATTCTGGATTAAACTATATTGATTTAATTAAGCTGCTTTTAGAAAATTAGTATGAAAAATATTATATTATTAATCTTCTCGCTAATGGTAGTTTTTATACTAGTTTCTTATGATTCATTTTTCAATGATCAAAAAGTAAAAGAGATAGTTATGATAGGTAACTTAAACCATGCCAACAACAAAAAAATATCAAACATATTGAATAAACTCATAGGCGAAAAATTATATCAAGTCAGTCTTACTGATATAAAGGAAGAATTAGAGGAAGATCCATGGTTAGATACTGCTCAAGTTATAATTAGAAAGCCTGATGTATTAGTGGTCAGACTAATTGAGTTTTCTCCTGTATATCTATGGAATGATAAAGTATATATTGATAAAAATGGTAATAAAATGACGCCTCTAAGCTATCCTATAAAAAAAATACTCAAATTGAGTAGCAATGTTAGTAGTTCTAATGAAGCGCATAATTTATATCAAGATATTCAAGATATATTCTCCAACATAAGTCTGAATGTAGTCGCAATTCATCGAGATCTAGACCTGTTAATAATTAAAACTGATAAATATAATTTTACAGTGAACCATGATGTCGTAGAAAGAAAGTTAACCGAATTTACAGCTATCTACGATCAATTTTCGTCGAATATAAAAAATAACTTTGATCCAAAGAATATTGATTTAAGATACCCTACAGGTTTTGCTGTACAGTAAATAATGATATTATAAACCATGACCAAAAACTCTAAAGTTGAATTTATTGTAGCTCTTGATATAGGAACAACCAAAGTATTATGTTTAGTCGCAGATTATGATGAAGATGGCAATCTAAGGATAGTCGGTGTAGGTCAAGAAGCATGCAGAGGCCTTAATAAAGGCGTGATATCAGAGATTGATGCTACAGTTAGTAGTATACGTAAAGCTAAAGATCAAGCTAGAGCGATGACAAACTGTAAATTCACATCAGTTACTACAGGCATAGCTGGCAATCATATTCAAAGTTACAATGGTAATGCTTCTATTACAATTCTGAATGATGAGGTCACAGAAGAAGATAAAGAAAATGTTATTACTAGTGCCAGCGATATTAGCATCCCTGCTGATCAAGAAATTCTTCATCGTATACCTCAGTACTATACTATTGATGGGCAAATGGGTATTAAAGAGCCACTTGGAATGGCGGGTAAAAGATTAGAAGCAAATGTTCATATAATAACTTGCTCTACAACTGCTAAAAAAAATCTAAATAAATGTATTGAAAACAGTTTTCTTGATGTTGATGAGTTTGTTCTTCAGCCAGTTGCTTCAAGTTACTCAGTTTTGACTCCTGAAGAAAAATCTTTAGGTGTTTGTCTTGTTGATATTGGCGGGGGAACAACTGATATTGCAATATTTACAGATGGTGATATAAAGCATACAGCTGTAATACCTGTTGCAGGTCAAAACGTAACTAATGATATACGAATAGGGCTTTGCACCTCTTTAGAGGCGTCTGAGGAGATTAAAGAGAAATATGGTAGTTTAGTTCCTGAATTAAATGCTGATGAAGTCATAATTCCTGTACCATCAGTATCTGATAAACCTGATACAGAAGTTAAGAAATCTGTTTTAACTCATATCATAAAATGTAGGATTGATGAGATATTCAAAGATATTCAGAATGAAATTAGCTCAAGTGGATATACCTCAAAAATTAGAGCAGGAATAGTATTTACAGGCGGGGGATCTAAAATTGAAGGTCTAGATACATATGCTGAGGAAATATTCTCGATGTCAGCTAGAATAGGCAGCCCCAAACCTATACCAGGAATTACAAATTTTAATGGTCAAACAAGATTCTCAACAGCTGTTGGACTTCTACTTTATAGAGAAGAACAGCTGAAAGACATGCCTCATCGCCAGAACTCTGAAAATGCGCTAATTACAAATTTTTCAAAGATATGGAATAAATTTTCTAAATATTTTCAAAAAGAACTTTAAGACATAATATTTGTCTTAAGTATATGATCATTTTAAATATAAAACCTCTATAAAGACTTGAAAATGAAGAATATTCATATAAAATTTAAAATAACTTATGCTTAAACAAAGAACATTATCAAGTAAAATACGAGCTTCTGGAGTAGGGCTTCATACTGGCAAAAAAATATCTTTAACTTTGAAGCCTGCGCCTAGTAATTCTGGTATTGTCTTTAAAAGAACTGATATTGAATCAGCATCTATAAAAGCATCTTTGGAAAATGTCTTTGATACGAGACTATCCACAAGTCTATCTAACAATGAGATAAAAATTTCAACCGTAGAGCATTTACTCTCTGCACTAGCAGGAATTGGAATTGATAATGCTATTGTTGAGTTAGATGGTCCTGAGGTTCCTATAATGGATGGAAGCGCCAGACCTTTTGTGTTTATGATTCAGTCCGCGGGCATCCAAGAACAATCAGAAGCAAAAAGGTTTATTAAAATTAAAAAAACAATTGAGGTTAAACAAGACGAAAAGTGGGCAAAAATTGAACCTTTCGATGGATTTAAGGTAGCATTCACTATAGATTTTGATCATCCTGCTTTTAGCGAAACATCTCAATCATCTGAAATAGATTTCTCTTCAGTTTCATATTTAAGCCAAGTTAGCAGAGCCAGAACATTTGGTTTTGCCAAAGATATAGAGTTATTAAGAAAAAATAATCTTGCATTAGGCGGTAGTGTTAATAATGCAATTGTTATAGATGATTATAAAGTTGTTAATGAAGAAGGTGTTAGATTTCAAGATGAATTTGTAAAACATAAAATTCTTGATGCTATTGGTGATTTATATTTATTAGGACATGGTTTAATAGGTTCTTTTTCGGCTTATAAATCAGGTCATCATCTTAATAATCTATTGCTTAGAGAACTTATAAATAATGTTCATGCTTGGGAAGAAGTTACGATTGAAAACGATTCAGAATCTCCTATATTTTACAGTACACCTGAACCAGTCATAACAGATTAGTCCGCATCAATCTAATAAACTTATAGTGATATCCTCAATTTCACATACAGGATTATCTTTTAGAATATCCAGGTATACTTGTTTTTCAAATCTCATTTTTGTCGCAACACTGCTATTTTTACAGCCTATAATCAAGACATTATCTTTGATGCTATTAATCTCTATCGTATTAAGAATATCTTTGGGAAAGACATCAGAAATATAGCAACTTAATTCTTTGATTAAGCCGGTCTTATTGATAACATGCACAGGTATGAATGATGATATTTTCTTCATGAGCTATTATACTTATTGTACGATAGAAAGTATTAACTATACAAATATATATGAGCCACAATGCTAACAAACTTAATTAAAAATATATTCGGTACTAGAAACACTAGAATCATCAAAGAATATAGGTCTCTCGTTAAAACAATTAATAGTTTAGAGGATAAATATCAAAAGTTTTCTGAGCTAGATTTTATTAATGAAACGAGTAATTTAAAACAAAAGGCAAAGACTTTGGATGATTTGACTACACTATTACCAGAAGCATATGCTTTAGTCAGAGAAGCGTCTATAAGAGTATTAGGCATGAGGCATTATGATGAGCAACTTTTAGGTGGTATAGCACTACACTATGGGAAAATTGCAGAAATGAAAACTGGTGAAGGGAAGACGCTTGTTTCTACTCTACCTGCTTATTTAAATAGTTTAAAGAATGATTCTGTATTTATAGTAACTGTAAATGATTATCTTGCTGAAAGGGATGCTGAATGGATGGGTCAAATATTTAAGTTCTTAGGTCTTTCTGTTGGCACAATAACCAGTTCGTTGTCACCTGAGCAAAGAAAAGATATATATAAGTCTGATATTGTATATGGTACTAACAATGAATTTGGATTTGATTATTTAAGAGATAATATGACATATGATATAAATCAAAAAGTTCAGGGTGAATTAAGTTATGCGATTATTGATGAGGTTGATTCTGTTCTTATTGATGAAGCAAGAACACCATTAATTATATCTGGTTCTGCAAAAGATACTGGTAATCTTTATGTAAAAATAAATAAAGTCACAAATGATTTAATTCAAAAGAATAAAGATGATGAGTTATATTCGATAGATGAAAAACAAAAGTCAGTATCATTAAGTGAGTCTGGTCATGCTGAGATAGAGATTTCATTGGTATCTAACAATTTAATATCAAAAGACGAGAGTTTATATGACCCGAAAAATATTCAACTTTTACATTTGATTGATGCAAGTCTAAAAGCAAATCTAATGTATCATAAAGATATAGACTATGTCATTGAAAATGACGAGGTAGTTATAATTGATGAATTCTCTGGAAGAAAAATGTCTGGTAGAAGATGGTCTGAAGGCTTGCATCAGTCTGTTGAAGCCAAAGAGAAAGTTAAAATTCAGAATGAGAATCAAACCTATGCCTCAATTACTTTTCAAAATTACTTTAGATTATTTAAGAAATTATCAGGGATGACCGGTACAGCTGATACAGAAGCAACTGAATTTCAACAGATTTACAACTTAGAAGTGATTGTCATACCGTCACATAAAAAAATGATAAGGAAAGATCATGTAGATTTAATATATTTAACGGCTAAAGAGAAATTTACTGCAATTATACATGAAGTTAAAAGGATACATGAAAATCAGCAACCAGTTCTTGTTGGAACTACTTCCATAGAGGCTTCTGAATATATTTCATCAATACTCAAGAAAGAAAAAATTAAGCATTCAGTCTTGAATGCTAAACATCATCAAATGGAAGCTGAAATTATTGCAAATGCTGGAACACTTGGAGCTGTAACCATTGCTACTAATATGGCTGGTAGAGGAACAGATATTGTTTTAGGTGGTAAAGATATAACTATTGATGTTGGAAACTCCACAGGGTCTCCTGAAAAAATTAAAGCTCTCGGTGGTTTATTTATCATTGGCACCGAAAGACATGAATCAAGAAGAGTGGATAATCAATTAAGAGGCAGATCAGGAAGGCAAGGAGATCCTGGAGAATCTCGTTTCTTTTTATCTCTAGAAGATAACTTGATGAGGATCTTCGCATCTGAAAAAGTTAGTGAAATTATGAAAAAACTTGGGATGGAAGAAGGCGAGGCTATTGAACATAAATGGGTATCAAAATCTATTGAAAATGCACAAAAAAGAGTAGAGTCACATAATTTCGATATCAGAAAAACTTTATTGGAGTACGACGACATATCTAATGAACAAAGAAAAGTAATTTATAATCAGAGAAATGACATTTTGAAGTCAGATGATATAGATACAATATTTAATAATATCTTGGATTACACATGTGATGATTTAATGTCATCTTATATACCTGAGGATCTGGCGGCATCCCAATGGAACTTAGAAAAATTTGATTCCATTTTAAAAAGTGATTTCTTGATTGAAATTGATAGTAGGAAAGTTTTAGAGGAAGATGTAGCTGACAATAGATATAAGTTAAAAGATTCTATAAAGAATAAATTAAACGAAAAAATTGAAAATAATTTAAATATATTGGATATTAATGATAAAAAAGAACTAATGAGAAATATATTTCTCAGTGTTATAGATGAGGATTGGAGAAATCATCTCAGCTCTATTGATTATTTAAGACAGGGTGTTGGGCTTAGAAGTTATGCTCAAAAAAACCCAAAGAATGAGTATAAAAGAGAGTCTTTCGAGATGTTTGAGGAAATGCTGGCGATTAATAATCTTGAGATAATAAAGGTACTTAGTAAAATAAAGATTAATAAACCAGAAATATCTGAGATTATAACGAAAGATAATAATTCATCTAGCAAACCTAATCAGATGAATAATAATATTTCTAGGAATGCACTATGTCCTTGTGGATCTGGTAAAAAATATAAAAGATGTTGTGGTAAATTATGAGCGAAAAAGTATTAATTGAAACTTTAAATATGGGTATAAAAAATAATCATATAGATGCTGTATGTTTTAAAATACCTACTAGTGCCAAGACTGCGATGATTACAACTAAAAATAGATACGCAGCAGCGCCAGTTATATTATCTAGAAAGAATATTTTAGAATCACAACCAAGATATATATTGGTAAATTCTGGAAATGCAAATGCATGTACAGGTAAGATAGGTTCTTCTAATTCTTTGAAGTGTACTAATCTTATATCCCAAAAATTTAATTGTAAATCATCTGAGGTATTATTGTTTTCAACTGGCATCATTGGCAGACAATTACCTATGGATAAAATAGAAAAAAAACTTAATAGTCATAAATTTTCTTTTAAATCTTCTTGGAAATCTGCATCTAAGGCAATTATGACGACAGATAAGTTCAATAAATGTATATCTAGAAGTTTTTTGATAAATAGAAAAAAAATTACTATTAATGCTATTTGCAAAGGCGCAGGTATGATAGAGCCAAACATGGCAACAATGCTAGCTTTTATATCAATCGACGTTAACCTTAACAAAAGATTATTAAATAAGTTAATCAAAGAGGTCAATGATACTTCTTTTAATGCAATATCTGTTGATGGTGAGATGTCTACAAATGATAGCGTTATATTAATCAGTACCGGAGAAAATAAAAAAACTGATTTTAATATTTCTTCTAATTATAAAAAACTATCATATGAGTTATCTTTCTTGTGCCAAGATCTTGCTAAGATGATTATTAAGGATGGCGAAGGATCGACTAAGGTTATTACAATTAACGTTCATGCATCAAAAAATAATGCTCAAGCAAGGTCAGTAGCATATAGTCTTGCAAATTCTAATCTTATTAAAACCGCTATGTTTGGAGCTGATCCAAACTGGGGAAGAATTATTGCCAAACTAGGATCTTTAAATCATATTGATTATAAACCTGAAAAAGTTGATCTCCATATTAATAAAATGCTAATTTTTACGGGCGGAATACAATCTAATAAATGTAATCTCAAGTCATTAAATAAATCCATGAAGAAGAATGAAATAGTTGTTGATATATCTCTGAATTCCGGATCTTCCTCGCATTCTATACTAACATCTGATCTAAGCCATGAGTATGTGCATATCAATTCCGCATATACTACATAATATTGTATGACTCTTGAGTGTTCTGTAGCAATAATAAGAGATTCTGATAAGTTACTCTATTCATTGAGGACTAAGCACCCTTATCAAAACTATTATGAATTTCCAGGAGGTAAAGTAGAAAATAATGAAACTCCTGAGGATGCTTTATATAGAGAATGTTTTGAAGAACTTGGAATAAAAATAACTAAATTTAATAGTATTGGATCAGTTATACATTATTATGATCACCTGCAGGTTAAACTACATATTTTTGAAATATTAGCGTATCGAGAGAATATTTACGCTAAAGAAAATCAAGGGCTACTTTATTTGAATGCATTTGAATCAAACGAAAAATTCATAGACTCTACATTTAGAGTCCTTAATTATTTATCTTTACCAAGGTATTGTTCTATCAAATCGATCGATGCTGATAATTATACAAACGAAGATGTATCAAAGTTATATTCAAATAACATTTTAAGATACAGATCTAATAAAATAAACCCTAAGGATTATTATATTCAGGCAGAAAAATATTCTAAAATATGTTCTGACAATAATATTGATCTAATATTAGATGTAACATATTATGAACTATTTAAAAATTTAGAGTTCAAAGGTATACACTATAAATCTGATCAATTAAAAGATTTAGAAAATACAAAATTTATAAAACTAAATAACAAACTCACATATTCTGCATCATGCCATAATATTTCAGATATACGCATAGCTAACAAATATAACTTTGATTTTATTTTCTTATCACCAGTATTGATTTCTAAATTATATACAAAACAAACATTAGGCTGGGATAGCTTTGGAAATCTTGCTTTAGAGGCCAACATGCCTGTTTTTGCGCTCGGAGGAATAAGAAAGTCTGATCTAGACAAGTGTTTATCTCATAATGGATATGGAGTATCAGGTATTACTAATTTTTAAAAATTATTATAATACGCATGTAGTTAGAATAAATTGTACATCATCTTTATGTCTAATAAGGTTATTCTTATCATCTTTTGACATAAACATTATATTTAATCGTTGTTTCCCAACACTTATCTGTGGATAATAATATAAATCAGATGTTAGAGTAACTCTAATTAATAATACATTTTTTTTAGGATCTAGCTTTTCAATATAAAATCCTTTTTCTGCAAGCTTATCGTTAAAGTTGCCAGACTTTCTAATAATATTTAGTATAAAATCTATACTCTTTTTAATAAATAATAATGGTTCTAACCACAGATCTATCTGCGTTTCCCTTAAAACAATATCCCTTGTTAGCCAAAAATCTACAGATGAGGGTTGTATAGTGCTGTTAAAATTCTTGAAAATAGTTTTACAGAGTACATCATTATCTAGATAATCTAGATAATTACTCTCGATGCTATATAGAAGTTTTAAAAGAAGCTCTTGTTTTTCAATTACAGAATTTAATTTACTATGATCAGTATTGGACGACTGGGAATCTTTTATCTTATTAAAGTACGTGTTATGAGTCTCAACCTCTCTTATTAATTCTGACTTAATATCGCTCCTAGATAGTATTTCATATAAATCATATAAAGCCATTAGGGCAGTATAGTTTTCTCTTTTATCTTCCTTGCTCTTAAAATAATAAATTCTATCAAACAAGTATTCAATTTTAAGAAACTTTCTAACTTTTTCTTGTACTGGTTCTTCATATATTGAAACCTGATTGTCTGATAAGCTATTCATTATTTAATTCTTCATAAAGTTTATTAAAACTATCTTCTAGATCCTTTAAGCTTCCATTATTAAATATAGTATATTTTTGATCAATTGAAGACAAATCTTTAATTTTTTGTAACCCATTAAGACTCTCAAAAATATTTTCATCTATATCTTTTTTTTCTAAGAATCTATGTTTTCTTATATCTTTGTCTGTTTTTACATAAACTAAAGTATAATCAGTATCAATATGATGACATGTTTCTATCAGAGGTATTTCTATTACAAGTTTATCTTTACTAGAGCTAATAACTATATTTAGCTCTCTATAAAAAACTGGATGAACTATTGCATCTATTATCCTTTTATTCTCATCAGATGAGCATAAGATAGACCTAAGTTTTTTGAATGATATATCATTTTTATGTATGACATCAGCACCAAACGATTCGATTAAACTTTTTTTAATTACCTCATTTGTCCTGATCAGATCTTTTGCCATCGTATCTGAATTAATCGCCATATAACCATGATCTTTAAATAGTTTGCAAACTGTAGATTTGCCGGATCCAATTTTTCCTGAAATTACGACTGGCTTCATTTTTTTTACCGAAGAAGTACAGTTAATATAATACCTATTATCATTATTACAGATAATGTTATTAGCAATGGTATTCTAGTCATATTAGTCTCATTTATAATTTTTACAGTATTTATAATTATTATTTTTTAAACCGCAAAAGTCTTCAGATATCACATAAGATTTGCAGTGCTTGCAATATTTAATATCCATCTTCTTTTTATTAGCTGTCTTCATTTTGTTATTTATGAGCAGTGGTTTTAATAAAATATATAAGAAAACTACTACTAAAAGTACTATTATTATACGCATATTTTTATATTGATTAGTATTATTTTGTTATTATAGACTATAATGTATCGGATTTGGATGAAACCTTGTTCTGAAAGTAAACTTTAGCAATATTAGTATATCTATGGATAACAATAAGGTAATAAATTATATAGTAAACTGGATAGATGATTATGTAAAAAAATCATCAAATATCGACTCGCTTGTCATTGGTGTTTCTGGAGGTATTGATTCGGCCTTGACAAGCACATTATGTGCAATGACAAAAATTAAAACTATTTTAGTTAAAATCCCCCTAAATTCTAAAGATATCTCTTTGAGCAAAGCTCATTGTTCATCACTAGTTAAAGGATTTAAAAATACCGAAGAATATGAAATTGATCTCTCTGATACATTTAATATTTTCAAACAGACTTGCCAAGCAACAAACCATAATGATGAACTAGCATTTGCTAATTCTAAATCAAGACTGAGAATGCTGTTATTATATCAAATTGCACAATCATCATCAGGCGTAGTTGTAGGTACAGGTAATAAGGTTGAAGATTTTGGTGTTGGTTTCTATACAAAATATGGTGATGGTGGTGTCGACATATCTCCTATAGCAGATCTTACGAAAAGTGAAGTGAGAGCTTTGGCTAAAGAACTTGGCATAATAGATGAAATATTGACTGCCAAGCCTACAGATGGATTATGGGAAGATGATAGAACAGATGAAGATCAGCTTGGACTAACATATGAGCAACTAGAAAATGCAATGACAGATGAGAATAGTATTTACAGAGAGAAATATTTAGAAATTAGAACTAGAAACCTTCACAAAATGATGCCGATCCCTGTATGTAAAATAGGTGATAAGCTCAAAAATAGTTAAAGATATTGAAATAAGAAAACCAACTTCCATTATCTTTTATAGGTTTATCCTTGGCATCCATATCAAATGACTCTATCTTTTTATAAACTTTTATATAATTATTTTTAGTTTCTGAAATTGTATATTCAGGATAATTTTCTTTTAAAACTCTAGAGGTATCATATGCTAAATCTTTCATCTTCAGATTATTGTAACTATTTATCATGACTAGTAATCCCTCCTCTGAGCTTGGCGTACCGCTGTAGTTTTTTAACATATATTTCACTCTCTCGATTGCTGCAACATGTGCTGATCTTTTACTGTAATATTTTGCGATATATAGTTCATTTTTAGCTATCATATTCTTGATATATATAAGTCTGTTTCTTGAATCTTTTGCATATTTACTTTTAGGGAACTTATTTACCACTACTGTAAAATCATCGAAAGATTGTTTCAGTTTAGTAACATCATATTTTGATGGATCTTGAGCAAATATCTCTGTTATAAAATTCCTATCTTTATCAAAATTCGATAACGCTCTTAGATAGTATGCATATGAAACATTCGGGTGATTTGGATATAAACGTATAAATCTATCACAGTTAACTATTGCCTCATCTTTTAGATTAGACTGATATGCAGCATATGCTAAATCTAACATTGCTTGAGTAGAGTATTTTCCAAAAGGATATCTTGCTTCTAATATATCAAAATATTTAATAGAGTTAGGATAATCCTCAACATCAAGAAACTCCTTGCCCTGAGTATATATCTCCGCGGCTGACATCCCGACAGTAGGATCTGCTTCTTTTAGTACATTCGTCCAATACGAGCAACTCGACAATAAAGTCATCAATACAAGGTTAATAAGGAGAATTTTAGCTTTCATTTTGTTATTATAGATTAGTTATGTGAGAAAACACCATGAAAAATGTAACTTTTTACAGATTTGACGTAGAGCCTAAAAACGATCTTAGGATTGATCAGTTACTGGTATCTTATTTGCCAGAATATTCAAGATCTTGTATAAAAAATTGGATCAATAATGAGAAAATATTAATAAATGGGAAAATATGTTCTCCAAAAGATAAATTGACATCGAAGTCACTGATAGAAATTGAGGTCATGCAAAATGAAAAGTTAGATATTATCTCTGAAGATATACCAATAAA
This sequence comes from Gammaproteobacteria bacterium, assembly GCA_030835925.1. Lineage (GTDB taxonomy): Bacteria > Pseudomonadota > Gammaproteobacteria. Next base: position 60,129 of record JAURQW010000016.1, on the reverse strand, counting down.
TATTCTTCATGATGATAGTAGTTTCTTGGTAGTAGACAAACCATGTGGCATGGTAACCCATACTGCAGTTGGTAATTATTCTGGCACACTTCAGAATGCTCTATTATTTAAATACCCAGAATTAAGAAATGTACCTAGAGCAGGTATTATTCATCGTCTAGACAAGCAAACATCTGGCTTATTGATTATCGCTAAAACATTACAGTCGCATAATAATCTTACTAAGCAAATACAAGATAGAAAAGTTATAAAAAAGTATCATACATTAGTTTCTGGAATTATTAATAATGTATCAAAAATTGATGAGAGAATCGGAAGACATAAAATTAATAGAAAAAAAATGTCAGTAACTGAAAATGGTAAAGAATCAATATCTAAAATAAAAGTCCTAAGAAGATTTGAAAAAGCATCTTCTTTAGAAGTCGAGTTAGTCACAGGCAGAACACATCAAATAAGAGTTCATCTATCACATATTGGCCATCCAGTAATTGGTGATAAGTTATATGGTTTTAAGAAAACTATCTTCACAAAGCATCCTGATATTTTAGAGCTGCTTTCATGCTCATCAGATGATCATGCACTACATGCCTCATCATTAGAGTTTAGGCATCCCATTACTAATAATATTTTTAAAATAGAATGTGAGAAACCAAAATCCTTCAAAAAGCTAGAATCTTTAATTGAGGAAATAAGTTATGCCAATACAAATTAAAAAAATATCTTGGGGTGCACCAGATAATATTGGTTGTTGCTATACGACCAGAATTGGTGGGTATAGTAAAAATAAATTTGGACACTCTAATTTAAGTTATGATGTTGGGGATTCTAGAGTCAGTGTGAGAAAAAATAGGGAAGAGTTAAAAAAAACACTTGGTCTTATAGAAGAGCCTGTTTGGATGAAACAAATACACAGTTCTTATATCAGAAAGGTAACAGATTCAAAAAAAGACTTAGTTTGTGATGCATGTTATACTTCTGTATCTGGTCTTGCATGCTCTGTTCTTTCTGCAGATTGTTTGCCTATCCTTATTTGTAATTCTTCGGGAACAAAAGTTGGGGTAATACATGCTGGCTGGAGAGGTTTAGCAAATGGTATTATAACAAAATTTGTAACAAGATTTACAAAAAATCCTGAGGATATAATTTGTTGGATAGGTCCTTCTATCAGTGCCGATAATTATCTTGTAAGAGAGGATGTTTATAAGAAGCTTTCTAAAATATCAACAAAAATATTTACCAAGTATGACAATGAACGATGGAAACTTGATTTAAAATCTGCAGCAAAAATGCTTCTAAAAAGTAACGGTGTTACTAAGATCTACACAGATGATATGTGCACATATCAAAATTCTAATTTATATTATTCATATCGAGGTGAGAATAATACCGGTAGAATTGCTTCTCTAATATGGGTAAAATAGTGTATGCAAAATAAAGTGTTAAATTATTTTAAGTCATTAGGCTTATTTAAAATATTCGTATCATTATTTATTATTGGCTTAATCTATGGCGCGACATCTTTATATTTGAAATATATGTATTTTAGCAAATTCATGAATCAAACTAGAGTTACCTCAGTTAAAGCAGTACCGGTTGATATTGACATCGCTCAATATAGCTACAGAGCACTATCTGTAATAGAGTCTTATGAATCTGTTGATATTACTAGTAAAGTAAACGGGATAGTTGATAAGATTTTTTATACAGAGAGCTCACTTGTAACAGAAGGCCAACTCCTCTATTCAATAATATCGTCTGATAAAGTGGGCTCTACGAAAATTCATGCACCTTTTTCGGGTGTCATTGGCCTCAGTAAAATAAAAGCTAGCCAAAATGTTTCAAAAGGTGATCTATTGACATCGTTAGATAATTTCAATGTCATGAAGCTACCATTAGATTTACCAGAAAGGTTAATGCCATATCTATCGAAAAAACTATCATTTTCAGTTACCTCTGATAATTTACCTAATTATGAGTATTATGGTGATCTTAAATTCGTCGACACTAGGATTGATACTCAGACTCGAACAATTGAGGCATATGCCGTAATAGATAATAAGTCTAATGTTCTAAAACCTGGATTATTAATGAAAGTAGATATATTTTTAGAAGAGAATGCTAATGCAATATTAGTACCTGAGGAATCGCTCTTAAGTATAAATGAGAAACATTTTGTATATAAAGTCGATAAGGACACAGCAAGATTGACTGAGGTGCAAATAGGAATAAAAGCTAATTCTGCAATTGAGATCAAGTCAGGTCTTAGCAATAATGATATAGTTATTTATATGGGCCAAGAAAAATTAAAAGATGGTTCTAAAATTAAGATTCTAAATTAAAATGCATATATCTGAAATTACAGTTAATCGACCTGTTTTGGCTACAGTTATAAGTCTATTTCTAGTTCTTGTTGGTCTAGTATCTTATGACAAAATTAGTATTAGAGAGTATCCGGATATTGACAAACCTGTTGTCACTGTAAGTACAGTATACAGGGGTGCATCCGCTGAAATAGTTGAAAGGGATATTACGCAGGTTCTTGAAGATTCTCTTGCGGGTATTTCAAACATCAAAGAGATAAAGTCTGAAAGTAAAGACGAGCTATCAAGTATTAGAATTGAGTTTAATCTCTCTAGAGACATGGAGTCAGCGGCAAATGATGTTAGAGAGAAAGTTTCAAGAGCTTCTCCTCAACTTCCAATTGATGCTGATAAACCAAGAGTAGCTAAGTCAGACACAGATGCAAGAGCTGTTTTATGGGTAGGCTTTACAAGTAAACAATTAGATACTATCCAATTAAATGATTACCTAGATAGAAATATAATTGATAGATTATCAATCTTGCCTGGTGTTGCTTCTGTTACTGTTGGTGGAGAGAGAAAATATGCCATAAGGATCTGGTTAGATCCAGATAAAATGTCATCAAGAAAGATTACTGTAGATGATGTCCTATCATCTATAAATAAAGAGAATATTGAAAAACCTGCTGGGAGACTTGAGTCTACAGAGACAGAAATAGGTATACAGGTAAAATCTAAGTTATCTGATATAAATATGTTCAAAGATATTGTTATTAAAAATTATGACAATAAAAAGATTAGACTGGGAGACATATCAGATATTGTGATAGGTGCTGAGAGCAAGAGAGGTTTTTTGAGAGCTAACGGCGATAATGCCATTGGACTTGGAATCGTACGTCAGACAAAATCAAACGTATTGAAGGTAACTAAAGCAGTTAAAGATGAACTCGAGCTAATTAGACCGTCTTTACCCGAAAACATTGATATGTTTATAGGTTATGATCAATCTGTATTTGTTGAGGAGTCTATCTCTGAAGTCAATTTTGCTCTGATAATTTCGATGCTAATGGTTATCGTGGTAATATATTATTTTTTATCTACTGCTTCAGCTACATTTATACCTGCGATCACTATACCAGTATCGCTGATATCTACATTATATGTAATTTATGCCCTGGGATATTCATTAAATGTATTAACTTTTTTAGCTTTAGTGCTTGCCATAGGATTAATTGTTGATGATTCTATTGTAGTTCTTGAAAATATAAAACGTCGTTTGGACAATGGAGAATCACCTAAAGTAGCATCGGTGCTAGGCGCCAAACAAATAACTTTTGTAGTTATTGCAACTACTTTAGTTTTAATAAGTGTTTTTCTACCTTTATCATTCATGGACGGTAAGACGGGGAGACTATTTATTGAATTTGGCGTTGTATTATCTTTTGCCGTAATCTTTTCCAGTATTGTGGCTCTTACCTTAACTCCTATGTTATGCTCAAAACTAATAAAACCTCAAATTAAGAAAGACTATGAGCCTACGTTAATAACTAAATTTAGAAATTTTTATAAGACCTCATTAAAAGTATCTCAAGATAATCCTAAGAAAGTTTATATATCTTCTATACTTATGATAGTAGTTGCAGTGCTTTTATTTCAGGTTATTCAAAAAGAACTTGCACCAACTGAAGATAGAGGCATTTTTATTATCTCTGTATCCGGTCCTGAAGGCGCAACACTTGATTATACTGATTCAATCGTGAAACAAGTTGAAAAAACTCTAGAGCAGTATTCTGAAAACGGAGAAATATCTACAATATTTTCTATTGTAGCTCCAGGGTTTTCTGGAAAACCTGGAGCTGTAAATTCAGCATTTATGTTCACAACCTTGACAGGCTGGGATGATAGGAGACACCAAAAAAAAATAGTTCGAGAAATATTTCCCAAGCTTCTTTCTATACCTGGAGCTAGAATATTTGCCATAAATCCACCCAGTCTTGGTGGAAGTAGATTTAAACCTCCAGTTCAAGTTGTTATTAGTGGTAATAATTATGAAGAAATCAATAATTGGGGCAACATTCTCATTGAAAAATCTTCCGGCTTGAATCTAAAGAATCAAAATATAGATTATAAAATAACTAACCCTAGGCTAAATTTGCAGATTGATAGAGATAAAGCTTATGAGCTAGGTGTTTCTGCTGAGTCAATTGCACGAACTATGGAAACGTTGCTTGCATCAAATAAAGTTACAACTTTTTCTAAAGATGGTTTGACATATAATGTGATTTTGCAAGCCGATGAAAAATTCAGAGTTAACTTAAATAGCTTAGATAATATTTACATTAAGTCATCTAAATCATCTTTGATACCACTTTCAAATTTAGTAAAAACTCAGCAAACATCTACAAGCTTAAGTTTACAAAGGATTAATCGGATGCCATCAACAATTTTTTCTGCATCTTTGGCGCCCGGATACCCTCTTGGTGACGCACTAAAGGATGTTACTAATCTTGCTAAGACATCATTACCTGCTAATGCTAAAATTTCTTATAGTGGATCCTCGAAAGAATATTTTGAGGCAGGTAATAGCTTAGAGATAACTATTTTGTTTGCAATACTTATAGTTTATTTAGTATTAGCTGCACAGTTTGAAAGTTTTAGAAGACCATTGGCAATAATATTTACAGTCCCAATTGCCTTAACGGCTGGTCTTTATACAATTTTTTTAACAGGGACATCTATAAACGTTTATAGTCAAATCGGTTTTTTGATGTTGGTGGGTTTGATTACAAAAAATGGCATTTTGGTAGTAGAATTTGCTAACCAGCTCAGAAAAGAAGGCAAGAATATTGAAGAAGCAATTTTTGAATCATCCCTTATCAGACTCAGACCTGTGCTAATGACTACCTTATCTACAATGCTTGGAGCTCTACCTCTAGTTCTTAGTAGTGGAGCAGGTGCTGAAAGCAGATATGCTATGGCAATCGTTGTCCTTGGAGGAATTGGTTTATCGTCGCTTATAACTCTTTATTTAGTCCCGGCATTATATAGATCAATTGAATCTAAGAAACTATAAATTATTTTTTGGGTAGGGTTTTTAATCCTTTTTGCATCGAATAATACTCAGATAAATCTTGAATATCTTGATCTGATAATCCTTTAGCAAAACCACTCATAATAGCGTTTTTACGATCCCCAGACCTATAGCCTTCTAATGCATAAACTAAATAATCTCTATGTTGCCCAGCTAACCTTGGATACATAGTAATTTGTGAATTACCATCAGCGCCATGACAACCTGCACAGACCTGTGATTTCTCTTGACCTGCATTGTAATCTGCGGCCACATTTTGAATAGATAAAGGTATTGTAAGTATTATTAATAGGACTTTAATTATTTTCATTTGAGTGACTCGAAGTATTTGGCTATGTCGATTATATCTTGATCTGTTAGTGCAGATGCATTTGCATGCATTGTTTCATGGACTCTGTCTTTATTACGATAAGCTTTAAGAGCAGAAATGATGTAATCAGCATTTTGTCCAGCTACTTTAGGGACCTTATAGGTTGGATAGACATTGTTATAACCCTCTATAGCATGACAACCAAGGCAAGTTTCTGATTTATCTTTGCCTGGAAGTGGAGTATCAGCCATACCCGCAGAAGCAAATAAGATCATAATTGGTAGTGTTATTAATTTATATATTGATTTCATAGTCTATTTAAGCGAGGATTATACACTATATTTATGCGAGATAAAACTTCATTTTTTTTGTATAATACAATAAATAATTAACGCTATTGCTGAAATACAAATATATGCCAATTTACGAATATAAATGCCAAGATTGTGGTTCGATATTTGAACATTTTCAGAAAATATCTGATAAAGATATAGACGTCTGCAAAGTTTGCAGCAAAGGCAAGGTTAAAAAACTAATATCTTCATCAGGCTTTAGACTCAAAGGTTCTGGGTGGTATGAAACTGATTTCAAGAAAAAGAAATCTGATGATAAACCTAAATCAAATACATCTGAAAAATAATTAGGAAAAAGTGAAAATTATGAAACGTTACTATTGTAATGAAGTTAATGACAAACATATAAAAAATGCTGTCAAAGTCTATGGCTGGGTAGCTAAGCGTCGCGATCATGGCGGTATTATTTTTATCGATTTACGTGATCATACAGGTATTGTTCAGTTGGTCTTAAATCCTGATAATCAAGGCCTTTTTAAACTGGCTGAGTCAATAAGATCAGAGTATGTGATTTGTGTACAAGGAACTGTTAGTCCTCGGCTTGAGGGAGCAATAAATTCTGAAATAGCATCGGGGTCTATAGAGATTATAGTTTCATCATTGGATATATTAAATAAGTCTAATAACCCACCGTTTAAAATAAATGATATTAATGTCAATGAAGATCAAAGACTACAATATAGATATCTCGATCTCAGAAACAATATAATGCAAAAAAATATAAGGTTTAGATCAAAATTAATAGCATCAATTAGAGAATATTTTTATTCAAATGATTTTATAGATATAGAAACACCTATACTAACCAAGACAACTCCTGAAGGTGCAAGAGATTATTTAGTGCCAAGCAGGGTTCACGAAAGAAAGTTTTTTGCATTACCACAATCACCACAGCTTTTTAAACAAACACTTATGATCGGTGGCATTGATAAGTATTTTCAAATTGCAAAATGTTTTAGAGATGAGGATCTCAGATCTGATAGACAACCTGAGTTCACTCAGTTGGATGTTGAGGCTGCATTTGTAGATGAAGAAGACATAATAACTCTTGTAGAGGGTCTCTGTAATAAGATTTTTAAAGATCTGATGAATTTCAAAGAAGAATTAATTTTTGAGAGAATGTCTTTTAGTGATGCAATTAGAAGTTACGGTTGTGATAAACCTGATCTACGTAATCCACTAAACCTGATTGATATTAAAGACATTGTTAGTGATGTTGAGTTTAAAGTTTTCTCAGATCATGTAAATAATTCTGATTCTAGAATTACGGCATTAAGAGTACCGAATGGAATATCTCTTTCTAGAAAAGATATTGATGATTTGACTGATCTAGTTAAGAATTTTGGTGCTAAGGGTCTAGCATATTTCAAATGTGAAAATGTTAATGATTTAGATGCCGGGATTATATCTCCTATCAAAAAATTTTTAGATGAAGATGTAATTAAAAATATATTAAATCATGTAGATGCTACTGACGGAGATTTAATATTCTTTTCTGCTGATCAAAAAGACATTGTTAATGATTCTATGGCTGCCCTCATTAAAAAGCTTGGAGTTCAATTGAATCTTATAGAGGATAACTGGAAATTTTTGTGGGTTTTAGAATATCCTTTATTTGAAAAAGACTCAAACGGAGAGCCTACATCTATACATCACCCATTCACAGCTCCATCTAACCCAGACGATCTTTCATCGAATAATGATATTTATTCAATCAATTCAAGAGCCTATGATCTTATTTTAAATGGCAATGAAATTGGTGGAGGCTCGATACGTATTCATTCTAAAGACGTTCAAATGAAAATTTTTGAACTTCTAAAAATAGATGAAGATGACATGAATTCTAAATTTGGATTCTTTCTAAAAGCTTTATCTTATGGATGTCCTCCACATGGAGGTATTGCGTTTGGCATCGATAGAATTGTAATGCTTTTACTCAAACTAGACTCAATAAGAGATACAATTGCTTTTCCAAAAACACAGTCATCATCATGTTTGATGACCGATGCTCCGTCTGATGTAAACAATGAACAACTTAAAGAGCTATCAATTTCATCAATAAAATCTAAAAAATAATTATGAGCTACGCAGATCATCTTATAAGCATTAAACAATTACTTTTAAAAAATAATGCTAAAATTATTGCTCATTATTATGTTGACGAGCAAGTACAGAGACTAGCGGAGGATACTGGAGGGTTTGTTGGTGATAGTTTAGAAATGGCAAGATATGGATCTAAACAAAAAGAAACCACATTAATAGTAGCAGGTGTTAAATTTATGGGTGAAACCGCTAAAATTCTTAATCCAGATAAGAAAGTATTAATGCTAGATATTGAAGCTACATGCTCCTTGGATACTGGTTGTGATTATGCAGAGTTTAAAGAGTTTTGTGATACACATAATGATAGAGACGTAGTTGTGTATGCTAATACTAGCGCAAAAGTAAAATCCATTTCTGATTGGGTAGTAACATCAAGTATGGCAGTGCCATTAATTGAACATCTTACTTCGCTAGGCAAAAAACTTATTTGGGCTCCAGATAAATATTTAGGTAATTATGTTATTGATACCACGGGTGCTGATATGTTGTTGTGGGATGGTTCATGTATTGTACATGAAGAGTATAAAACGATTGAACTTAAGAATATGATAGCTAAGCATCCTGACTGCGATGTACTTGTTCATCCGGAATCACCTCGTAGCATCATTCAACTAGCAAATACTGTAGGCTCTACAACTAGGCTGATAGAAGCTTCAAAAGCTAGTAAGAAAAAATATATTATCGTGGCTACAGAAAAAGGTATTTTATATCAAATGAAAAAATTCTCGCCTAATAAAATATTTTTAGAGGCACCAACAGAAGGAGAGGGCGCTACTTGTAAGAGTTGTGGAAGATGTCCATGGATGAATTTAAATATTGTTCAAAAGTTATTAGATGTCTTCAATGCTAAAACAAATGAAATCGTATTATCACGTGATATAATAAACAAAGCAAAAAAACCTATAGATAGAATGATAAACTTTAACCTAAATAATAAAATTAATAGGGCATCTTAATATGGCAGGTCATAGTAAATGGGCTAATATTCAGCATAGAAAAAAGGCTCAGGATAACAAAAGAGGAAAGACGTTTACGAAAGTTATAAGAGAAATAACTGTGGCTGCAAAAATGGGAGGAACTGATACTTCCAGTAACTCAAGACTAAGACTTGCACTCTCAAAAGCAAACGCATCAAATGTACCTAAAGACACTGTTAAAAGAGCAATTGATAAAGCCACCGGTCAAAATAATGATAGTTATGAGGAAATAACATATGAAGGTTATGGTCCAAAAGGCATTGCTGTTATTGTTGAATGTCTTACTGATAATAAAAATAGAACTGTATCAGATCTAAGACATGTTTTGTCAAAAAATGGTGGTAGCCTTGGAACGAATGGATCGGTGTCACATCTATTTAGAAAGGTGGGCGTTATGAAGTTAAACAATATATCTGAGGATGCTCTTGTAGAACATATGGAAGACATTGACCTTGAAGATTTTGAGATGATAGACACTGGATGTATTATTTTTACAAAACCTACTGAACTTTTTAATACTAAAAAATATTTTGAATCAAAATCAATAGATGTTAAAGATGAGGAGATTATAATGGATCCTTTAACAACCATAGATATCTCTAATGAAGATTCTGAGAAAATATCTGACTTATCAAATAAAATAGAGGAGTTAGATGATGTTCAGAATGTTTATATGAACAGCAATCTATCCTAAGATGACTACTATATTGGGTATCGATCCTGGAACGAATATTACTGGTTTTGGTGTTATCAAATTATCGAAAAATGCAGATATCTCATATGTGCATCATGGAATCATTAAAACAGGTTTAAAAAATAGATACACAACTAAGCTTTCTATGATAAACCAAGCGACTACAGACATTATTCAAAAATATAAACCAGATCATGTGGCAATCGAATCAGTTTTTTTTAGTGTCAATGCTGGTACTGCTATAAAATTAGGACAAGCTAGAGGTGCTGCTATTTGTGCATGTGGCCGAGAAGCCCTTGATATTTTTGAATATAGCCCAAGAAGAGTTAAAATGATTGTTACAACAAACGGTGCTGCTGATAAAGAACAATTACAAAAAAAAGTTAAATCAATTCTTAACATCAGAAGAAAATTAGAAATTGATGCATCTGATGCACTTGGAGTTGCAATTTGTCATGGCATGACGCTAATTAGTGACCCTGATTCTTTAAAACTAATCTGATTTTATGAGTAATTTAATAATAAATGAAATTTTTTATTCAATACAAGGTGAAAGTTTATCGGCTGGATTACCTACTATTTTTATTAGATTGACTGGCTGCCCATTAAGATGTCAGTATTGTGATACATCATATGCTTTTACTGAAGGCAGAAAGATGTCATTCCAAGAAATTATTGATGATATTAAAAAATATAACTGTAAGAATATTACAATAACTGGTGGCGAACCGTTGTCACAAAAAAATACCAAACAACTTATTGATCAACTCGTAGATCTCAATTATGAAATATCAATAGAAACGAGTAATGCAATCTCTATTGAGGGGCTGCATGAATTAGTTACTGTTGTACTTGATGTAAAAACCCCAGATTCTGGTGAATCAGATAATAATATTATAAATAATTATAAATTTCTTAAAAAAACTGATCAAGTAAAGTTTGTAATCTGTAGTATCGATGATTATGAATGGTCAAAAAACTATATCATTAAGCATGACCTAAATAATATTTGTAAGATTTTAATGTCGCCTAGTGATGGTCAGATGGATATACGTATATTGGCTGAGAATATGTTAAGTGATAATATTGAAGCGAGATTACAGACTCAATTACATAAGATTATTTGGAATAATGAACGTGGTAGATAGTAAAAAAGCATTAGTTTTATTTTCGGGTGGGTTAGACTCAACTACTACTCTTGTGTATGCTTTATCCAAAAACTTTAATGTTCTTGCTCTAACTATTAATTATAAGCAAAGACATTGTTACGAGATAGAGGCCAGCAAAAAAATAGTAGATAAGCATCCTAATGTAGATCAAATAATATTTGATATAGATTTAACTAAAATCGGTGGCTCTGCTTTAACTGATGCTAACATAGATGTGCCAAGTAGTAGTCCAGTAGGAATACCAATTACATATGTTCCAGCAAGGAATACAATATTCTTATCTATTGCAGCATCTTATGCTGAAAAATTTTCTATAAGAGACATTTTTATAGGAGTTAATGCTATAGATTATTCGGGCTATCCAGATTGCAGACCAGAATACATTAATTCATATGAAAGTATGATAAATTTGGGTACTAAGGCTGGCTCTGAAGGATTGCCTTTTAAAATACATACTCCTTTGATAAATCTCTCTAAATCAGAAATTATTAAGATGGGTTCTGAGCTTAATGTTGATTATGGTGATACTGTATCTTGCTATTCTCTAAATAATCTCGGCGAGGCATGTGGCATATGTGATTCTTGCCACTTCAGAAAACAGGGTTTTATTGATGCTGGTATTAGTGACCCCACTAACTATAAAAAAAAATAAAAAATATAATGCTTATATTAAGTTTTGTTAATATAATTAATGGAATTTAAATTTGTAGATAAGAGGATTTATGGAAGTAGCTACACAATTATTGATCTATATAGGTATACTTGGGTTTATTCTAGGTTTTGTTGTAACGAAAACTAACTTTTGCACTATGGGTGCAGTGTCTGATTGGGTCAATATTGGCGATCTTTCAAGATTTAAATCGTGGATGCTAGCAGCTGCGATTGCAATATTAGGCGTAGCAATTTTAAGCTTCTTATCATTCTTTGATATAAATGATTCCAGGATACCTTATAGAAATTCTCTCCTAGCATGGCCGCGATATATAATTGGAGGTCTTATGTTTGGGATTGGCATGACATATGCGAGTGGGTGTGGAAATAAAGTGTTAATTAGAGTTGGTGGTGGTAATTTAAAATCTTTAGTAGTTTTGATTATTGCAGGTATTATGGCTTATGTTATGACTAGGACTGATTTCTATGGAATAGTCTTTCATAGTTGGATGAACCCTATTAGCCTTGATTTGGCTCAAATAGGAATACTAGACCAATCACTACCTACTATTATATCTTCTATATTTTCGATTAATAATAGCGCTCATTTTAACCTCATATTAGGTATTATAGTTTCATTGATAATGATCTTTATGATATTTAAATCAGGTAAATTTATACAAAATTTTGATAATGTATTTAGTGGCATTATTGTGGGCTTAGTAATTGTAATGGCATGGCTATTAACAGGAGGAGTAATTGGCCAGGAATGGATTGGAGCTAATGACTTTTTGGATGATCCTCGTCCTAGCGTTGGCATGCAATCATTCACTTTTATCAATCCGATGGGCGAAACATTAATTTTTGCTGGCAATGCAGCTGATTTATATTATTTAACTTTTGGTGTAACTGCCCTTTTATCGGTTATAACTGGTGCTTTTGCTTATTCGGTTTTATCTAAAAACTTCAGAATTGAATGGTTTTTATCTAAACAAGATTTTATTAGACACATTATAGGTGCGGTTTTAATAGGCATTGGCGGTGTTTTAGCTATGGGCTGTACAATTGGCCAAGGCGTTACTGGAATATCTACTCTAGCAATTGGTTCTTTCATTACTCTTATATTCATAATACTTGGTGCTGCGATCACTATGAAAGTAGAATTTTACAACGCGGTCTATGAAGATTGCAGTTTTTTTGATAGTCTTAGGTCTTCATTAGCAGATTTGAATTTAATACCAAATAGATTTAGAAAGCTTGAGAAAATATAATGGGGCGTTAGCTCAGTTGGTAGAGCAGTGGCCTTTTAAGCCATTTGTCACTGGTTCGAATCCAGTACGCCCTATAATATAATATTATGAAGAATACTTTATTAACAATTCTAATACTTTTTTCATCTTATGCTTTATCCGACACTGTCCAACAAAACAAACTAAATGCTTTCTTTTTGACGCAGGATAATAAAACTGAATCAATAGCCCTTCTATTACATGGTACTCGTGGGCATCAAAACTTAGAGTTAATATCTTCCCTTAGAGAGTCTTTATTAGATATTGGTATCGACAGTTTATCTATTAATTTAAGTTATGGTGTAGAGGATAGAAATAATGATTTTTTACCCTGCGACATACATCATCAGCATACTGTTAAAGATTCATTAGATGAAATTAAATTATGGTATAAATTTATAAGTAATAAGGGGTATACAAAGCTTTATCTTATTGGTCATTCTAGAGGAGCGCTAGATATTTTAAATTTTTATTTAAATGAAAGAGATGACTTGATGAATCCTGACATTATTTTTCTTTTAGCTCCTATAATTGACTCTGATTATGGTCATAAAATTAATTATCAAGCGAATCATAATATTGATATAGAATCGATAAATATTAAGGATAACCTAAGTATTAATTTCTTGGGTTGTGAAAAAGCTTCAGTCAGTGGCGAAACTTTCAAAAGTTATTATTATAATCCTGAGACAAAAAGTTTAATCGAGGCTCTCAAATCATCTTCGGTACAAACAAGAGTGATCACAGGTTCTGAAGATAAAATAACACCGAATACTCATCAAGTAGTCCAAGATTTAGTATCAGAGAAGAATAATATAAGGCTATTTCAAATTGATGGTTCAGATCATTTCTTTCGAGACTTTTATTTCGATGACTTAATGGAAATTATATCGACAGAAGTTGAAAAATAATTATTGGATAGTAAATGGTTCTTCCGATACATTCGATTCTTGATTGTCTATATTGATACTTCTATTTATAGTAGTGTCAGATTTTGGTCCAATAGTAACTTCTGATGTAGAATTATCGAAAACTCTTCTGTTAACTTTAATTGTGGCAAACTTATCTTCTTTATCAAAATTAAGCAAAATAAAATCACTTCTAACTATAGCAATTTCAGACCAGCCTGCATCTCTCATATTTACTCTATAGAACTCTACAACTTCATCTGCAGAAATTTCATGAATTAAATACAATACACCTGTAAATCTAGAACCTTCTCCAAAGATTATTGTCTTGTCTGTCACATACTTAGAATTCTCTGGGATAGGTATTGATATCTGTAGTCTTTTGTTAAGACTAATTTCTTTAATTTCAGATGAAGATTCTTCATTGTTAGCCATTAAGCCGTTGATAGTCGCACATGATGTTATACAAAATGGCATAACTATCAGGAGTAGTAATTTAGTAGAAATGTTTTTAAATACCATATATTTATTATACCTACTTTCTTGACCCTGGACCATTAATTTCTAGTCCATTACTCATGTAAGTAATAAAATATTCAAGGTTTCTATACTCCTCATTTTGCGCCTTGAAAGGCTTATGTCTGACTCTGCTTAGGCAACCAGCAAATCTTTCATGTAAAGTTACCAGCCTGCCTGCCCCTGATCTATATGCCGGGAAATGGGTTGTATGCCCGATTGCTGGGCTTGGTATGTCAGCTCTTAATTTAATTCCAGTTTTATAAACATGGCAATCAGCGCATGAAAAATTTAATTGACCTACTTTTGTAAAATAGAGTTTTTTCCCATGTTCGTATGCTTCCAAAGCTTTTTGATTATTTGGTATTTCAAGATTAATTTTATTGCCTCTTGATGTGTATGCCATGTATGCAGATATATCTGCCATTGGCCCGCCTTTGTAGTAACTAAGGGGCTTTTCACCATTCTTTTTTCTACAGTTGTTGATCGCTAGCTCAAGAGTCATTACCATATTCTTATCTTCATCAAAAAATGGATAATTCTGTCGAATACCTATCCCACCATTCTCAAAACACTGAGCATATGTGTTTCCATTCTTAAAAGGAGTATTGAATAGTTCTTCTCCATTTTCTATATTAATTTCATAAGGAGGAAAATCTTCTATTGATTCCCATTGCTCCCTTGATGACGAATCTATTGAATAAACACCGTTTTTATAATCACTATATTCAGTGTTAGGAAATAATTTTTCAAAATAATCATGGAATAGCTCTCTATCTTCTTCAGGGCTAGCATAAACACCAACACTAACAAGGAGAAAGCTTATTGCAAAAAAATTAGAAAAATTTATTTTCATGAATTATTATTTGACCTCAGCTATTTTTGAATCAGTGTTACCTTTGTTGTCTGTCCATTTTAACTCAACTTTATCACCTTTTGAGCCACTATAGACAAAAGTTAAATATGGATTTTTAGACACGGCTGGACCCCAATGTACAGTTATTACCTCATCTCCATTAGCTTTACCTACTACTTCTTGAATAAAGTGTGCTGGTATTTTTCCGCCAGTCTTTTTGTCTTTTCTTTGTCCGGTTTCCATAGGATGTTTCATTAAAGCCTTTACTGTAACAGCTCCTTTGCTTTCTTTTGCTCTTATTTTAATAGTACTCATTTTGTTTAGCCTCCACAGCCACCGATTGTTATTTTAACTTCTTTAGCTGAAGTATAGATTTTACCATTGCTCTTTACAGCTGCCATAACTGTAGATGTTTTTCCCATTTTTATCCTAGTACCGATGATTGGTCTAGATTTTGATGAAAAATTATAACCACTAGATAATGGCTGAGGATTATTTTCGACAAATAACATTATAGACTCAACATTATCTAAGCTAGTTTTTACGTTAACAGGAACAATTGCTCCATTTTCAGCAATATCTGGAACTTTTAGTTTCACTTTAGAGCTTTCCTCAAGATTATCATGCCCATAAACACTTTTAATTGATTCACTCAAATCTGTGATATCAAAAGACTCTTTTGGCCAGCCAGCATACACGCGTTTTGGTTTAATCATCAAGCCAGCAAGTGTTGTAATCGTTGCTGCAGTCATTAATGAATTTTTTAAAAAATTTCTTCTGTTCATATTGTTACCTCAAAGAGTATATAGATACTCTATTATTTTATTAATCTCATCTTTTGTTATAGCTCCATGCTTACCAAATGGTGGCATAAATGTGTTGGGATTGTTCTTTGTTGGATCCCATATTTGATTAAAAAGAACTTGTTTGTCTGGGAAACGTGCTTTCATGGCTAACAGCGGAGGACCACTATTTCCAGCTAGTTCGCCATCATCAATCATATGACATGCCAAACAATTACCTTTTTTTCTATCAAAAGCTAGTTTCTTCCCTTCTGCTATATCATTAGAATATGTAGGCATATTGATGCTTAAAATCAATGATAGAGACAAAGTTATGTTTTTTATAGCGTTCATATTTCTCACTTATTATAGTACCGATAGCATAATAAAAAAACTACTTTAATAACAATCTTTTTCGCCAAATATTGGCTCTAATCTTCGTGGATTTTCGCATATTATCCTTTGTTTTTTTAATGATAATATTTTTTTTTGAGTATTATTGATTTCTTTGGATCTGAGAGAATTTTCTATCACCTCTATGGCTAAGTCAACACTCCCAAGAAGAACGTAGTAATCTGACAAAAATAAAGATGACTTGAAGTTATTATTGCTTAATGTATGCATCTTTGATGCTAACCTTAGATAGTCAGGATTAAGTTTGTAAGTATCCTCAATCGGCTTCATCAGTTTTGATGCATATTGTAGGTTGATATTATTTTCTATTAGTATTTCAGAAATTGTAAATGAGATTATTGTATTATGTGGATATATATTTTTGATTTTATTTAAAACATCTAGAGCATCATCAATATTACCTTTTTCTGCTAAAACTTTTGCATATAATATTGTTATATACAAATTATTAGGATCAGTATTATATGCAGGATAAATTTCTTTTTTAGCTGATGCATAATCAGATTTCTTAAAATATAAGAGTGCTCTTTTATATTTATCTAGTATTTCGTTACCAGTAATATTTTTTAGTGAATAGTTTATATCTGATATAGAATCCACATCTAAAATAGTCTTCACAAAAAAATAATCATCAGTACTATTTTTAATTGGATTAGTCTGAAATTTAGACTTATTTTGTATATGTGAAATCCTATTCTCATACATCGGATGGGTTGATAAGTATGCTAAATCTCTTTGTATTTCTCCTGAAGTATTATTCATAATCTTAAAGAACCTGGACATCTCAGAAAGATCATAATTAGATCTTGTAATAATCTCGATTCCATAATCATCTGCTTCTACTTCATTTTCTCTTATCAAATTAATATTGAGTTGACTAGCCTGACCGATTCCTAATCTCAAAGCCGCCATCGAAGCTTTTGCGTTACCAGAAAAAACACCAGCAATTATTCCAACCCACATAGGAATATTATTTGAGCTCATATTTTTAATCATTTCTGCCGAATGTCTTAATGTTACATGAGATATTTCATGCGCTACGACACCTGCTAATTGAGCTTCGTTTTCTGTGAGGGTAATCAAGCCAGAGTTAAGGCCAATATATCCACCAGGTATAGCAAACGCATTAACTTGATTTGATCGAACAATAAAGAAAGTATAATTTCTATCATCATCCATTATGCTTCTCGATAATTTATTACCAAGGTAGCTGATATATGCATATACCAAAGGATTATTATTTATATAATTATTCCTTTGGAGCCTCTTATATGAGGATAAACCAATTATTTTTTCAGTCTTCAAAGACATGCTTTGGCTAAGTGGATCACCTAGTTTTGGTGGTTCAGCCGAAAAAACAGCAACTGGGATTGACATTAAAAGTACATTAATGATTAAAATAATTCTTGAATATTTTTTTATAATAATTAACATGTTTATTATATTAATAAATTACTATATATTAATAATGAAATTTAACATAACCATTATAACTTAAAGGAAATAAGATGTCAGAATTTGATAAAGAACTAGATACTAGTGGCCTAAATTGTCCTTTGCCAATAATCAAAGCAAAAAAAGAAATTAATACAATGGAGTCAGGACAAGTGCTTCATATAATCTCTACAGACCCTGGTGCTGTTAAGGATTTTGAGTCTTTTGCAAATCAAACAGGTAATGAGTTACTCAAGTCAGAAGAAAAAGATAGTAAGTTCTATTTTCTAATGAAAAAAACCTAGGTAGTTTGTTATATTTTCGCAAACTGTTAGAGGCGATAGGTCTATTTTCAGTTGCAATAATTATTGTTTCTTTCCTTCTTGTAAATAAAATTACTAGAGAGAATCCAGTAGATAATAAAGACCACTATGATGCGATTATAGTTTTATCAGGAAATCCTGAAAGAGCATTTAGGGCAAGCAAATTATTCTTCGAAAAAAAATCTAAAATTATTTTTGTAAGTAAAGAGCAGGCAGTCTTTAAAAATTATTTTGAGCCAAATAATTCAAAAAAAACATATGAATTATATCTAGAAATTCTAACCAGGAGCGGTGTTGACCCTAAAAATATTATTCTTTTTGGTGTAAACAATAGAAGCACAATTGATGAGATTAATGAGTTAAACAGATTAGACATGTCAAAATATAGAGATATCTTGATTGTCACAGATCGTTATCATATTTTCAGAGCCAATCAAATACTGAAAGATTTGAATGTAAAATTTAATTATGATTTTGATATTTCAACACATTCTGAAGATTGGTATGAAAATAAAAGGTCTATATTAATTGTCTTTTCTGAGCTATTAAAGACTTATTTGTATTATATATTTGAGGATTTTAATTCTTATAAGCAATATATCCTTGAATAGTGAATTTATATAATGATGGTTTTACAAAAAAGATGTATCATGTACAGGGTATAAAAACTGAGGAATTATGAAGCTAAGTGGATCAGAAATAATTATTGAATGCCTGAAGAAAGAAGGCGTGGAATTCATTTTTGGATATCCTGGTGGTGCTGTATTACATATCTATGATGCACTATTCAATGCAAAAAAAATAAAGCATGTGCTGGCAAGGCATGAGCAAGGAGCGACTCATGCTGCTGATGGGTATGCTAGAGCATGCGGTAAACCTGGTGTTGTACTTGTTACATCTGGACCAGGTATCACAAATTGTGTAACTGGATTAGCTACAGCACATATGGACTCTATACCAATGATTGTAATATCTGGACAAGTGTCACGTCAATATGTTGGTAGTGATGCATTTCAAGAAGCTGATGCAACTGGTATTACTAGACCTGTAACTAAGCATAACTTTTTAGTTGATAGTCGCGAATCAATTGCTGAGGTATTTAAAAAAGCCTTCATAATTGCAACAACTGGCAGACCTGGCCCTGTTTTGATTGATATACCAAAAGATCTCACAGATCCAAATATAAAAATTGAATTTGATTACCCCAAAAAAGTTAAAATAAGATCATATAAACCAGTATTGTCTGAGTCTGAAGATAAAATTAATAAAGCTGCCAAGCTACTATGTTCTGCAAAAAAACCTATGATCTACACTGGTGGTGGCATAATATTGGGTAACGCATATAAAGAGCTTAACAAATTAGTTAAAAGTTTAAATTATCCTATAACTAATACTTTGATGGGTCTAGGTGGCTTTCCATCTACAGATGACCAATTCTTGGGGATGTTGGGTATGCATGGAACATATGAAGCTAATATGGCTATGCATGATTGCGATGTTCTTCTTGCCGTTGGTGCTAGATTTGATGATCGAGTAACTGGGGATACATCTAAATTTTGTCCTTCTGCTAAAATAATTCATGTCGACATTGATCCATCGTCTATATCTAAAATTATAGAAGTTGACTTATCTTTAGTTGGAGAGACATCTAAAATTTTAAAATCTCTCAATAAAGCCATTACGCCTCATCTTTCAAAAATAAATAAGACTAGTTTAAAAAAATGGTGGAAAATTATTAATAAGTGGAGATCAAAAAACTGTTTAAGCTACAAGAAGTCTAATAAAATCATAAAGCCACAGTCCGTAATAGAAACTCTCTATGATGTTACTAAAGGTAAGGCTTTTGTAACTTCGGATGTAGGTCAACATCAGATGTGGGCCGCTCAGTATTATAAATTTGATAAACCAAATAGATGGATAAATTCTGGTGGTTTAGGAACTATGGGTTTTGGTTTACCTGCAGCTATGGGTGCACAGTTAGCATTTCCTAAGTCACAGGTTGTATGTGTCACAGGCGAGGCAAGTATTGTGATGTGTATTCAAGAACTAGCCACATGCTTACAATATAGGTTGCCTATTAAGGTTATAAACCTTAATAATAGATACATGGGTATGGTAAGACAATGGCAAGAATTTTTTTATGAGGGAAGATATGCGATGTCATATATGGAGACAATACCTGATTTCGTACAATTAGCTAATAGTTTTGGTCATATTGGTATTAAAATAGAAAAACCATCAGAGTTAAAAGATAAATTATCTGAGGCGATGAACATGAAAGACAGATTGGTTTTTGTTGATGTTATTACAGACCAAGAAGAGAATGTTTACCCTATGATAAAAAGCGGTCAGGCACATAATGAAATGCATCTGTCGCCCACCAGTGAAGATACAGAGTTAGCATAAATATGGAAGAAAGAAGACATATAATATCGTTATTAGTAGAAAATGAATTTGGTTCATTATCGCGTATCGCTGGATTATTTTCTGCTAGGGGCTATAATATTCACTGTTTGAACGTAGCGCCAACAAATGATCAATCTATATCTAGAATGACACTCGTTACTTTATGTAATGATCAGAAAATAAGCCAACTGATGAAACAACTAGATAAACTTGTTGATGTGGTTAATGTTAGGGATTTAACTGAAGAAACTCATATAGAAAGAGAAATGCTATTGATGAAACTCAAATGCAGTAAAACACAAAGAGACGAAGTTAAAAGATTAACAGATATATTCAGAGCTAGGATTATTGATGTAACGGACACAACTTACACAATCGAATTAACTGGAGCTACTGAAAAGATATTAGCCTTTATTAACTCAATGGGTAAAATTAAAATCATTGAAATGGTAAGATCAGGTGCGTTAGGAATTAGCCGAGGAATTGATAGTTTAGAAAATATTAAGTGAGGAATAAAATGAAAGTATATTATGATAAAGATGCAAATTTAGATAACATTAAAAAACTTAATGTTTCAATTATTGGTTATGGCTCACAAGGTCATGCACATGCTCTAAACCTAAAGGATTCTGGTGTGAACGTAACAATTGGTCTAAGAGCAGGGTCTTCGACAATTAAAAGGGCTGAAAAAGAAGGCCTAGAAGTTTTATCAGTAGAAGATGCTGTTGCAAAGGCAGATGTTGTTATGATTTTGGCGCCTGATGAATATCAGGCAGATATTTTCAAAGATAGTGTAGAGTCAAACCTCAAAGATACTGCTGCCCTAGCATTTGCCCATGGTTTTAATATTCATTATGGACAGATTAAACCAAATTCAAAGCATGATGTATTTATGATAGCACCTAAAAGTCCTGGCCATTTGGTTAGATCGACTTTCTTGCAAGGAAAAGGCGTGCCAACATTAATTGCAATACATAATGATAATTCTGGTAATGCAAAAGATATTGCTCTGGCCTATGCTTCTGCAATTGGTGGAGGTAGAGCTGGGATAATTGAAACAGATTTTAAAGAAGAGACTGAAACGGATTTATTTGGAGAACAAGCTGTTTTATGTGGCGGTGTAACCGCCCTTGTAAAAGCTGGTTTTAAGACTTTAGTTGATGCTGGTTATGCACCAGAAATGGCATATTTTGAGTGTCTCAATGAATTAAAGCTTATTGTTGATTTAATGTATGAAGGTGGTATGACTGAGATGAGATATTCCATATCAAACACTGCAGAGTATGGAGATTTAACCAAAGGACCATTCTTGATAGATGATCATGTAAAGGCTAAAATGAAAGTAGTACTTGAAGATGTGCAAAATGGTAAATTTGCTAATGACTTTGTTAGTGAAATTAAGAATGGCTCTAAGGAGTTTGATAGATTGAGAAAAGAAGGATCAGATCATTTAATTGAAGAAACAGGTAAAAAACTACGAGATATGATGTCATGGATGCAAGATAGTAAACTTGTAGATGAAAAAATAAAGTAATGACACAAATAAAAAAAAGAAGGTTGCCTGGAGTATTTCTGCTTCCCAACTTAATAACAACCGCTGCATTATTCAGTGGGTTTTATTCAATCATCGCATCTGTTAATACTGATTTTATTTCAGCGTCGATAGCTATACTTGTTGCTATGGTATTAGATGGCTTAGATGGACGAATCGCAAGGTTAACAAATACTCAAACCTCGTTTGGTGAATACTTCGATAGTTTATCAGACATGATATGTTTTGGGTTGTCACCAGCAATTTTGGTTTACATGTGGTCAGCTCCATTATTTGATTTACAATCATGGCAAACAAATAAGCTGCCTTGGATTATTTGTTTTATTTATGTAGCATCAGCTGCGATACGACTGGCAAGATTTAACTCTAAAAGCCAGACACTTGATAAAAAATACTTCATAGGGCTTGCAAGTCCTGCTGCAGCTGCAGTGATAATAACTTTTATATGGATGATTGAAGCGTCTAGTTCAACGTTGCTGGGTCAACAATGGTTTGGATTACTTATGTTGCCGATACTTTCATTCTTAATGATCAGCAATATTACCTATTATAGTTTTAAAGATTTTAATATTAGACATAGAGTCCCATACATATTCTTATTCATTATATCTTTGGTAATCGCATTTATTTCATTCGATCCACCACTAGTTCTATTTTCATTTTTCTTATTGTATGCTTTATCAGGTCCGACTATGTATCTTATGAGTCTTTTGAGAAAGAAAAAATCATTCTCTCATGAGAAAAAACCATCAAAATTCTGATTTTTCTTGCATATTTACGTATTTAATATAGAGTTTGAGTTATGATTAAACAGACATCTATAATTAATCACCTCTTTGTAACCTGGTTAACTAGACTACCTATATAGTCTTTTAGCTTTTTTTAAAATCTAATGATATGAATAATGAAAATTTAATAATTTTTGATACTACCCTAAGAGATGGAGAACAAAGCCCTGGCGCATCAATGGATATTGATGAAAAAATGCAAATTGCTTATGCGCTTGAGGAGTTAAATGTAGACATTATAGAAGCAGGTTTTCCTATAGCTAGTCAGAGTGATTTCAAGGCTGTACAAGAAATATCCAGAAATATCAAGGGTTCGAGTATTTGCGCTTTAGCCAGAGCTTTAGAAAAAGATATCGAAAGAGCCGCAGATTCACTAATTGATGCTAAATCTCCAAGAATACATACATTTATAGCAACATCACCCATCCATATGGAAAAAAAATTAAAAATGCAACCCAGTGAGGTTATAAAGACAGCTGTTGATGCAATTGCTTTGGCTAAAAATTTTACCAATGATATTGAATTCTCACCTGAAGACGCTGGTAGATCTGATTTAGATTTTTTATGTGATGTTATCGAGTCAGCAATTGATGCTGGAGCGAATACTATCAATATTCCAGATACTGTAGGGTATAATTTACCTCATCAATTCGGCGATTTAATTCATAAAATTATCAAAAATGTCAGCAACTCCAACAAAGCTATATTCTCTGTTCATTGTCATAATGATTTTGGTTTAGCAGTAGGTAATTCGTTGTCAGCAGTATTAAATGGTGCTAGACAAGTGGAATGCACAATTAATGGTCTTGGTGAAAGAGCTGGCAATGCCGCACTAGAGGAAATTGTGATGACAGTTAGAACTAGACAAGATATTTTTAATTGTGATACAAGAATTAATTCTAAGATGATAATGAAATCCTCAAGATTGGTATCTGGTATTACAGGCTTCCCTGTACAACCTAATAAAGCAATAGTAGGAAAGAATGCTTTTGCTCATGAATCAGGTATACATCAAGACGGTATTATTAAGTCTCGAGAAACATATGAGATAATGAGAGCTGAGGACATAGGCTTAGTTAGCAACTCTCTTGTGCTTGGCAAGCACTCAGGCAGAAATGCCTTTAAACAGAAATTAATAGACTTAAATATCATGCCAAAAACTAGTTCAGAATTTGAGGATCTTTTTTATAAGTTTAAAGATTTAGCTGATAAAAAACACGAAATTTTTGATGAGGACTTAATTAATTTATCATCAAATCTAAGCGTTACTGCAAATCTAATAAATTTTAATTATATGAATGTTGTAACTGAGAGCGGCAAAAAACCCAGTGCACTTATAAAGCTTGAAGTAGACGGTGAACTTCTTGAAGCAGAATCAAAAGGTGATGGCGCAGTAGATGCTGCATTTAATGCAATAGAAGAAATAATTCAGAGTAATTGTAAGTTAATATTATATTCTGTAAACAATATTACGTCAGGTACAGATTCACAAGGTGAAGTAACAGTGAGAATTACAAAAGACAAGAGTACTTATAATGGTCATGGCGCTGATACTGACATAGTTAAAGCTTCTGTATTAGCTTTAATTAATGCACTTAATAAGCTTAAGCAAAACCCTAATCAGGATTCTTCAAAAAAACGCGGGGTCTAATGTCTTCAATTTTACATAAATATTTCAGTGAAATGGATATAGATGTAAGCTGGTATAAAAAATGCTCACATGAAAAAATAACTACATCTAATTCTGAATTTGATGATCTAAGAAAAATAGTTAATAAATGTGAACAATGCGACCTTTATAAAACACGCAATAAGACTGTATTTGGAAGTGGTCCATTAGATTCAAAAATAATGATAATAGGAGAAGCTCCCGGGAAAGATGAAGATGAACAAGGTGAGCCGTTTATTGGTAGAGCAGGGAAATTACTAGATGCTTTTCTTCAATCTATTAATTTAGGTAGAGAAAAAGTATTTATAACAAATACAGTAAAATGCAGACCACCTGATAATCGTAACCCGTCTTTAGATGAGTTAAATAAATGCTCCTCCTTCTTAACTAGTCAAATTAATGCTATAAAACCTAAAGTATTGATATTGCTTGGCAAGGTAGCGGCAAATAATATATTAGAAAATGAAAGTCCTATGTCTGATTTAAGACAAAAAAGTTTTTTTATTGATAAATATGATGCTCCAGCCATTGTCTTTTATCATCCAGCATATATATTACGTAGTCCACTCAAAAAATCTGAAGTCTGGGAAGATTTAAAGTACCTCAATAACATACTTAAAGAACATGTCTGCTAACTTACTTGAACATATTAATTATACTGACGCCAAGTTATCTGACCTTGATAAAATTTTTAAGCTTGAGTTAAATTCTTATGATCATCCATGGACAATAGGGATACTCAGAGATTGTCTAGTAAATCATTATGATTTTTATAAAGCGGAATATAATAATAATCTAATAGGTTACATAATTTCTAAAATATCTATTTATGAGACACATATTTTGAACTTAACCGTATCAGAGGATTATAGACAGAAAGGCATTGCCACAGATCTATTAGAAATGATTTTTGCAAAATGCTACATAATGAATTCTCTAAATATATTTTTAGAGACTAGAGTGGATAATACTCCAGCGATTAAGTTATATGAAAAGCATAATTTCAGAAGAATCTCTATAAGGAAAAATTATTATCAGACATCTGATGGTAAACAAGATGCAATAATTTTTAAAAAGATACTATCTTAAGCTTCGTCATTATATTTAGCCTTTATAGAAATAGCATGAATTTCTGTATTCATTAGATCGCCAAGGCACTTATATATAATTCTATGCCGCTCTATTGTCGTTTTGTCTTTGAATGATTCCGATACTATATTAAGCTTGAAATGCCCTCCAGATTTAGCACCAGCATGACCAATGTGAAGGTGACCTTCATCTTCAATATCAACGCAAGAAGGACTGAGTTTTTCTAGACTCTCTCTTATTAATTTCATTCGCTTTTCACTCATATAACTATTATATGATAAAAGCTAAGAATATATATAACAAATGAGAGTAATCTGACTTTATGATAAACTATTTATAGTATATATTAGTTCTATAAAGCATGAGTAACAAAATTATTTTTTCGGGTGTTCAACCCACTGGTGAAATACACATAGGAAACTATCTTGGCGCGATATCACAATTCGTGTCCAATCAAGATGAATATAAAAGTATTTTTTCGATAGTTGACTTACATGCTATAACCATACCTCAAAATCCCAAAGAACTTCTAAACAGAACCAGACAAGTATTAGCTATATTCCTAGCTTCGGGCATAGATCCTACAAAAAATATTATATTTAATCAGTCTCAAGTTGCTGAACATACCCAGTTGGCATGGATTCTCAATTGTACTGCAAGAGTAGGCTGGTTAAATAGGATGACTCAATTCAAAGATAAAGCTGGTAAAAATAAAGAAAATGCTTCGATTGGTTTGTACACTTATCCAATCCTTATGGCTGCTGATATATTGCTTTATTCTGCATCACACGTCCCTGTTGGTGATGATCAAAAGCAACATCTTGAGCTAGCCAGAGACATAGCGCATAAATTTAATACTGACTATGATACTGATATCTTTAGATTGCCAGAACCACTTTTGAATAAATCTTCTACTAGAATCATGAGTCTCAGAGATGGTAGCAAAAAAATGAGTAAATCTGATATATCAGAATATTCAAGAATATTAATGACAGATTCTAATGATGAAATTACTATCAAAATTAAAAAAGCTAAAACTGATTCAATGAATATGCCAAGCTCTTCTGAGGAGGCTGGTAACAGACCAGAAATAGAAAACCTATTGAATATTTATTGTGCATGCTCAGGCGAGAGCAAAGATATTATAATTTCTGATTTTTCTGGAAAAGAAATCTCTAGTTTCAAGAATGAGTTAACAAAAGTTATTATTTCTATAGTTGAGCCAATAGCTATAAAAACCAAAGAATTGTTAAATGATCAGGATTATTTGGATAATATACTAAAAAAAGGCTCCGATAATGCTAGACAGATAGCAAAACAAAAAATTAAAGATCTATATAAGATAATTGGAATGAGTGAATAGTTATATGTTTGAAAATAATTTTGATATAACTCTCAATGGCAAGGAAATTACAGATATACCAGAAGATTTGTTTATACCGCCTGATGCTTTAAGGGTGATTTTAGAACAATTTGAAGGCCCATTAGATTTATTGTTATATCTTATTAAAAAGCAAAATATAGATATTATAGATATTCCAATTTTACCTATTACTACCCAATATGTTAACTATATTAACATGATGCAACAAATGCAGTTTGAATTGGCATCAGATTATCTGGTTATGGCTGCAACTCTAGCTGAAATAAAATCAAAAATGTTAGTACCGAATGATATTGAAGATGAGGAGGAAGAAGATCCGAGGGCAAATCTAATTAAACGACTAATGGAGTACCAAAAGTATAAAGATTTGTCTGAAAAACTTGATGTGATACCTAGGCGTAATCGAGATACATTTGTTATTTCAGGAATAATGACTAATTTTAATA
Organism: Gammaproteobacteria bacterium; assembly: GCA_030835925.1. GTDB lineage: Bacteria > Pseudomonadota > Gammaproteobacteria. The sequence continues at coordinate 32,625 of JAURQW010000016.1, read as the reverse complement.
AAACAGATAACTTGCCAAAGCTAAAACTTGATCAATTGGAAGCAGCTTTTCAGGATGTCCTGAAAAGGGCTGAAATATATGCGAGCCATACTATTGAATCAGAAACTTTATCTGTAAGAGAGAGAATGTCTAGCATATTAATTAATATTAATAAAAATGGTACTATTAAATTCACTGAGTGTTTTACTTATTCAGAAGGAAGGATGGGAGCCATAGTAACCTTTTTGGCTATTTTAGAAATGGTAAAAGAGAGTTTGATTGATATAATACAGAATGAAGATTTTTCAATAATATATCTTCAAACAAAAACATCATGAACAAACAACATTCTTTACAGAAGATTATTGAAGGGGCCCTAATGGTTTCTCATGAGCCCTTGACGCTCCAAGAGATAGCTAACCTTTTCGATGATAATAAGCCTTCTAAAAATGAAATTAAGCAAATAGTTGATAAATTAAATGAGAGTTACAAGGATAATGCTTTTGAGATCGTATTGGTTGCAAGTGGGTATAGGCTTCAAGTTAGACCTGGCTATGATCAATGGTTGTCAAAATTAAATAAACAATCATCAACAAGATATTCAAAAGCATTTCTTGAAACATTAGTGATCATCGCATACAAACAGCCCGTAACAAGAGGGGATATTGAAGACATACGAGGAGTATCTGTTAATCCGCAAATTATTAGAAATATGATTGAATTTGAGTGGATTAAAGTGGTAGGTCATAAAGAATCGCCAGGCAAGCCAGAGTTGCTTGCTACAACTAAGAAATTCTTGGACTACTTTAATTTAAAATCTTTAAGTGATTTACCCCCGCCATCTGAGCTAAATACTGAGTAATTATTCTTTTAACCGTGGCATTAGCATTACTAAGTTGCATGGTTTGGTTCTATCATCCAATTGATATTTTATTATCCTATCCCATGCTGTAGTGCATGCATCAAGTGAGCCTGGTAATACGAATATAAATTTGGAATTAGCAACACCAGCTAAGGCTCTTGTTTGAATACTAGATGATTTTATTTTTTCATATGAAATGGATCTAAATATCTCTCCAAAGCCCTCTATTTTCTTATCCAGTAATATGCTTACTGCTTCTGGTGTACCATCTCTACCTGTTATACCAGTGCCACCAGATGTTATTATTACATCAATATTTTTATGAGCAATATACATTGATACTACATGTCTAATTTGATAGATGTTATCAGGTACAATGATTTTTTTTACCACATTATGTCCCGATGTCGAGATTAACTTTTTGAGTTTTTTTCCAGATTTATCAGTAGCAGTTGTTCGTGTATCTGATACGATTATGATTATAATGTTTAATGTTTTCATTTTTTAAAGAAATATATAAATATAATATAATCAATAATTTATAAAATGTATAGAGTTCAAAAAATTTTATCCTTATTAGGCGTCTTATCAAGACGAGAATGTGAGAAAAATATTAAGCTAGGTCTTGTATTTGTTAATAACATTCCTATTGATTTAGGTGCTACCGTTAGTATCGGGGATAAGATATCTTTTGATAATCATGACTATATTATTACAGAAGATCTTTTAAATATTGATACTAAACTTCTTATGTACCATAAACCTATAGATGAAATAGTTTCTAGAGATGATCCTCAAAAGCGAAAATCAGTTTTTAAGAATTTACCAGACGTTTATGGAAAATGGATTAATATTGGTCGGCTAGATTATAAAACATCAGGATTAATGTTATTTACCAATAATGGAGATATCGCAAACAAGTTAATGCATCCTTCTTCAAATATTAAACGAACCTATGAGGTTGTTATTAAGGGAAATTTTGATATATCGAAAATAAAACTATCTATGGCTGGCATTGAAATTGGAAATTCAGAGATAGGTAAATTTGTTAATGTCATCAACGATAAGTTATCATCGAATAAGTTTCAAGTTCAACTCATGAGTGGTAAAAATAGGGAAGTTAGAAGAATATTTGAGAAACTTAATTGTAGGGTATTAAGTCTCAAGAGAATTAGTTATGGAGATATTAGTCTGGGAGATTTAAAATATAAGTCTTATAGATATATAGATATTCAAAAAATATCAAAATATATTTAAAATTACTTTTTTATTAATAACACTGTAGCACCACGCCCCCCAGTGTTCTTGTTGGCAGAATTTGCTGCCAAAACATATGGAGAAGCGAGTATGATTTTTTCTACTAAATTTTTTATTGGAGCTTTTTTGCTTTGATTTTTTGTCCCCTTGCCATGGATTATTAATACATATTTTGTATTTCTGTTATAGTGATACTCTAGAAAAATATTTATTTGTTCTTCTGCTTGAACTGGATTAAAACCATGAAGATCTAATATATGATTATCTTTAAAATTAAATTTTTTTGTTTTGAGTTCATTAGATATTTTCTGTTGTATACCGGGTTTCTTATGGACAAAATCAACATCCTCTATATCTTCATAAAGATCATCATGGCTGACTAAGGTCCTATGATAAGATTTAGTATACCCGTCAGAATAAACTTCACCTGACTTTTCTTCTAATATATCTGTTACGTCTGCTAATGATTTTTTTAATAACTTTTCAAATTCAGATTTATCATTCATAGCTTAATATAATTATCTAGTTTTTTACTAAGTATAATGTAAAATATGTATTTATAGTAAATTTATGAAAATATTGTTAACTAATGATGATGGATATAGATCGCTTGGTATTAAATATCTTCATAATGCCTTATCACAATATGGAGAAATTGTGCAAGCTGCTCCTATCAAAAACATGAGTGCATGCAGTTCATCATTATCAGTTCATACAAAAGTAGAGATTAAAAATCCATCTAAAGACTTCTATGTGATAAAAGGTACACCAGCAGATTGTGTTCATATTATTTCAAAAGGCGTTCTCAAGAAATTACCTGATATTGTATTTTCAGGTATTAATTTTGGTAGTAATCTAGGAGATGATGTGATTTATTCAGGTACTGTTGCAGGGGCAATTGAGGGAAGAAATCTTAAGTATTCACCTATATCAATTTCCATAACATCAAGAGAACCAAAGTATCTATCGGATATTGATGAAAAGCTCGAATTTATTTTGTCGCATATTTTTAATAAAAAATATAGATCAAAAAATATCTTTAATATAAATATCCCGGATATTCCTTTCAATAAAATAAAAGGCATTAAATACACAAGCTTGGGTAATAGAAAAACGTCTCATAAGCCAAACATTACAAGCTCTAACCAGAAGATTCTAGCAAGTATTGGGCCTGTTGGCACAGCAGTAAAATCAGATAAATCTAATGATTTCAATGCAATCAAGTCAAAATATATATCAATCACACCCCTAACGATAGACATGTGTGACCATAAAAAAATAATTAATAGAATATATAAACCAAAATAAGCTATTATAATATTTATGACTAATGACAATATCTTTAATGAGAAACGATCTAAGTTAGTTGATTATCTCAAAGGAGCCGGAATTACTAATCAAGATGTATTAAATGCAATCTTAGATGTACCAAGGCACTCATATGTGGATCCAGCTTTTCATCCAAGAGCATATGATGATGATGCACTTCCCATTGGTTTTGATCAAACAATTTCTTCTCCAACTATTGTGGCTAAGATGACCCAACTAATATATGAAGACAATAAAATGAAAAATGTTCTTGAGATTGGAACTGGTTGCGGTTATCAGACATCAATTTTATCAAAGCTTTTTACTTCTGTTACTACTATAGAGCGAATAAAATCTCTGCATTTAACGGCTAAAAAAAGATTAAGCGATTTTAATTATAATAATATAACTTTTTTGCATGGCGATGGTTTTCATGGTCATAAATCGAATTCACCCTACGATGCTATCATTATGACTGCATCTCCAAATGAAATCCCATCAGGTCTGGTTAACCAACTTAAACCATCAGGTAGAATTATTTTGCCTTTAAATATTAATGGATCTCAAAAACTATTTAGGATTAAAAATACTAAAAATGGACTATTAAAAAAAGAAGTCGATGATGTTCTATTCGTACCAATGCTAGAGGGAGTGAGCTGATAAGGTGTCTATCAAAGAGAAAATATTATTTTTTAAGTCAAAAAAAATACTAGGCTTTCTTAGCTTTATTGAATCAATATTTTTCCCTATACCAACCGATGTTCTTCTGATTCCAATGGCTATCTCAAAATCTTACAACTGGGCTAGCTTAGCTTTTATTGCTACTTATATGTCGGTTTTAGGAGGCGTAGTAGGATATCTTCTTGGGAGTTTTCTGTTTCTAGAACTTAATCCATACATATCAGCTTATGGATACTCTGATCACTTTGATACAGCAAAAGAGTATTTCGTGCATTATGGAGTCATAATACTTTTTATTTCTAGTTTTACACCACTACCTTATAAGGTATTTGTGATCACGGCTGGCTTTTTAAGCATTAACCTTTTACTTTTTATAATTATATCTTTTATAGGGAGAGGATTAAGATTTTATCTAGTATCTTATGTTTCAGATAGATACGGAGCATACATGATTGATTATATTAATAGATACTTTCTTTATATAGCCGCATTTACTCTCATATTTTTTGTATTGCTTATTTAAACCTGCAAAATACAAGCTACATTTCTCTCCTCAGATAATAATAAATTAAATGTTTTACATGCTGATTCAGTCCTCATAAACTCAACACCAATCTGCCTATCTTGTATATTCTTTATTATTTCTACTTTTGGTATAATAGGTTCTCTACCTGTTCCTATAATAATAATTTCAGGTTTTGTATTCATAATATCCTCAAAATCATCTATTTTTAGGTTAGAAATATTATCAATATTCCATTTCGATATAATATTTTCAATAATTACTATATTGTGATCATATACTTTATCGGCTATATACAAACAACTATTTTCATAGTTTTTTATAAATAAAGCAGACTTATTAGTTTGTAAAGTAAGTTCCATTATAATAAGAATTATAAATCAATTAATGATAATATATAGTTTTTTAATGGATAGAGTAGCATATGTTAAAAATAGGTATTTGTGGTTATGGAACAGTGGGTCAAAGCTTAGTTGATCATGTTTTGTCATATAATAAAAAGATAAGATCAAATGTATCCTCCGACTTTACTATTGCCAGAATAGCAGATAGATCTATAGATAAAAAAGAGTATCCTAAGGATACCATAGTAACAAAAGATCCATTGGATCTTCCTGCAGACTCAAATATTGATATCATTATTGAATTACTTGGTGGCATAGATCTCCCATATAAAATAATAACCGAGTCCATTAGAAATAAAAAACATATTATAACTGCAAACAAAGCCCTTATAGCTGAGCATGGCGATGAAATTTTCCAGCTTGCAAAAGAAAATAATGTCTATTTTGGTTTCGAAGCATCTGTAGCTGGTGCTATACCAATTATTAATACTATTAATAAAAATATGGCGAATGAGAATATTATTTCTCTTGTAGGCATAATTAATGGTACTTGCAATTATATACTAGATCAGATGGCTTCATGTGACATGTCGTTCGATGATGCATTATCTTCAGCCAAAGAATTAGGATATGCTGAGGCAGACCCAACATTTGATATCAATGGTATGGATGCTGCTCATAAGATATCCATCTTATCTTCATTAGTATACAAAATTAAGTCGCCTCTGAAAAAAACATATATCCAGGGTATTGAGAATATAACCTCGATGGATATCAAATTTGCTAGCGAATTAGGTTATTGTATTAAACATGTTGGTATTTCAAGAAAAGTAGACGAGTCTATCGAATGCATGGCTCACCCAGTTTTAATAGAAAAAGAAAATATATTTTCTAATGTTGGCGGTGTAATGAATGCTTTAATGGTTAAAGGCGACAGATTTGGAACCTCCATGTTATATGGTAATGGTGCTGGCGGCAAAGCAACAGCATCAGCAGTGATATCAAATTTAGTAGATGCCATAAATTTTGCAACGGGAGTTGATATTAGTAGTATTCATATATCAAATAATTCGGCTTCAAATAACATATCAATTAAAAATTATAACGACATTAGTAGTCCATTTTACATGAGAATATATGCTGAGGATATTTCTGGTGTAATGGCTGAAATTACAAAAATATTAGCCAAGGAGTCAATAAGTATAGAGGCGGTCACTCAGCATGAGCCAGCTGATAAAAATTCCCTTATACCTATAGTTATGATAACTAACTCAGTCAGCTATTTATCGGTAAAAAACTCTATTAAAAAAATTGAAAATCTAGAGCATGTCAAAGAAAGTGTTTTTTCCATTAGAGTATTAAAATCAGATGAAAAATAATATCAAATATATTAGCACTAGAGGTCAAAGCAAAGAGCTGGGCTTCAAAGATGTAATATTTGAAGGATTAGCCTCTGATGGTGGCCTATACATACCGAATGAGTGGCCCATAATAGATGAAAAAACTCTTTCAAGTTTCAAATCTTTATCGTATCAAGAAATTGCCTATGAGGTTATTAAGCTTTATATAGATGACTCGATATCATCTCAAGATCTTAGAGACATCATTGAAAAGTCATACAGCTGCTTTGATCACAAAGATATTACTCCACTGTCTAAAATTGCTGATAATAAATACTTGCTAGAATTATACCATGGACCAACATACGCATTTAAAGATGTTGCAATGCAATTTATATCCCAGCTAATGGATTATTATCTTTCAGAGAATAATAAAACAATAAATATACTGGGCGCGACCTCCGGGGACACAGGAGCCGCAGCTATCGAGGGCTTTAAGAGCGTCCAATCCTCTAGAGTTTTTATATTGCATCCATATCAAAAAATATCTGAAGTACAGCGTAAATTTATGACAACAGTAAAATCAGATAATATTTTTAATATTGCCATTAAAGGTAGTTTTGACGATTGTCAAAATATAATTAAAGAGATATTTTCTGATGAGGATTTTAAAAAATCTAAAAATTTGACTGCAATAAACTCTATTAATTGGGCGAGAATAATGTGTCAAATGGTGTATTATTTCTATACATTCAGCAGAATTGATACTGTTGATAAGAAAGTCCTTTTTTCAGTTCCTACTGGGAACTTTGGAGATATATTAGCTGGGTATATTGCAAAAAAAATGGGATTGAAAATAGATATGCTGAACATAGCAACAAATGATAATGATATTTTGACAAGAACATTGAATTCTGGAAAACATGAATTAAGAAAGGTTAAGGAAACCTCTTCTCCAAGTATTGATATTCAAATATCTAGTAATTTCGAAAGACTTTTGTTTGATATCATTGGTGACCCAGCTGTTGTCTCTGACTTGATGATTGAACTAAAAACTACAGGTACTTATGAGTTAGATGATGAGATTCTAGATAAAATAAGAGAGCATTTCTGTTCTTTTTCTGTAAATCAAGATGAAGTTAATTCTACTATAATCAATGCATACGAAAACTTGAAAACAATCATTGATCCACACACTTCCGTCGCTTTAGCATCATCAGAAAAATGTACAGATGAATATAATTTACAGGTTATTTTATCTACTGCACATCCGGCAAAGTTTAAAGATACTGTAATGAATTTACTGAATAATGATAATTTTGTAACAGATAAAGTAAAATCAATTATGAATATGAAAGAAGAAATGATTATACTTGAAAACGATGTTAACATGGTAAAGAAACTTCTTAGGGAAGAGATTGTATGAGACCTATATTAATACTTATCGGGATGATATTAGGATTATATATGCTTAATAAAAAAATCCCTAGTGAGTATATTCTTGTTAAAACTTTATTGAGCTCAGGTGTTGCAGCATTGAGTGTAATTTTAGTTGCAGTTGTAATGTTGCATTTTTCGGGTAACTAAAACGACGAAATAATTGTTTATTCATCTAGATATTTTTCAGCATCTAATGCAGCCATACATCCAGAACCAGCAGAAGTGATAGCTTGTCTATATATTGAATCTGAAACATCCCCTGCAGCAAACACACCTTGTTTACTTGTTAGAGTAGCCTCACCATTATTGCCACCTTTGACATTCAAATAACCGCTATCATCCATTTTCAGGTAGTCTTTAAATATTGCTGTGTTTGGTTGATGTCCAATAGCAATAAAGACCCCAGCGCAATCTATCTTTATCTCTTCAGTAGAATCACTTTTCTTTAATAAGGCTCCAGTAACTTTCGTTTTATCTCCAAGTACTTTATCAAGGTTTGCATTCCAAATAATCTCTATTTTTTTATCTGCAACTTTCTGATCAAGTTTATCAATTAGCATCGCCTCAGCTCTTAATTTATCACGTCTATGTATTAACGTTACCTTTGAGGCAATGTTAGATAAATATAACGCTTCCTCAACAGCAGTATTGCCACCACCTATAACAATAACCTCTAGTCCTTTATAGAAAAAACCATCACATGTTGCGCATGCTGAGACTCCTTTCCCCAGATATTCTTTTTCAGATTCCAGGCCCAGATATTTAGCGCTAGCACCTGTTGCTATTATTAATGAATCGCAAGTATACGTAGTATTATCGCCAATAAGTTCATATGGTTTTTGGGAGAGATCTGCTTTGTTTATATGATCAATGATAATTTCAGTATTAAATTTTTCAATATGATTTTTCATTCTTTCCATCAGCTCTGGACCTTGAAGTCCATCGCTATCTCCGGGCCAATTCTCTACATCAGTAGTTGTTGTGAGTTGTCCACCTATTTCTAGACCTGTAACTAGGAGAGGTTTTAGATTTGCTCTCGATGCATATAATGCAGCTGTATATCCTGCTGGCCCTGATCCCAAAATGAGTAATTTAACATGCTTCTTTTCCATTCTATATATCCTATATTAATCTTATTTTTATAACAACACTTAAAGATTATTTACCTCATCTTCATGGAAAATGTGATAATTTTATATTAAAATAAAAAGAAACGAGGCTTAATGGCTCAAGTTAGAAAAAATAAAAAACTTTCCACCAACAGGTTCACATCTTTTAAAAGAGAGATCGGTATGCTCTTTTACATAGTTATTGCGCTTCTCTTCTTATTATCTATATATTCTCATGATCCTAATGATCCGAATTTTCTAAACTCTGGTCTATCCTCATCTGTGAATAATTATATTGGTATATTAGGTGCATATACCTCTTTTGTATTTATCGAAATCTTTGGTTATTTTGCATTTGTACTCCCAATCATATTTTTTCATATGATATATAGGTCATTTAAAAGTTATGATATTGAATCTTCTCAAAAAATGATGCGTCTTGGGTTTTTATTAATCACTATTTTGACTGCATGTATAATTTTCACTTTCAGTAGTTATTATATATTTCAAATAGATTTAAATGAAATACGAGGGGGTGGTGAAATCGGATCTATACTGTTTTCAGAGTTAAGCACTTATATTGGTATATCAGGAACTATTGTAGTATCTATAATTCTATTTATATATTCTCTATTATCATATTTAAATATATCGATAAAAGTATTATCTAAAAATATCTATACTATCTTGAAATATGTATATCTCAAGTCTAAATATACTAGTAATTCCTACTATGAAAAAATAACTCTATTCATTGCTAAGAAAAAAGAACTATCAAAGATTTCCAATACCACCAATATAACCCAAGATGTAAAAACATCAATTGATACGCCTGAAAAGCCAAAGCATGTGAGTAAGAGAGCCTTTAAAGAAAAACAGACAGAACTTTTCAAATTTCCAAAAAAAACAGAATTACCTTTACTTGAATTACTCATAGATCACCCTAGTGATGCTGCATCACTGGACAATGACTCATTACAGCTTATGGCAAGACTGCTAGAGAGTAATCTTAGAGATTTTGGTATTGAAACTGAGGTTACTTCCGTTAAACCTGGTCCTGTCGTTACATTATTTGAAGTAACACCTGCTAAAGGAATTAAAGTTAGCCAGATAATAAATTTGTCTAAAGATTTAGCTAGAACAATGTCTGTGCCTAGCCTTAGGGTTGTTGATAATATTCCTGGGACCTCTGCAGTTGGTATAGAGGTGCCAAATGATAATCGAGAGATTGTCTCATTAAAAGAGATAATTATATCTAAAAATTATGAATCCTCTAAGTCACCTCTCACTATGGCTTTAGGTAAAAATATACAAGGCATGCCTGTATGTACAGATCTTCAGAAACTCCCACATCTATTGGTAGCTGGTACAACAGGTTCAGGAAAATCAGTAACACTTCATACAATGCTTGTTAGCTTGCTGTATAAATCTGATCCATCAGACCTAAAGATGCTATTAGTTGATCCAAAGATGTTAGAGCTCAGTGTTTATGACGGTATTCCACACCTTTTAAACCCAGTTATAACTGATATGAATGATGCCTCCAGTGCCCTCAGATGGTGTGTTCAACAAATGGAAAAAAGATATCGAATAATGCAAGAATTAAAAGTAAGAGATATCAAGGCATATAATAAGCTTATCATGGATAATGAACAGGCAGGTGAAAGACTAGAAGTCCAGAGCAATCAAGCAGATAGTGTTATTTATCATGAAAAACTACCATACATTGTTGTTGTTATAGATGAGTTTGCCGATATGATTCTAGTGGTAGGTAAAAAAGTTGAAGACCTTATTACAAGATTAGCTGCGAAAGCAAGAGCAGCGGGGATTCATCTGATATTAGCAACTCAAAGACCGTCGGTAAATGTTATAACAGGGCTAATAAAAGCCAATATACCTGCAAGAGCAGCATTACAAGTAACAACTAACATTGATTCCAGAACCATCATAGATACTATGGGTGCTGAGGACTTATTGGGTAACGGCGATATGTTATTCATGAGCCCTGGATCAAGAGTTCCGCAACGAGTCCATGGCGCATATGTTAGTGATAATGAAGTAAAAGATATAGTAAATTTTTTGAAGAAGAGTAGCGAGGCAGAATATATTGACTCATTATTATCTGCAGAAGATGATGAGTCCTCAAACCCTATAGATATTGATTCTAATGATGACCCTTTGTATGCAGAAGCAGTTCAAGTTGTTATGGAAACGAAAAAAACATCAATTTCATATATTCAGAGAAAACTTAGAATAGGTTATAATCGCGCAGCAAATATAATTGAAGCAATGGAATCTAATGGTATACTCTCTGCTCAGCAATCGAATGGTAATAGAGAAATTTTAAAAAAAGAAGACTAGATAACTCAAAATGTTAAATATAAACATAATCATTAATGATCCAAAAGGAATTGAAAGTAAGCTTATGAAGAGAGGTTACTCACTTAATCCTGCCGATATCATAGATATATATAACCAGAGAAAAGATCTCATAAAAATAAAAGAAACTATAGCTGCTAATAAAAATAAACTAAATGATAAATTCAAAGATGCATCGACTGAAGATGAAAAAAATGAAATCAAAAAACAATCTCAAGAATTTGAAAAAAAGATCAGTCACAATAAGTCTCTCTTGGAGGAAAAAGAATCTGAGTTGACTAAACTTATGTTGGATATACCAAATATTCCCTTAGATGATGTCCCGGTTGGTGAAGATGATAAAGATAATAAGATTATAAAGACATGGGGTTCACCAAAAAGACATAATTTTGAGCATTCATCCTTGTTTACTAAAAATGGATTATTAAACTTTGAGCTTGGGGCAAAAATATCTAAAACAAGATTTGTTGTTATGAAAGGACAAATTGCTAAATTACATAGATCTTTGGTGTCATATATGCTCAATCAACATACTGAGGTTAATAATTACATTGAGTATAATGTACCATATGTTGTTAACAGTGAGTCTATGAGAGGGACTGGTCAACTTCCAAAATTTGAGGAAGATTTATTTAAGATTAATGATAGTGATCTTTATTTGATACCTACTGCCGAGGTCCCGCTTACGAATCTATATAGAGATAAGATTATGATTGAAAATGATCTTCCTGTATATATGGTTGCGCATACTCCTTGTTTTAGATCAGAAGCTGGTTCATATGGAAAAGATACTAAAGGCATAATAAGACAGCATCAGTTTGAAAAAGTTGAATTAGTCCATATTACTTGCCCACAAGACGCTGAGAAATCATTAGATATGATTACCAGTCATGCAGAAAAGATCATGGAAGATTTAGAGATACCTTATCAAAGAGTAATGCTTTCCACGGGGGATCTTGGCTTTTCTTCATGCAAAACATATGATATCGAAGCATGGTTCCCAAGCCAAGAATGCTATCGTGAAATCTCTTCTTGTAGTTATTTTGGTGATTTTCAATCAAGAAGGTTGAATATTAAATATAAGAATAATGTAACTAAGAGGAAAGAATATGTTAGTACTCTTAATGGATCTGGTTTAGCCATTGGTAGAACTATGGCGGCATTAATAGAGAACCATACAGATGGTAAAATAATCAAGATTCCAAAAGTACTTCAGCCAATTACTGGTTTTGATATTATTAAATTATGATCTTCTGTAATTTTACTCTATAATAGTTTATCAAAAATGGAAGCGTGCCTGAGTGGTTGAAGGGGCCGGTCTTGAAAACCGTTAGGGTGTCAAAGCTCTCGTGGGTTCGAATCCCACCGCTTCCTTATAAATTGTGGAAAATAAAAAATATTATAGCTGGGTATTATATGATTGGGCTAATTCTGCTTATGCCACTATAGTGCTGGCTGGTTTTTTTCCAATTATCTATGCTGAATACTTTGCTGCTACAATAGACTCATCCGAGAGAACTCTCTATCTTGGAATATCAAATTCAATTGCAAGTTTACTATTAATTCTTTTGGCACCTTTATTTGGTCTTTTGGCAGATAGATTTAATAAAAAGAAATTATTCTTATCTATCTTTGCTCTAATTAGTATTGTTTCGACACTCTTGCTATCTGTTGTATCAACAAATAGCTACATAATTGCCTCCATACTTTTTTCTGTATCTTTATTGGGCTTTATGATGTCAAACGTATTCTATGACTCAATGTTAATCGATTTCGAAAGTAACCAGTTCAATAAAATATCATCATTTGGTTATGCTTTCGGTTATCTTGGAGGGGGCATTGCATTTGTGCTAGCCCTTTTTTTTCTATATTATGCTGGTCAATCTAATATAGAGCTAATTGCATCTAAGAAGATTGTATTTATATTTACATCTATATGGTGGTCTTTATTTATGCTACCTTTATTTTTCTTCTGGAAGGATGATGATAAACGTAATAAGTTAAATGTTTCTATTTTAGAATCTTTTAAAGAGTTATTTTCTAACAAAAAGGTATTTTATTTTCTTATCGCCTATTGGGTTTATATAGATGGAGTGGACACTATTATTAGAATGGCTGTTAATTATGGATTAACAATTGGCTTTTCCAGTAATGACTTATTACTTGCTTTATTAGTTACTCAGTTTGTAAGTTTTCCTGGTACATTAATTATACTAAAAATATCAGACTTATTTAGTATTGAGAAAGCCATTGTACTATGTCTTTTAATATATCTGGGTATTACATATTTTGCTTATAACCTATATTCAGTTCAACAGTTTTATCTGATTGCTACTTTAATTGGGCTTGTTCAGGGTGGTATACAAGCCCTAAGTAGGTCATATTTTGCTGCATTGATTCCTCAAAATAGATCTTCAGAGTTCTTTGGCATTTATAATATGTTAGGTAAATTTGCAGCTTTGCTGGGACCAATAGTCGTTGGGATGGTTACTTTTTATTCATCTGATAGTAGAGTAGGGATTGCCAGCATATCCATCTTTTTCATAATTGGCCTTATTCTTTTTCATTATTCAACTGCTAGAGCAAAACAAAGATATTTTTAAAATAGTAAAAATATGCCATATATAAGCACCATATAATTTATTAATATCGGAAATAATTTTCCACTTATTTTATTAAATATTATTTGTGAGATAAAAAAACATATTATTGGAATAATAATCAAAAATAGAATATCTAAATCCATACTCTGAATAAAAATATTCACATATAATATCTGGATTACTCCAAATACTAAATACCCAAAGGCAATATTAGTCCTTACCTCTAATTTACTATTTCCTATGTTCGAAGATATTAAGGCAAGAAATCCACCACCTAAGTTCGTAAACCCATGAAGTAATCCCAGTAAAGCGAGACTTAAAGATCTGACTGATTGATTTAGTTTAAATCTCAGCATTCCTTTAGAAACTAAAATATTTAATGTAGAAAAAGATACCATGATTATAGCAACAATAAGAATGATATTAATTTGATCATAGATATTTTCTAATATCACTAGAGATAAAATTAATAATGGTATACAGAAAAAAACAAAGTTTTTTGCAAACTTATCTGTCAACTCACTTTTAGTGATTAGTTGAAGGAAACTTATAACGATCGAGAAGGGTAACAATATGTTGAGTACCTCAAAAAAGCCATACCCTAGTTGTAAAAATATAGGAGTTCCAAAAACTAATAAACCTACCCCAAATATTGATTGAAAGATACTTAGAGTGATTATAATAAATATTTCTAAAATGCTCATAAAGAGTATTACTATATCAATTATCTTGGAAAATTCTAACTATTTCTAATCGTTAAATTGTCTGTCTAAATTAACTTAAGGTATAATAATGCATATTCCGAATTATGGAGAGGTGTCAGAGTGGTCTATCGTGCTACCTTGGAAAGGTAGTGTTGAGTCAAATCAACCGGGAGTTCGAATCTCCCTCTCTCCATTAAAACCATGTTTTCACTATATGGATTAATTCATGATATTATATGTCATGGCTCATGAATGTCTTGAAAATGATGAATTACAAAACGCTACAGAGTTCTTAGTACCGTTTACAAATATTTTAGTTAATTTGTTATCTGAAAAGAATATTACTATCTGGGAATTTAAAAAAAAGCTAAATAACATCAAAATTAACGACCTATCAGAAAAAGATGGTCAGGTTGAGTCCTTAAGTATCATTAATAACTTTAGGGTATATGTGCTCTATGGTGGAACTAGAAATTTTATGTTAAAGATAGAGGGCATGTCACAATATTTGGGTTTTTGTATTTTAGTTACCAATAAAGGAATGTTGGTCAATGGTGATGCTGCTATAGACCCTTTACCATTAGCTGCAGATTTAAAAAACTCATTTTTAGATAATTATAAAAGCCCATATTTATTAACAGATACGTTCTTGAAGTTTATAGAGGGAAAATAAGATAAGTAGTTTATGTCATGATTGAAATACATTTTAAAAAATCTGATTCAGTGTCATCAGTAACTGTCAATGAAGGACAAACTCTATTAGATGCGGCTAAAAAACTAAATATTTCCGAAATTACAGGTGATTGCAAAGGTAATTGTGCCTGCGGCACATGTCATGTTTATATTGATGATAATTGGATTAATAGAATTGAGCCTATATGGTCTGCTTCATTAGAAACATATTTATTAGAAAAGTCTAAACATTATAATGAAAAATTCAGCCGCTTAGCATGTCAAATTGAAATTAAAAATGAATATAATGGATTAATAGTAAATCTTATTAAGGAAACCTCATAATTATGACAACATCTTTAAATCAAGATTTTTCTGAAAGAGTAGTTATCAATACTAATGAGGAACAGTGGCATACATCACCTTCTTCTGGAGTTGAAAGATTATACCTTGAGAGAGATAATATGGGTGAGTTTGCGAGAGCCTCTTCAATTGTTACTTTTGAGTCAGGTAGTAAATTTGATAATCATACTCATGATAATGGCGAAGAGATCTTTGTTCTAGAAGGTATTTTTTCTGATCAATATGGAGATTATCCCGAAGGCACATATATTAGAAATCCCCATAATACAGAGCATATACCTTTTAGCAATGATGGCTGCAAGATTCTAGTAAAGCTAAGACAGTTTAAAGATGGCGACAATACCAGGATTACAAAAAATACAATAACTAGTGAATGGTTCCAGGGTTTGGTTCCAGGTTTAAAAGTTATGCCACTACATGAGTATAAAACTGAACATGTTGCTATGGTTAAATGGCAACCAGATACACAATTCAATGCTCATAGACATTGGGGCGGTGAAGAAATATTTGTCATAGATGGTGTTTTTTATGATGAGTTTGGCTCCTATCCGAAAGGCACTTGGATAAGGAGTCCTCATTTGAGTGAACATAAACCATTTACTAAAAAAGAGGGAGCTTTAATTTTTGTAAAGACTGGGCACTTATAATTCTCCGAGGGCTATGGTTAAAAAATATATTATAAGCTACAATAATTTATGAATATTGATGTACTCGCATTAAAATATAGACCTAAATTCTTCAGCGAAGTTAGGGGTCAAGAACTTGTTATTAAGACGCTTTCAAACTCTATAGAGCTGCAAAAACTTCATAATTCTTATTTGTTTTCTGGCACAAGAGGAATGGGTAAAACTACCATTGCTAGATTATTTGCCAAATCATTATTATGTCAGACATCAGTTACCTCTCAACCATGTGGTGAATGTTCTACATGCATTGAAATAGATCAGGGTAACCATTTAGATTTAATTGAAATAGATGCTGCATCTAGGACTAAAGTAGAAGATACAAGATCTTTGATGGAAAATGTGCAGTATTTACCAACCGCTTCAAGGTTTAAAGTTTATCTGATTGATGAAGTTCATATGTTATCAACAAAAAGCTTTAATGCTCTACTTAAAACAATAGAAGAACCACCTTCTCATGTAAAATTTCTGTTAGCAACTACAGAACCAGAAAAACTACCTGATACAATATTATCAAGATGTCTTCATTTTAAATTAGCATCTGCATCTCAGGAGACTATCAGTAATCATCTAGCAGACATCCTTACTAAAGAGAATATTAAATATGATAATCTATCTCTGTCAATAATATCTAAAAATGCTAATGGTAGTATCAGGGACAGCTTAAGCTTATTGGAACAGTGTATAGCATATTGTAATGGTAATATTGAATCTTCCAAAATTGCTTCATTTCTTGGTGAGATTGATTCAGAAAATATTGAAAACATTATTTCTTGTATCATAAACCATGATGCTAAGTCACTGATTAATACAGTAGAGAATATTGAATCACATTCAAATTTTATAAATCTAATGGACTCAATAATATCTATCTTTTATAAATTATCATTGTCTAATATTCAATCAAAATTATTGAATGATGATGACGCTCACTATACTTTTTGTAAAGAAAATTCAAATTCAATAAGCTCTCAAGATCTACAACTATATTACCAAATTGCTATTTCTTCAAAAAAAGATTTTAGAGATTGTCCATCAAAAAAAAATCATTTTATTATGACAATTCTAAGGATGATTTATTTTACAGATGACAATGAATCACCAAAACATAATATATATAAAAAAACCGTGGTCAAAGATCATAGTGAATCAAAACCACCTGATCTATCAGAATCAGTTGATGAAAATGACCGAGAAACTATTAGCAACAAATGGATGGATGCAGTTCAAAATATGGGTCTTTCAGGATTAACAATGCATTTAGCCATGCAGTCAGTAATGATTGGCATCGATACAGATTCACCGACCCTACGAATTAATGAAGATAAAAAAGATATCTATCCAAAACTATGTATAGATGATTTAATATCAAAAATTCAAAAGTACTTTAATATTAATCTTAAAATTAACATTGAATATTCTACTGGCTTATTGACGCCGATAGTATTTGAATCTATGAAAAATGAGAATGAAGTGAATAATAGGTATGATAAAGTTAAAGATAGCCCAGATATCAATAAATTACAGAAAGTTTTTGGCGCTAATATTAACAAAGAATCAATAAAAAAAATAATTGAGTAATTCAGGAGATATATTATGGGATTCATGGATAAAATGAAACAAGCAAAAGATATGTATGGCAATATGAAAAAGATCCAACAAGAACTTGATAAAATTCAAGCTGAGGGTCAATCTAAAAATAAATTAGTATCTGTTGTGGTTAAAGGCAATCATCAAATTCAAAGTATTAAAATTGATGATAAGTTACAAAACTCAGATTTAAGAGAAACTGAGAAACATATTCTTTATGCTTGCAATGATGCAATGTCGAAGGTTGAAAAAGAAATTAAGTCAAAAATGGGTAATATGATGAATATGCCTGGTGGTTTTAAACTTCCTTTTTAGTATGAAGCAATCTAAACATCTTAATGATTTAATAGACGCTCTAACGATACTGCCGGGTGTTGGTAAAAAATCTGCACAACGTATGGCATATAAGTTAATGCGAAATAATACTGAAAAAACACTAAATTTGTCTCAAAAGTTATTAAATGTTACATCAATGGTTTCGAATTGTAAGATATGCGGGATATATCTTGATAATGAGGACATGCTTATGCAACAAAATGACCACGACTGCCATCTTTGTATAGCTCAGAATAGGGATGTTTCAAAGATATGCGTAACTGAATCACCCGCAGATGTTTATACGATCGACTCAAGCACAGATTACAAAGGTTATTATTTTGTACTAGATGGAAACTTATCGCCATTAGATGGTAGAGGTCCTGTTGAAATAGGTATAAAAAGACTTGAGGCAAGGTTGGAACGCGGAAATATCAATGAACTAATTCTTGCAACTAGTACAACAATCGAAGGTGAAGCGACTTCTCATTATGTTCAGCAGCTCTCAAATAAATTCAATATAAAAATTTCAAGAATTGCATTTGGTATTCCACTTAATGGTGAGTTAGGATATTTAGATAGTGATACAATATCACACGCTTTTAAAGAGAGAAAAGAGCTCTAGAATTTCATCGCGTTATCGATTTTTGCAGCACATATGAAGTCGTTTTCAGATAACCCATCTATTGCATATGTAAAAAACTTAATCGATAAATTACTATAGCCGAAGGTAACTTCAGGATGATGGTCTTCTTTATGAGAAATCCAAGCAATCAGGTTGATAGCTGATATAACCTCATAATGATTTTTGAATTTAAATTCTCTTAATATACTTTTATTATCCTTAGACAAAATCCAATCTTTATGTATCTTTGACATAAAATTTTTAGCATCTTGTTTATTAAGAGCATCAATTCCGCCTTCGCATGGTAAACACTTCTTTGAAGATAAGTCTGATTTATTATTCATATTATGATTCTAAATTATTTATCCTCTCAAATACAGTAGGATGACTGTTATATACTAGAGAATATATCGGGCTTGTTTTAATTAAAGTAAGGTTTTCTTTATATAGCTTTTTTAATGATGTAATCAAATCATTTTTGTCACTATACTCTTTGGCATAATTATCTGCTTCAAATTCATTTTTTCTAGATATTGAGGAAAATATTGGGTTAATGAAATATAGTACAGGAGATAAAACTAGACTAAAGAATATAACAAGTTGAGATGTTGAATCTGGATTAATCCCTAATTCAATAAACAATGGAGTATATGTGCTTACCTGAAACAAAAGGTATAATCCAATCAGGCTTATAAATAAACTTAGTATCATAGATTTTGTTATATGATTCTTTTTATAATGTCCAATCTCATGAGCCAAAACTGCCTGCACTTCCTTTGGAGTTAATATCTCTAGAAGTGTATCAAAAAATACAATTCTTTTGCTTTTATAGAACCCGGTAAAATATGCATTTGAATGTTTAGATCTCTTGGAGCCATCCATTACATATACATCTGTAATATTAAAATTCGTTTTATTTGACAAGGTTTTAATAATATCGACTATTTTCTTATCTGATAGTTTTTCAAAATCATTAAACATCGGAGCAATAATTGTTGGATAAGCAAATAGAATAACCACATTAAATATAATATATGCTACCCACATATATAGCCACCATGACTCAGGGTACTCTTGAAACAAAGTATGAAATATACTGAATAGCAAAGAGACAATAAGTAGAGTTAATATTAATGATATGAGAGTGTCTTTTAGATATTGATTAATAGTATTTTTATTAAACCCATGTTTCTCTTCAATATAAAACGTTTTATATACATCTAGTGGTATGTTTACTAACGACATTATAAATACAAATATTATGATTGTTAATAGATCAGTATTTAATTGAAATATATTTGCATCTTTTATGATTACTGATAAATGATCTATGCCGCTAAAAAAAACAAAATACATAACTATAGTTCCAGAAATTAGAGTATTAAGAATTGATACAGATAATTTATCTGTATTATAAGATATCGATTTTTCGACATACCTAGAATCAATTGAAAATAGATCTAGCTCATCACTGGAAATTTTTGCACCTTTGATATATTGAATTTGATGAATATCTAATGAAATCTTCAACAGTATATAAAAGCCAACAACAAAAAAGAGAATCATGTCAATCATAATAAATTATACTAAGTTTTACATTACTATATAAATATACTACTCTATGACGATGAAAGATAAAAGCAACTTAATTTGGATAGATCTAGAGATGACGGGACTAGATACCCAAAGAGATTATATTATAGAAATTGCCAGTATAGTCACTGATAAAAATCTAAATATCCTTGCTGAAGGACCTAATCTGGTCATACATCAACTTGACGAAGTTATGAATAATATGGATGAATGGAATACAAGACAGCATGGAAGGAGTGGTCTTACAGAGAGAGTGAAGAATAGTACAGTCAATGAATCTCGAGCTGAAGATGATACTATTAAATTTTTAGAACAATTTGTACATAAATCTCAGTCTCCACTTTGTGGAAATACTATTTGTCAGGATAGAAGGTTTTTAGCCAGATGCATGCCTAAACTTGAAGCCTTTTGTCATTATCGTAATCTCGATGTTTCTTCTATTCGAGAATTAGGAAAACGTTGGTATTTTGAAGATATAGATAATTTCCAAAAGAATTCAAATCATAGAGCACTTGATGATATACGAGATTCGATTGATGAGTTAAGATATTATAGAAAAACAATTTTTAAACTTTAAACTTAACTAGCTTTAGATGATATTCGTTTTTTCTTCCTTTAATATAACTATTTTTTTTGTATTCTGGGCTCATATCCGGATAATCTATGGAGTAGTGTAGCCCTCGACTTTCTTTTCTGTTAACAGCAGACTCAATAATCAATTTTGCTACATTAATTATGTTCCTAAGCTCCAGCATATCTGAAGTGATATTATATTTGTAGTAATATTCATTCATTTCTTTTTCAATAATTTCTATCTTATCTTTCGCTGTTTTTAATCTTTTATTTGATCTAACAATACCAACATAGTTCCACATAATTCTCCTAAGCTCATCCCAATTATGAGTTATTGCGAATCTCTCTTTGGATTCAGTAACTAAACTATCGTCCCATTTTGGTAAACTAATATCTCTTTTTTGATAGGTTAAGAAAGATTTTGCTAGTTCCTGTGAACATCTTTTTGCCATTACTAAACACTCAAGAAGCGAATTACTTGCAAGTCTATTAGCTCCATGAAAACCAGTATGGGCAGATTCTCCAATTACATACAAGTTATCTATATCTGTCTTGCCAGATATATCTGTTTCAACTCCGCCACATGTATAGTGTGATGCTGGTATCACTGGAATCCATTCTTTTGTTATATCAATACCTACACTCAAGCATTTTTTATATATTTCAGGAAAACGTTTTTTAATGAAATTTGGCGGTCTGTGACTTATGTCAAGAAAAACATTAGCATAGTCATTTTGTTTCATCTCATTATCTATCGCTCTTGCAACTACATCACGAGATGCAAGTTCTTCTCTTTCATCATATTTTTTCATAAACCTTTTTTTATCAGGTGTATAGAGTCTTCCACCTTCACCCCTGAGAGATTCGGATATAAGAAAAGACTTTACGTCAGGATGATATAGGCAAGTTGGATGAAATTGAATAAATTCCATATTGGTGATTCTACAACCCGCTCTCCAGGATACAGCTATACCATCTCCGGTTGATGTATAGGGATTTGAAGTAAACTGATATATCTTACTTGCACCTCCAGTTGCGAGAACTATATTTTTAGCGTTATATGCTTCAATTTTTTTATCTTTTTTATTAAATACATAAGCTCCTATACATTGATTTTTATCCATTATGTTATTTTCAGAAATAATATCGATTATTTGATGCTGATATAAAATCTTTATATTTTTTCTTGCTAGCAC
This sequence comes from Gammaproteobacteria bacterium, assembly GCA_030835925.1. Classification (GTDB taxonomy): domain Bacteria; phylum Pseudomonadota; class Gammaproteobacteria. The sequence continues at coordinate 10,486 of JAURQW010000016.1, read as the reverse complement.
TTGGTTGTATAAATTTTTATGAAGTACAGAACCTGTTTTATCATCAATATGAACAATTCTTCTTTCGCAGTGTGCCGCTTCGAGAGTTAACGATAAACAATTATTATCATCTTTGGTAAATGGCACGCCTATCTCTGTTAACCATTTGATACAGGATGGACCTTCTTCTATTATTTGAGAGGCAACTTTTCTGTTGACAATATTTTGACCATTCTTATACGTATCATCTAGATGTTTTTCAAAAGAATCTTCTTTTGATGTTACGGAGGCAATGCCACCTTGGGCCCATGAAGTTGAGCATTCGTTTGCCCTGCCTTTTGTAATCAGTACTACTTTAATATCCTCAGATAATCTGAGAGCTAGGCTTAGACCAGCTATCCCTGAACCAACAATTAAAACATCTACGTTTTTATAAGATTCCATATATAGTAAAATATCATTTATATGATACTTTGTAAAAACAGATAGAGTATTTGGAGTTTAAAATGATTGATGATGATAGCGAGATAATTGAGAGTATTCTCTCAGGTGATCCATCTGGATATGAAGTGATCATAAAAAAATATCAGGCACGCATTATCAGTCTATGTTATCGCTATACCAAAAACTATCATGATGCTGAAGAGGTTGCTCAAGAATCCTTTCTTCGTGCTTATAAATCCCTTGGTAAATTTCGATATGATAGTAAATTTTATTCTTGGTTGCACAGAATATCGGTTAATTGTTCTCTGAATTACATTAATTCAAAAGAAAAGTTAAAAGAAAAAGAAACTATTTCGGATAATATTGGTCTAAATATGCAGGAGGATAGTACATCACTGGAAACTCCATATAATGCATATAATATGGAAGATATTGCTGAAAAAATTGGTAAATTATATGAGAATCTTCCAGATGATCTGAAATTAATGATCAAATATAGAGATATCGATGATATGACTTATGATGAAATCGCCAGTAAAGCTAAGTTGCCAATCGGTACTGTTAGGTCTAGATTACATCGAGCAAGAGATATATTATTAAGAGAGATAGAAACAAATACAGAAGATGAATAAAAATATTAAAGATATAGAAAATAAAGGATTACTCAAGGCATTCCTTAGGAATGAATATCCTCGATATATGTCAAAAGACTTTTCGGAAAAAGTAATGATCGATATTTATTCACAAAAGACTAATAATCCAACTAAAACTTATCTCATTCGTGTTGCAAGCGCCCTTGTATTTGGTATTTTTACATTAGCTTTAATGGACAATATGTTAAGTGAAGATATTCAGTATACACGAACCGATATTAATACAGAGATGAGTGCACCATCACGCAATGTTTCAAATCAAATAGAAGAGTGTAAAAAAGTTAACGATAAAGAGCCTGCATCTGATATCATAGAATGTAAATGAATATTTCTTTTATTAAAAGCTATGCGATCTTTGCAATCATCGTGGGCACTATCTTTGTAGCCCCGAAGCTCTCACACTCAAATCCAAGTTACCCTAATTTTACAGAGGTTGTAGAAAAAAATATACCAGCTGTCGTAATCGTACATGCAAAAAAGAAAATCCTTGGTAACAATAATATCAACCAAAACATGCCAAACCTACCCGAAGAACTCAAGCCATTCCTAGATAAATTTTTTGATGGAGAGAACGGCAACCCTAGCGAACCTAGAAAGGCTCCAAGTTTCGGTTCAGGTTTTATTTTGACAAAAGATGGCTATATTATGACAAATAATCATGTGATCGCTAATTCAGATGAGATTACTATAACAATGAGTGATCAAACTGAGCTATCTGCTAAATTAGTTGGCTCAGATAAGAGAAGCGACTTAGCTCTTCTAAAAGTTGATGCTGATGATTTGCCCACGGTTAATATAGGAACTTCTGAGAATCTGAAACTAGGAGAGTGGGTCTTAGCAATTGGATCACCATTTGGATTTGATCACACTGTAACTGCTGGAATAGTTAGTGGCAAAAAAAGAAATCTACCAAATGAAAGTTATGTGCCATACATTCAAACTGATGTTGCAATCAATCCTGGTAATTCCGGCGGACCATTATTTAATCTAAATGGAGACGTTGTGGGCGTTAATGCTCAAATTTATACTCGGTCAGGTGGTTTCATGGGAGTATCTTTTGCAATACCTGCTGAAACGTTGTCGAATGTATACAAACAATTAAAAAAAGACGGGAAAGTAAAAAGAGGCTGGTTGGGTGTATACATACAAGAAGTTGATAAAGACCTAGCAATAAGTTTTGGCTTAGACAAACCCAAGGGAGCAGTTGTAGCAAAAATATTAGACAAAAGTCCTGCTCAGAAATCTGGATTAATGCAGGGTGATATAATATTGTCATTTGATAACAAAGATGTTAATAAATCGAAAGACTTACCCTTGTTGGTTGGATCAACTGAAGTTAATAGGTCTGTCAGGGTTAAAATTCTTAGAAATAAATCCATTATTTATAAAAATATAACTATAGAGGAATTACCTGAAGATAACCAGATTGCTAGTATGAGGGAAAAACCTGTAGATAATAAAACAATATCAGGTTTGACAGTTAGTGATATAAACGAGAATACAAAAAAATCCTTGAATATATATGGTGGAATCAAAGTTGATGAGATATCAAGCGAGCAACTTAACCAGTCTAAAATTCAAGTTAATGATATAATTACTCATATAAATAACAAGCCAATATTTAATGTTAAAGACTTCTCTAAAAAGATCCAAAAAATTAAAGATAACTCTGTAGCTAATCTACTTGTCTATAGAAACTCTACTCCTGTATATCTAGCAATAAAAATTTCTAAATGATTGATGTTTAATATTTGTCCGCTATTATATAGTAGACATGAAGAACATACGAAATATATCCATTATCGCTCACATTGATCATGGAAAATCAACTCTAGCTGACAGATTAATAGAAAAGTATGGCGCCTTATCATCTAGGGATATGCAGGATCAAGTTTTAGACTCAATGGATTTAGAACGAGAGAGAGGGATAACAATTAAAGCACAGACAGTCTCACTAAAATATGAGTTAAATTCAGATATATATAAGGTAAATATAATTGATACTCCTGGACATGTTGATTTCTCTTATGAAGTATCTCGGTCACTGTCTGCATGTGATAGTGCACTGCTAATAGTTGATGCCACTCAGGGAATAGAAGCTCAGAGTATTGCTCATACGAATCTAGCTAAAGATTTAGGTTTAAAGATAATTCCTATCATTAATAAGATTGATTTACCGTCAGCTGATATACCAGCTGTTAAAAAAGATTTAATAGACTTTTTAGATGTTGTTGAAGATGATGTAATAGAAGTAAGCGCAAAGACAGGTGTAGGTGTTGACAAGATATTAAATAAAGTAATATTAGAAACTCCTTCTCCTTTAGAAACTAATGATGATTATTCAAAATCTTTTATTATTGATTCTTGGTTTGATAATTATTTAGGAGTTGTGGTACTCGTAAAAGTAGTCAGCGGTAAAATATACCCAAAACAAAAAATCAAAATACTATCTAATGGAAAAGAATTTTTAATTGATAAAGTTGGTAATTTTACTCCTAAACTAACTTATTTAGATGAATTAGGATCAGGAGACGTAGGGTTTATAATTGCATCAATTAAAACCTTAGATGCAGCACCAGTTGGAGATACAATCGTTGATTCTAAAGCAGTTAACCCTGAACCTCTTCCAGGTTTTGAAAATATTCAACCGAGAGTCTTCTCTGGATTTTATCCAATAGACTCAAAAAATTATCAAGAATCAAAAAAAGCATTAGACAAACTCTCTTTAAATGATAACTCATTTACGTATGAACCAGAAAACTCAGACTCTCTTGGACATGGTTTTAGATGTGGATTTTTGGGTCTGTTACATATGGAAATAATTCGTGAGAGACTATCTAGAGAATATGACTTAGACTTTTTAATGACTGTACCATCCGTAACATATAAGGTAGAAGATAAATCTGGAGAAGTTATAGAGGTTAAAAGTCCAAAAGATTTACCCGATGAAAATAAGATTAAGAATTTTTTAGAGCCTATCGCCCAAATCAATATAATTACCCCCTCTGATTATCTAGGGCCAATTATTGAATTATGTGTAAAAAAGAGAGGATCACAAACTAATTTACAGTATAGAACTAACTCTGTTGAGATTTCATTTGAAATACCACTATCAGAAATAATATATGATTTTTTTGATAAGCTTAAATCATGCACCAAGGGTTATGCTTCTTATGATTATACAATAATAGATTATGTAGAAAGTAAGATGATAAAGCTAGATATTCTGGTTAATAAGAAGAAAGTTGATGCATTATCTCAAATTTTACATAAAGATAATTCTGATAAAAAAGCTAGAGAGCTAATTGAAAACTTAAAAGAATTAATTCCAAGACAAATGTTTGAGATATCTATTCAAGGATGTATAGGGTCTAAAGTTTTAGCAAGTACATCTATTAGAGGTTTTCGTAAAGATGTTACAGCTAAACTTTATGGTGGAGATGCGACAAGAAAGATGAAGCTTTTAAAAAAACAAAAAGAAGGGAAGAAAAAAATGAAAAAAATTGGTAATGTAGAGATACCAAAAGAAGCTTTTTATGAATTTATGATGCCAAAGAAATAACTATGGATTTTACTTTAATATTAATCTTATTTACTCTTCTTTCAGGAACTTTATACTTACTCGTAAAGTTATTTATGAAGGATTTGAATGATAATACCCTGGTTAACTTCGTTGCTTCTCTTTTCCCCATTCTTGCTTTTGTCCTAATATTTCGATCATTTATTATAGAACCATATCGAATACCATCTGGCTCAATGATACCTAATCTCGTGGTAGGAGATTTCATATTAGTTAAAAAATATGAGTTTGGTATTAGGCTCCCATTGTCGAATCTAAAAATCATTAATAATAATTCACCTAAGCATGGAGATGTAATTGTATTTCAATATCCTCAGGATAGGAAAATTAATTATATTAAAAGAGTAGTGGCTCTGCCCGGTGATTATATAGAATATATAGATAAACAGATATTTATTAATGGTCAAAGATATAAACTGTCTGGGACACCTAATAATATTATTTCATCAATTGATTTATCAGATAATGAGCTATTTATCGAAAATAATGGTTCTTCAAAATATATGATAATGAAGAATAATTCTAGGGATCAGAGCTTTAGTTACATGGTTCCAGAAAAAACATACTTTGTTCTCGGTGATAATAGAGATAATAGTAATGATAGTAGATATTGGGGACCGGTACCTGAAAGTCACCTGATAGGGAAAGCTTTTTTGATTTGGATGCACTTAAATCCAAGTGGGTCATATTCGTTGTTTGATCGTATTGGAAAATCTATAGACTAAGATGTCAGATAAAAAAATATATATTAAAAATGCATATACCTTAGTCCTATCAAAGTTAAATTATGAGTTCTCTAATACTAATTTATTATTAGAGGCCATAACGCATAAAAGTATTTCAAAAGTTAATTATGAAAGATTAGAATTTTTAGGAGATGCTGTTATACAACTAATCATTACAGAGTATTTATATAAAAAATATCCTGATCATCAAGAAGGGCATCTATCTAGGGAAAAACAAGCAATTGTAAGTAAAAAAGTGCTATCAAATATATCCATTAACATTGGGTTACCAAATATTCTCAGATCAAATAATTTAGCCATTGAATCAAATGATTCTTTAAAAGAGTCTTTATCAACAGATCTAATGGAATCAATAATTGGAGCTATTTTTTTAGATAGTGATTACAGGCAATGTGAGAAAATCATATTAAAAATCTTTGGTGAATATCTCGATAGCATAGAGACAATTGGTCAAAAAGACTCAAAAACTCTATTGCAAGAATATATGCAATCAATTGGTCAACCTTTGCCTATTTATGATACTGTCAAGATTAGTGGACCTTCGCATGATCCAAAGTTTAAAATTACTTGTAGATTAGAAATTTATAAAACATCGGAATCTGTAATTTCTAAAACTGTACAGTCTGGTCAACAAGAAGTATCAAAAGTACTTTTAAATAAAATTAAGAATGAAAAGAAAATATAATTTATCTATAGTAGGCCAAAGCAATACTGGTAAATCCAGTCTGATTAATTACCTTTCAGACATGAAGGTGACAACTGAAAGTCATAGACTTCAAACAACTAGAATAAATTTACATCATAGTGTAAACCTGAATGGTTTAAAAATAAATATAATAGATACACCAGGCATATCATTGGTAAATAATGACCTTTTATCGGAAAGTATGAAAAATGCTTATATAAAAACTCTCTCCTCAATCGACTTGATATTAATAGTATTAGATATAAAAAACAAAGATCTTAAATATGAAGAATCAATAATGAATCTTATTGATTCTGTTAAAAAAAACGCACTAATAGTCGTCAATAAAATTGATTTAGCAGAAGATGATCTTGTGGATTTACAAAATTTAAAAGACAAGTTAAACGAACTATTTGATAATGAGATATTTTTTATATCCATAAAGTCTAAACAAGGGTTAAATCAGCTATTTAATAGAGTTTCAGATGTATTACAGAGTGAACCTCCGGCGACTAAAGATAAAATTATTCCTACTAAGAATAGAATATATGCGATGCAGGAAATCATAAGAGGTGTAATTGTTAATCTGACGCATAATGAATTACCTTATGACACTGCAGTATTAATTGATAAGTCTGAAGAAAAAAGAAAGTTGATCTCCCTATATGCCACTATCTTCACATCTAAAGAAAATCAGAAGAAAATTATAATAGGAAAATCTGGCTCTATGATTAAAAGAATTGGAATGGAATCAAGGTTGATATTAGAAAAAAACTATAATAGTAAATTCTTTATCTCTCTTAATGTTTTGGTTAAAGATAATTGGAAAAATAATTATTCATTGTTGAAGAAGATAGGATATATAGATTGAAAAACATTTTAGTAAATTCTTTTATTATACACTCTAGACACTTCAGCGAAACAAGCATGATTTATGATATTCTAACAGACTCTAATGGATTGATTTCTATAATTGCTAAAGGCATTAAAAAGAAAAAAGATGGGTACTCCATGCAACCATTTAAAGAAATACAATTATCTTTTACAAAAGCAAAATTACCATTATTAACAAAACATGAAGTATTAGATTCTTATACTGAAATAAGCAAAAAATACATGTTAGCTGGTTTATATTTTAATGAACTAATTTATAAGTTTATCCCTAAGAATGAACCTCTCCCGCTATTATTTCAGCTTTATAAGGACCAACTAATTTTCATGACAAATTCTGTTAGCCATAATCTTTATATGTATCTACTTAGATTTGAATATTTATTTTTAAAAGAGATAGGTTATGAGATCAACCTCGCATATCAGAACAATTATGCTATTGATATTAAAGCTAAATATTATTACAGATTTGGCGAGGGTTTTAAGGAATTAGATTCTAATACTGATCCTAGAACCATAGTATCAGGAAAAGATCTAGAAAATCTATTATCTAGAAACTTTGAGGAGATAATTGATATTAAGAATTTTAGGTTTATCTCTAAAGAGATAATTAAAGAAAGTTTGGGCAATAAAAATATAAAAAGTTATGAGATGCTTGATTAACAAAAACTATTTTTTTCAATCAATACTTTATCTTTCTGATATTTGAGGATAAAGCTACTATTATACCAGTCCCCAAGTACAATTCTTTTTACTTTAGAGCCATTTAATGATGTTATATGTATATTAGGTCTATGGGTATGACCGTGAATCATTAGATCAACATTATATTTCAAAAAATATTTATCTACTTCTTTTTGATTTACATCCATTATGATTTCTCTTTTAGACTCTGTTTCTTTGAGACTTTTTTTTCTGAGTTCTTCTGCTAGCTTTATCCTTTCATTGAGTGGTTTCTTCAATACTTCATCTTGCCATGATTGCGATCTAACCAATTTCCTAAACTCTTGATATGCGATATCATCTATACATAATGTATCACCATGCATTATTAAGATTTGTTTACCATACAAGTTAATAACACTGGGGTCTGGAAGAAGTTTAATCCCTAGATTTTGGCAAAACTCTTTTGATAACATAAAATCTCTATTACCATGCATTAAATAGATATTATAAATCTTAGATTTATTCTTTACCTCTTTAAAAAGTTCCTTTAGTCCTATAGCTGGATCATCATCTCCGACCCAGTACTCAACAAAGTCCCCAAGGATATATATAGAATCAATTTCATCGGTTAGATTTTTGATATAGTTAGTAAAATAATTTATTACTTCAGGCCTTTTATTATCAAGATGAAGATCTGAGATAAATAATGTTTGCATAATTACTCAGTCAAGATTTCTACGCTTTCGATAACAATAGTTTCAATAGGAACATCACCATGACCAGCTTGATTTCCAGTTGCAACGGAGCCAATCTTTTCAACAATATCAATTCCTTCTGTAACTTCTCCAAACACACAGTAACCCCAACCATCTGGAGCATTCTTTTTATCTAAAAAGTCATTATCTTTCAAATTTATAAAAAATTGAGACGTCGCAGAATGAGGGTCACTAGTTCTTGCCATTGCGATCGTGCCTTTTTTGTTACTTAAATTATTATTAGCTTCATTTACAACTGGTGCATTTGAATTAATTTGAGTCATATCTGGAAGCATTCCACCACCCTGAATCATAAAATTTTCAATAACCCTATGGAATATTGTTCCATTATAACTACCATTTTGAGTATAGTTAATAAAGTTTTTAACTGTTTCTGGTGCTTCACTCTCAAACAGTTTGATTATGATGCTTCCTTGGTTCGTATTTAGTTTAATCAATTTAATGTCCTCGGTATTATTTTTCACTATACTGTCGCCATAACTAGATGATATAGTTATACACATTAGGGCCAAAGCAAAAAAATATATGTTTTTAATCATCTTAAGTTTTTGATTCAAATAATATTATAGTGGATACATCATATCATGACCATAAAGATATTTAATACAATAAATAAGAAAAAAGAGATATTTGAACCCGTAAACCATAAAAAAATTTATATGTATGTCTGCGGCCCTACAGTATATAGTCATCCTCATATTGGAAATGCACGTGCCGCAATTATACCTGATGTATTACTTCGAGTTTTAAGGAAAAATTATGACGAAGTTATTTATATAAGAAATATAACTGATGTTGATGATAAAATTTCAGATGCTGCATTTAAACAGGGCAAAACAGTCCAAGAAATCAGTAATAAATATATAGATATTTATCAGAAAAATATGTCTTCATTGGGTCTGATTGATCCAACATACCAACCTCGCGTAACTGATAATATGCCTGCTATAATCGAGACAATAACTAAGATTATAGAAAATGGTTCGGCTTATATATCTGAAGGCCATGTAATATTTGATACCCAAAAGTATAAAAATTATGGGGAGCTTTCTAAGCGTACTCTTGATGAAATGATTGATGGAGCAAGAATTGATATTGCTTCATATAAAAAATCACCTAGGGATTTTATTTTATGGAAACCTTCCTCAGATAAACAGCCAGGTTGGGCGAGCCCTTGGGGAAATGGGAGACCTGGATGGCATATAGAGTGTACCTCTATGATAAAGAATATTGTTGGGTGTGATTCAACTTTAGATATTCATGGTGGCGGTAATGATTTAATTTTTCCTCATCATGAAAATGAAATTGCGCAAGGTAGCTGTATGTCTTCTGCCAAATACTGTAATTATTGGTTTCATAATGGTATTGTCCTTGTTAATAAAAAGAAAATGTCTAAATCTATTGGTAATGTGATCTTGGTGGATGATTTGGTTAAAAGATTTGATCCACGTTCAATCAGATTGGCGCTATTATCAGCTCATTATAGACAACCTTTGAACTGGTCAGATTCAACTATCACTGAAGCGAACAATCTTCTGAAGAAATTTATAATTTTAGCTAAATCATCTCCTCCTGAAGTTGAGTTAGAACAAGATTGCAATACTGAAATAATAGACATTCTCTCAGATGATCTAAATACGCCTGAGGCTATTAAATATCTTTCATCAATTGCGAAGTCAGCCAAGAAGAATAATAATGATCTTGCAAAACTGATTTCATCCACGAATTTCATTGGCATAGACCTTTTGTTAGAGGATAAATCAAAATCAAATGACAATATAGATAAGGAATTTGTCGAGAAACTAATTAAGGAGAGACTTGAAGCAAGGCTTGCTGGAAATTATGAAAAAGCTGATGAAATTCGTGAAAAACTCTCTTCTATGAATATAAGCATAAAAGATTTGGAAGGAACAAGTGTTTGGGATTATAATCCAGACTAACTAATAATTTCATTAATCTTATCTATAGGTATAATATGCATATATCACGGGGTGTAGCGCAGCTTGGTAGCGCGGCTGGTTTGGGACCAGTAGGTCGTAGGTTCGAATCCTATCACCCCGAATTTT
>JAURQW010000015.1 GCA_030835925.1 Gammaproteobacteria bacterium | reverse complement strand
ATTTGGATATTTAATGGGTGGGGTAGATGCATCAAGCTTAAACCTTATCTATAACTTAGCAGACTTTGTAAACAAAATCGCATTTGGTGTATTTATATGGGCTGCTGCGATCCAAGATTCTTGGTATAAAGCCTAAATACAAAAATATATTACAAGGGGCTTTAAAAGCCCCTTGTTACATTTTAACAATATGAAAAAAGCTATTGTAATAGGTTCCGGTTTTGGTGGGCTCGCAATTGCATGTCGCTTAAAAAAACATAACTTCAATGTTAAGCTTTTAGAAAAACAAAGTGATCTTGGTGGTAGAGCAAGAACTTTTATACACAATGGCTTTAAATATGATGCTGGTCCAACAGTAATTACTGCCCCATACCTAATTGATGAATTATTTCAAATGCATGGAAAAGACAGCAAAGATTATTATAATTTAATTAAAGTTAGTCCATTTTATAGATTTATATTTTCTGATAAAAGTCATTTTGATTATGGTGATAATTTATTGGCAATGATACGCAATATAAAGAAACAATATTCTTATGAAGATGCTCTAGGTTATATTGCTTTGCTCAAACATTCAAAAAGGATATTCAAAACAGCTTTTACTAAACTTTCGGATAAACCCTTTGAGTCTTTGGGAAGTATGATTCCATATCTACCTGAACTATTAAGAATTAAATTTTATGAATCCGTGAATTCTTCGGTTTCTAAATTTATGAAAAATGAAAATCTGACTAAGGCTCTCAGCATGCACCCCTTGCTAGTAGGTGGTAATCCCTATACCACAACGTCAATTTACCTTTTAATTCAATACTTGGAATGGAAGTGGGGAGTTTACTATGCTGAAGGAGGCACCAGATCTATTGTTAATTCTCTAGAGAAGCTTCTTAGTGAAATTGGGGTTGAGTGTCATACAAACACAGAGGTAGTTAGAGTTATTAAAAATAATAATAAAATAACTGCGGTAGAAACAAATAATGGTAGTTTCAATGCTGATCTTATCGTTAGTAATGCAGATCCAAGTATGTTTTATGAAAAAGTTCTATGTAAAACCCCAGCAAAAATTTCTAACAAGCCTTCTATCTTAAAACATTCAATGAGTTTATTTGTGATATATTTTTCAACGAATAAAATTTATGATAAAGTCCAACATCATACAATTATTTTCAATAAGCGACATAAAGAGTTATTATCAGATATATTTAATAAAAAAATAATGATAGATGACCCAAGCTTATATCTTCATCGACCATTATCAACTGATATTGGTGGACAACAGTTTGAGTCTGACTCTTTTTATGTGTTAGCTCCAGTTCCAAATAATTTAAGCAATATTGATTGGGAGAAATGTGGTGATTCATTTAAGGATACTGTGTTTAATATATTAGAGGAGTTTGCTTTGCCGGATCTTAAAAAAAATCTAGTTGATTCATTTTATATTACTCCAAAGTATTTTGAAGAAGAACTCAATACTCATGTTGGTAGCGGCTTTGGTATACAACCTATATTTAGACAATCTGCATACTTTAGGTATTCCAATAAAGCTCCAGAATTTGATAACTTATATTTTGTAGGTGCAAGCACACATCCAGGAGCTGGTGTACCTGGTGTTATATCTACAGCAAAAGCAACAGAAAAACTTATATTAAAAGATTATGGCATTAGTTGAAAATACATCTCTCATTAAAAAAAATAGCAAAACTTTTTACCTAGCTTCTGCATTTTTGCCACACAATATTAAGAGAAAAGTCTTGGAGGTTTATACTTTTTGTAGGTTATATGATGATATCGTAGATCTAAAACTAGATAATAACTTAAATAGCCTTCAACCAAAGATCAAACATCTAAATCTTAATGAAAAAGTTATAGATCAAATAAAGACTGGGATAGGTTCTGATAGAATATTCACTCGATATAATAATATTAATGAATTAATTCAATACTCTTATAGAGTTGCCGGTTGTGTTGGTCTAGTTATGTGCGAACTTCTGAATGTTAAAGATATCAAACATAAATATCATGCAATAGATTTGGGTATTGCGATGCAATTAACAAATATCTGTAGAGACATAAGTGAAGACCTAGCTAATGGAAGAAATTATATTCCAAAATCTATGATCCCGGAAGATAACATCTCTATAAAAGATGAAGCAGTCCTTGCGTGTATAAATGAACTATTGATATTATCAGAGAAATACTATGAGAGTGCTCTTTATGGAATTAAGTACATACCAATACGATCTAGATTCTCAATACTTCTCGCACTAAGGCTATATCAGGCAATTGGAAATAAAATAAAGAGAGATAAGAATACATATTTAATTAAAAAAATAAATACTACAAAATATGAAAAATTTTTTATTTTAATACTGTGCTTCTTTGAATTTATATTTGCGCATTTATTTGTTTTTAAGAAGACTCAACATAAATCTGAATTACATAAGGCTATTAAAGGTTTCCCATTTGCGAATGAAGAAATATGACATAATAATAATTGGAGCTGGCTGTTCAGGGTTAAGTCTTGCTTATAGACTCTTAAATACAAATATTAATGTTTGTATACTGGAGAGTGGAAGTCGAGAAAATAGAATAAGAAAGACTTGGTCGTATTGGGATATATATCAACACCCTTTTAGTATACTTGAAAATAATTCATTAAATAATATTTGCTGCATTAATAACTCATCCTTTGTAAAACTTAATTGTGAAAGACATAATTATAAATCAATTGATTCTAGAGACTTTGATAAATATATATTTGATAAAATTAATATATCTAAAAATATTGAAATATTTTTTGATACTAGTGTTGATGGAATAGTTGCTAAAGATAACTATGTTCGGATTAAATCTAATAATATTACATATGAAGCTAAAGATGTTTATGATAGTAGACCATCTAGTATAGAAGCTTCTATGTATCAGGTATTTCTGGGTTATTATATTAACCCTCTCTCATCTAGTGATGAAGTCATTCCCAAGTTGATGGATTTTACACAAGATAATGAATTTAATTTTTATTATGTTATTCCCTTTAAGGATAAAAGCTATCTAGTGGAATATACGTTTTTTACACCCAAGGTCTATACATCTGATGAACTGGAAAGTACTCTAGATTCTTATATCAAGAATACAATAGGTGCATATAACCTTATTAGATCAGAATATGGTGTGATACCAATGACGCCTAGCTTGCCAGCATCAGACTTAGCAAACAATGTCCATAAAATTGGTATAAGATCTGGAGCTACAAGGGCTTCTACAGGATATACATTTTTAAATATTCAGAAGCAATCAGAATTCTTTGTAAATAGGATAAATAACATAGATTCCATAAATCCACTCTTAACGATTAAAGCTAGAATATTGAGAAAAATGGATAGTATTCTACTTAGGATTATCAAAAATGAACCTAAAAGAGCCAAGGATATAATCTCTAATATGTTTGCTTCAAATAATGATCAAGTAATAATAAGATTTTTATCAGATATTCCTTCAATATTTGATATTCTTAGAATAATTATGAATATGCCAAAAGTAATCTTTATTAAATATGCAATCAAATCTCTCATTAATAAAAAAATATAACAGACTACAATTAGGTCTACTGATGATCTTGAGCTTGTTGTTTATCAGTATTATTTTTATAAATCCTTCTATCTTTACATATTATTTTCAATATTATTTACTATTGATAACAGTAACTATTATTGGAATACCTCATGGCTTTTTTGATTATTCAGTCGCAGAGAGATTATTTAAAAATAATATAAATTGGGTTTATTATTTTACTGTGGGTTATATAGCTTTGTCTTTATTTTATTTATTCATCTGGATTTATTTTCCTTTAGCAGCATTAATATTTTTTCTAATGATTTCTATTTTTCATTTTGGTATTGAGGAATTGAATCATATTGAATACAAAGATATGGGCTTTTATCAGATATTAATAATTGGCTCCATGCCAATTGCTTTACCTATTTTATTCCACTCACAAGAGGTCTTTTATATATTTAATCAAATAATAGGTCTTAATTTTAATCATGCTGATACTAATATTTATATGTACTATCTTTATTTTTCATTATTATCTATCGCTCTTTATTCGAATGGCATTAAAAGATCATGGGTCTATTTAATACTTATTTTAAACTTCATTATTTTGCCACCATTATTATCATTTATTTTATATTTCTGCTTCCATCATTCGATTAGACATTATATTTATTCAATCTATCAAGATAAGTTGGTTCCTAAAAAATATGAGACTAAACAATATTTAAAAACTATAACTATGGCCTCAATATTTTTTGCAACAATATTGCTGATTTCTCTTCGAGCATATGGACAATATTCATTTGATATCATTATAGTTAAATATATTTTTATTCTTCTGGCATGTTTAACACTTCCTCATTTAATATTAAATATTTATTATGATATGAAAAAATAAGTAATAACAAGCCTGACAAGGAATTTATGATAATTAATCGGACAGAATATAGCATTAAAAGTACCAAGCCGGGTAAATATGCTCTTGTTCAAGCTTCCATAATAAATATAAATCATATAAACTTATATTATTGATCAAACTTCAGAGACCACTGTCAGTTAATTATTATGACAATCAACGTTATGGAAAATAAATGATTATTGGAGTTCTAAAGGAAGTCTTAGAAAATGAAAATCGTGTTTCAATTACACCTGACATAGTAATTAAATTTATTAAGCTAGGGTACTTAGTATTAGTTCAAAGTAAAGCAGGCTTAAAATCTAATTTCACGGATGATCAATATATAGAATCTGGCGCATCCATTATTGAAGATGCGAATGAAATTTGGTCATCTGCAGACATTATACTAAAAATAAATGCCCCATCAGAGGACATGCCTGATGAGACAGCTGCTCTAGTTGGCTCTAAAACTCTTGTATCATTCTTTGGTCCTGCACAACATACATCAAAATTAAAAAAAATGGCTGTAGAAAATGTAAATGTATTGGCAATGGATTGTGTACCAAGAATATCAAGGGCGCAAAAAATGGATGCATTAAGTTCAATGGCTAATGTTGCTGGATCTAGAGCTGTTATCGAAGCTTCATTTAAATTTGGAAGATTTTTTGGTGGCCAAATAACTGCAGCAGGTAAAATACCTCCAGCTAAAGTACTAATTATCGGAGCCGGTGTAGCTGGTCTGTCGGCAATCGGAACCTCTGCTAGCTTAGGGGCAATTGTCAGAGCTTTTGATACAAGACCGGAAGTAAAAGAGCAAGTTGAAAGCCTCAATGCAGAATTTTTAACAATCGATATTAATGAAGATGGTTCTGGCTCTGGAGGATATGCTAAAGAAATGAGTAAGGATTTTCTTAAAGCAGAACATGAGTTATTTAAATCGCAATGTAAAGATGTAGATATAATTATTACAACAGCCTTGATTCCGGGTAAAGAAGCTCCTAAATTAATTACAGAAGACATGATTGAAGTTATGAAGCCAGGCAGTGTTATCGTAGACTTGGCAGCACAACAAGGTGGAAACTGCGCTTATACACAAAGAGATAAGTGTATTGTTCAGGGAGGAGTCACTATTATTGGTTATACAGATTTACCTTCACGTCTAGCCTCACAGTCTAGTAAATTATATGCAACGAATCTTTATCATGTCATACATGACTTAACACCAAACAAAGATGGTATGGCACAAATTAATATGGAAGATGAAGTTATAAGAGGAATGACAATAATTAGAAATGGAAAGATTACCTATCCACCACCAAAGATAGAGTCTCCTAAAGCACAAACTATCACTAAGAGCGAGCCAAAAACTCTTATTCCTGAAAAAAAAGATACTCCTAAGCAAGTATTTCCAGTCATACCTTTTTTAATATCGTTACTTTTACTCGTAGGTGTTGGTTCATCTGCACCCGCCTCATTTATGGCGCATTTTACAGTATTTGTTCTATCATGTTTTATTGGATATATGGTTGTTTGGAATGTTACGGCATCATTGCATACGCCACTAATGTCAGTTACCAATGCTGTTAGTAGTATTATAATCATTGGTGCCTTGATACAGGTATCATCTGATAACCCTTTGTTAGTGATTATGTCATCACTAGCAATCTTGATTGCTAGTATAAATATTGTTGGTGGCTTTGCGGTCACGAAAAGAATGTTGGATATGTTTAGGAAGTAATTTTATGAATTTTGAAATAAGTATTGAACTTGCAAGGGCATTATACATAGGAGCTACAATTTTATTCATATTAACTCTTGGTGGTCTAAGTAATCAAGAATCAGCGAGAAAAGGAAATATGTATGGCATTCTTGGCATGTCAATTGCAATAGTTGCAACACTGCTGAGCCCACTTGTTACAGAAAACTTTTTATTAATATTCATTCTAATGATTATTGGTGGTTATATTGGTATTTATTTGGCCAAAAATGTCCAAATGACAGAAATGCCTGAGTTAGTAGCGATATTGCATAGCTTAGTAGGATTAGCTGCAGTATTAGTTGGCTATGTAAATTTTTTAGATGAAACGTTAATTTTAAAAGGAACTGAAAAGCTCATCCATAGCATCGAACTATATATTGGAATATTTATTGGGGTTATTACATTTTCAGGATCAATTATTGCATTTGGAAAACTTAGTGGGAAAATTGGTGGAAACCCACTTATCTTGCCGTCTAGGCACTTGCTTAATCTTGGAATAATTTTAATAGTAATATTTTATGGTTATATTTTTACAACGGCTAATTCAACTAATGACGCCATTATCCCTCTAATTATTATGACGGGGCTTGCATTTTTATTTGGTATGCATTTAGTTTTAGCAATAGGTGGAGCAGATATGCCAGTAGTTGTATCAATGTTGAATTCATATTCTGGTTGGGCTGCATCAGCCACTGGTTTTATGCTTAACAATGATTTACTAATTGTTGTAGGGGCACTCGTTGGAAGTAGTGGAGCTATACTAAGTTATATTATGTGCAAAGCTATGAACCGAAGTTTTATTTCTGTTATTGCTGGTGGTTTTGGTACAGATACAAAATCAACCTCAACCGCGGTTGAAGATCAAGGAGAGATAATTGAAATTGAGTCTCAAGAATTAAGTGAATTATTATTATCGGCAAAGAAAATTATGATTATTCCTGGTTATGGAATGGCCGTAAGTCAAGCACAGCATACTGTAAACGAAATTGCTAAGATGCTTAAGGATAAAAACATTGATGTTAGTTTTGCTATTCATCCTGTTGCTGGAAGAATGCCCGGCCATATGAATGTACTCTTGGCAGAAGCGAAAGTACCATATGATATTGTTTATGAAATGGATGAAATCAATGATGACTTTAAAAATGTAGATGTCTCAATCATTATTGGTGCTAATGATATTGTAAACCCTTCTGCTTTAGATGATCCTGAAAGTCCAATAGCAGGTATGCCAGTATTAGAGTGTTGGAAAGGAAAAACTTCTGTGGTGCTAAAACGAGGAATGGCTACCGGTTATGCAGGAGTCCAAAATCCATTATTTTTCAAAGAAAATACAAGAATGCTTTTTGGAGATGCTAAAAAAACAATGGATGAAGCATTAACAATATTACAATCATCTTAGTATTTAATTACTATATATATTTTAAGTATTTTAGTTATTTATAGAATTTATTTTTTTATGGATACCTGTCCATAAATCATACCGAATTTCTATACTCTTAATTGCTGCATCCATAGCTTGACTATATTTTAAATCATTATTTTCACAGGATTTATTGAATAGTATTAATGATAATGGCCCATGTCTATTTGAATCTACATCAATATGTCTTTTTAAATATAGTTTTAGACGATCATACTTTGAAGACTCACCAATTCTTAGTAATAGTTTCTGAAACATTCCAGGAAGAGTTGTTTCTCTACCATATGTGAATAATGCAGATATAATATGAAGTTGATTTGTATTCAATAATTTATTATTTCCCTCTAAAAAACTAAAGCATTCGGGCTCTAAATTATATTTATCAAAACTTTTAGGTTTATTTTTTGAAACATCATCCACTATAGCTTCTATTTTATCTGTTTTTGCATTAATATTTTTCATACTAGATAAATATAATTCAAAATGTGATATAAAAACACCATCAGAGATTTCATCCGATTCTTCAAACATAACTATTTCATTTATTAATCTTGCTATACCATTGTTAGAGAAGTTATTTGGATACCAGGGCGTTGATGATGGGCAAATTATCCCCTGTAACTTTTTTACAATACACATAAAATCCCAAACCGCAAAGACATGGTGCTCCATAAATATTTTTAAATTGTCTTCTGTGAAAACATCATTCTGGACAAGCAAAGGGTGGTTATTTAATGCATCTATTTTTTGTTTGAGTATAAGTTCCTTCTTCATAATCTTAACGCTATTCCTTTAGGCAAATAATTATTAGATACAATATATCTATATCCTAATTCTACTGATAATAGTAGAATCTAACAATATTATAGTAAGTTAATTTAATTAAAGAATACTCTGGCTACACACTTTTTATTATGATTAAGATATATTGGCAACTAAGCATGTTTATTTAGCATAAAAACTACATATACAACAAGTAATTGTAATTATCTGTGCCCTTGTTTCTATTGAATATTTAATATATAGTTTTATTAATATGAGCTACTTTAAGAATAGTGAAATTACTATCGAAATTACTAATGCGTGCTCTGCTTCATGCGTCATGTGTCCACGTGAAAAACAAACCAGAAAAATAGAAACTATGGAATATGATGTTTGGAAGAAGACTATCGATGATGCATTACTCCATAAAATCAAAGTATTAGACCTATGTGGATATGGTGATGTCTTTTTAGATCCTAAACTTTTTGAAAAAATAAAGTATGCTAAAAAAATTAATCCTGATTTTCATGTTTATGTTAGTACTACTGGTATAGCCATGACAAAGAAAAAATTTGAGGATGTTGCAAAATATATAGATACGCTCAAACTAAGTATTTATGGTATGGATAAAAAAGTTTATGAGGAAGTAATGGGAGGCCTAAATTATGATAAAGCTATTGGTAATATATTGGCTTTTCAAGATTATCAGAATAAAAATAAATCATCAGTTTATGTAATAGCAAATTACATTGTCATGGATGAGAATAAACACCAATACGAAGATTGGATAAATTTTTGGGAACCAAAAGTTGATGAAGTCTATGCATGGAAACCACATAATTATGTTGATGGGCGAAAATATAGAGATATATCAGGACAAAAACAAAAAACATGCGGAAGACCATTAGATGGTCCTTTAAATATTGCTGTGAATGGCGACGCACATGTATGTTGTTTTGATTATAATAAAATATTGACGGTTGGAAGCATCAAAACCCAAACCATAACAGAAATACTTGATAGTGATGAAACAAAAAGAATTCAAGATAAACATAGAAACGATGATTTTTCTGGACTGATTTGTTCCATGTGTGATCAAACTGTCAAAGATGACTCCGTTCTATTGTATCAAACAAATCCTGATAGAGTTGTAGGTATGAGCAATAGTTCTATGCATGTTTTTGGAGATGCTAATTCTGATACCAAAACTATTCCAATAAAAAAAATATAATTATTGGATGATTAAATATGTCATTGTTAAAGAGGATACTTTCACTTACTTTTAGTATTAAATTTAAAAAACCAAAACAGTGCAAACTTATTGTATTTGATACAGATAATATTGATTTAATTGAAAACTATATTGTTGATAATAAAATTAACTACTCGGTCTTTGATTACAAAAAATTCATAATATATATAAACATACACTTTATTGTTAAATTTATCTCAAATCTATCCATATATCCTTTGAGCTTAAGAAGTTTTTTCAGGGATATATATATAATATATTTGGCCACTCAAATTAAATTTCATAATCCTAAAATAATTCTAACAATTAATGATAACAATATTTTGTATCACAAACTTTCAGAGATACTAAAAAATATTAATTTTTTAGCAATTCAAAATGGAACAAGAGAATTATATCAAAAGAATCAGATGCACTTTAAAGTAAATCATGATTATTATTTTTCCTTTGGCGAAGATGACGTTAAAAAACAACGCTCATATGGTTGGAAACTAAGTAAACCGCATCCTATAGGGTCTTTGAAATTAGGTATATTTTTAGAGAAATTTAATCAATATAATAAAAAATTTGATATCTGTTTCTTGTCTGATCATACTGATGACGGTATAAGTGACAAATGGTGGAAAGATAAATCTAAAATTGTAGATAATGCAATTGCTAAATTTTATAAGATAAATAAACCTAGTCTTATTATTGCATTACGCAGCAATAGAGAAAGCGAACGTAAATATTTTGAGAACTTATTTGGTAGTGATGTATCATTTTCAAAACCTTTATATACTCAACAAGCACAAGGTTTTGAGAGTTATATGGCAGCACAAGAAAGTGATGTCACGCTGTCTTTTGCCTCTACCTTGCTTTTAGAATCTCTTTGTATTGATACTAAATCTATGTGCATAGATAGTACCGAAGATAATGTATGTTTCGATTTTAATACTCCGATAAGATATAAATATAATAATTATGAAGAGTTAGAAATTAAAATTTTCGATTTAATTAATCAATCGCAAGCTGAGCATAAAAAAAACTTAGGTAGATTAAAAATTAAAGCTATGAATATTGATAAAAAAAACTTACCACATATTTATATAAGAACAATAATTAATAAATTATTAACTCAACATAACATTCAATCATAATTTGATTAAAAGACACTATAGCCATATACTTTCTTGTTATGATTGTGGTAAAAATCGATGGAAAGTAGATAACTATGCAAATGATCAAAAATTATATTTTAATATTTATCCTAAGCTTGTCATTACCATCTTTAGGATTTTCTGAAACAATACTGTCGACTAATGGGATCAAACTTTCGGAAATTACTCCCAACTTAAGTGAACCATGGGGCATGACCTTTATCAATGATGATAATTTACTCATTACTGAAAAGACCGGAGAAATCATACGCATTAATATGAAAACTGGAGAGAAACACTCGATCGATCATGAGTTAGACTTTTTTTATTATGGGCAAGGGGGATTGCTAGATATTCTTTACAATGATGGTTATGTTTATGTCAGTTACTCTGAAGACAGAGAACAGGGTAAATCTTCTACTTCAATAGCAAGAGGTTTATATAATGAGCAGAAAATTATTTTTGAAAATATATTTAGAGCTGAATCACCTATCAGTAGTGGTTATCATTTTGGTTCACGTATTGTAATAAAAGATAATTATTTATATGCATCTATAGGCGAGCGTGGAAAAGGAATGATTGCTCAAGATATAACTAATCATCCGGGTAGTATTATTAGAATTCATTTGGATGGTTCGATACCACAAGATAATCCGAGATTTACAATCAAACCTAAATGGCTTCCAGAGGTGATTCAGATTGGAATTAGAAATCCACAAGGAATGTATTTATCTCCTTTTGACGATGAAGTCTACATTTCTAATCATGGTGCTAAAGGTGGAGATTTTTTTGGTAGAGTAGAATTTGGTGGTAATTATGGTTGGAAAACTATTGGTTGGGGTGGAACTAATTACATAGGTACTAAAATAGGAGACGGGAGCGCCTGGAAAGCTAACTTTACAAAACCATTATGGACTTGGACACCTTCGATTGCGCCAAGTAATATTTTGATATATAACGGAGACCTTTACCCGGAATGGGTAGGCGATGTGTTTGTCACATCGTTAAAATATAAAACATTATATAAACTTAATTTTAAAAATAATGAAGTTTTGAGTCAGGATATTATATTTGAAGATCTCATCGGAAGAATTAGGGATATAGAGACTAATAGTAAAGGAGAATTATTTCTAATAAATTCAAATAGTAATGCAAGCTTATGGAAGATGAGTAAAGAATAATATCCATGTATTCAAATTAAAAAATATCAGAAAAAATCTATAAATCTAGGAGATCTACTATGCATAAAGTAATTAATTTTGTAATAATATCATTATTACTATCATCTAACCTTTTTGCTGAAAATTACATTGCAACAAGACAAGAATTATGGTTTTCTGACTCAAGTTATTATAAAACCTCCCATCATGTCAAAATCGGTAAAAAGATTAAAATGGAAAATTATAGTTTATTTGGTGAGCTAGGTGTTGGAGAAGATATAAATGAAGGAACCCCAGTAGGATCTGGACAATCATTTGACTATCTTAGATTTGGCGTCACTAAAACTTTCTTTAATGCTTTGAAAGTAGATATCAATTATCGCAGTAAAATGAAAGCTCATGATAGAGATCTGAACTGGATTGTGATTAACACAAAATATAAATTTTAAGTATTTTGATTAAAAATTTGATTCAAATTTTACTCTAACCACACACTTTCTTCTTTAATTAAGGCTTGACATATACCCATTAGGGGTATAAAATCATATATAGCCTGTTATTTAGCAGGGTTATTATCTAGCCTTATAGCTAGAGGAGATAAAAGTGATGATAATACATAACAAAATATTAATAGTAGGACTGTTTGCCTTAACTTTGAGTGTTTTTACACTTAAAGCTAATGCAGCTTCTTTTGAAGAAATAATTCTTTTAGATGATCAAGTAGAGCTCAATGAGACACTAACCTCTTTAGAGGCTCCTATCATAGAGTCACAAATCAATGTGGACAGCGCAACATCAAATTATGATGGAGTAAAAGTCAATTATGATTCAACACTTGATGCATATACAACTGACCAGTCTATATTTAATAGTATTAATAATGAGTATGATGAGGCAGTTACCTCTCTGAACACACTGTCCGATAGTTATACTACAATTAGTTCAGATATAACATCTAGTCAGGAAGCAATTTCAGCTACTCAAGCAGCAATAAACATAACTGAAAATAATCTTCAATCAGTAAGTTTAACCGAAGATCAGAAAAACTTATTGCAATTAGAAATTAATCAATTGGAGAACAGCTTAGCAGATTTACAATCTACTGAATCTAATCTGATTGATAGTCTAGAATCTATCCAATCTCAAATTACTGAGCAAGATAGCGTCTTAGTATCTATTCAAAATGAATTGACTGATGCTCAGTCTAAATTGGAGATAAGCGAAGCTGGTTTAAATGCTGAAACAGCTAATCTCTCAGCAGCAGAGACATTATTAACTAATGCATCTAATGAGCTAAATTCTCTTTATAATGAAGTTGACTTAGCAAATAATAAGTATTCAACAGAAAGTGAGCAAATAAAACAATTAGTTGCACAGCTATCCGATGAACAACTTGATGCTTTTAATAAGTTTCTAAACGATACTGATAAGAAAGGGTTGGTTATCCAAATGGATGCCTCAGACCTTCTTGTTGCTGTAGAGGGGAATTATCAAAAAAATGCGATCAATCAATTTACCAAAGCTTTTGAGCAAGAAGCGAAGTTCCTTAACAAAGCGGAGTTATTTACGAATAAAGCAGGTGAAATCGATAATGCTAAATTTTTAGTGAAAGCACAGAAGTTTACCAACAAAGCTGCCAGCGAAAAAGCTAAGTTTTTAGCTAAAGCAGCCAAAAAAGCAAGCAAAGAAGCAGCAAAGGTTGCCAAAAAAGCAAGCAAAGAAGCAGTAAAGGTTGCCAAAAAAGCAAGCAAAGAAGCAGCAAAGGTTGCCAAAAAAGCAAGCAAAGAAGCAGCAAAGGTTGCCAAAAAAGCAAGCAAAGAAGCAGCAAAAGCAGCTAAAAAAGCAGCTAAAGAGGCTAGTAAAGGAAAGTCGTAAAGACTAGGTTTAAGGTAGGTGCTCATTTAAGAGTACCTACTTCTTTTAATTTTTTTTGGAGCATATATGAAATTATTATTAATCTTAACTATTGTCAGTTCATTCTTGTTAGCCTCATTTGAGGCAAGAGCTGATGCTTCTATTAAGATTGGATTAGAGTGGAACGATAATGTATCAACTCAAAGTACTGATAATTTTTCTGGTATTTCTGATGTAGCGACTGTATTAGATTTTACCTATGAGAAAGAACTTTTTGATAGAGAAAACCCTCTTGTCTTTTCTTACTCATACTCGCAATCTACTTATGATGATCTGACTGATTTCAATCTAAAATCACATAATATATTTTTTTCTAGAGATTTTAATATATTAGATAAATCTATTAATATATTATATGGTTTCTCAGATACACGACTTGCTGGTAGTAAATTTCTTAATTTGCACACCATTACACCTACCTTAGGACTTGAGTTGTCTTCTGATACGTATATGTCTTCATACTATAATTATATGAATAAAAAGTTTTTTACAGACTCGGGTAGGGACTCTCAAACTAATGCGATTGGCTTTAATTTATTTCTTTTTGATGATAAAGGTTTTTATTTGATTGGTTATAAGTTTGAAAATGAGGATACTAAAAATGAACAATATGATTATGATGCAAATCAATTAAATATTTCAAGACATCATGAGTTATCTACGCAATCTAAGATTATCATGGGACTGAAGTATTATGATAAAGATTACTTAAAAACAACAATATCTATTTCGGAAAAAAGAAGAGATAGGAATAAAACGCTTTATTTTACTAATGAATATATGATCACTGATACTGCTGTTTCAGAATTTACTTATGAATATACTGATTCTAAATCTAATTTGGCCTCGTCAAATTATACAGAAAATACAATTTCATTTGGATTGATATTTAGATTTTAAGGTTGATAAAGGACATTCCTGAAGACGGACTTAAGCTAGTAGAGTAAAATACATGCAAATATTTCAACGATATTTCTTAAATAATAATTAATTTCTATTGAACTAATTCAATTTAATGTTAATATACCCCATATGGGTATATTTAAACATCTAATATTTGCAATAACACTATTTATGCTGAGTGATTTGGCTGAGTCAAGACCCGTATCTTGGGCTGGTGGTTCTACTATCATGTATAGGACGAACTCCATGATGTCTTCTTATCTGTTCCATTATTCTCCAACATATAAATATTCAATTGGGGCTGAGTATGTAAATGATAAATATTTCAATAATCACTTTATTAATTTAAGATCAACATATTTACTGGACAGGCATAATACTAAAATTTCTCAGAGAAATATTTACTTAACCGGTGGGATATCCACTAAAACTAATCAAGACTTTTCTTATGGCATACATGGAGACTGGGAAACTAGAAGAATATTCTCATCATTTTCAGTCATTAATAAACATACAAAAGAAAAAAATTATACAGAAAATGAGTTTCAGCTCGGATTAGCACCATATTTAGGCGAGTATAATGATATTCATACATGGGTTATGTTAAAAGCTAAAAAGAACACAATTAACAATGATTGGGAAATATATCCATTCATAAAATTATTCCAAGGAGATTATTTAATAGAGGTTGGCTCTAAGAACTCTCATTGGGATGTTCATTTTATAATTAGGTATTAAATATAGGAGAGAAATATGTATAAAATATTAGTAATGTTTATGGTGTTTACAGTAAGCTCTGTATCTGCAATGGAGAAATCAGGTGGCCATGGTTCTCATAACCATGAAAGTCATAACCATGAAAGTCATAACCATAGCGCCAGTGAAAGCGCAAATGGTTCAGACATAGCATTCCCAGAAAAGATGTTTAGTGAATTTATATCTGATCTTGCGAATGTACAAATTGTCATTGTTGATGTAAACGGGATGGTCTGTGATTTTTGTGCAAGAGGGATAGAAAAAGTATTATACACAGATGATGCTGTTAAAAAAGTTAGGGTGAGCCTAGAACTTGGTAAAGTTCTCATAGCATATGTATCCTCTAAGAAAGTTGATTTTGAAGAGATAAAAAATATATTTTTATCTAATGGACAAAATGCAACTGGATATATAATAAAAAAAATATAACTTATGAAAACTAGGGAAAAAACATCAAACATCGGGCTCTTTACGCTTCTGGCATCATCATCGACATTGATATGTTGTGCTTTGCCAGCTCTGTTTGTTGCGCTTGGTGCTGGTGCAACTTTTGTTTCGATTGTTAGTGTCTTTCCTCAGCTAATTGTTATTTCAAAATATAAAATATATATATCATTATTTACATTAGTTATATTAGTGCTTGCTGGTTTTTTAATCAAAAAAGCTCAGCTTCAACCTTGTCCTATTGATCCAGCTTTACGAGAAGCATGTATTACAACTAGGAAAAGGTCGATGACCTTGTATAATGTTTCTTTAACAATATTCATACTTGCAAGTTTATTTACTTACATTTTACCGTTATACTTATAACATGAATAAACATCCTTCGCATAAATCTCAAACTGCATCTTTAAAAAGAATTGAAGGTCAAATTCGAGGTATTATTAAGATGGTAGACAGTGGTAAATACTGTGTTGATGTGCTTACTCAGATTAAAGCGGCAAAAGGTGCCCTAGTAACTGTAGAAGCGAAAATTTTACAAAGACATATCGAATCTTGTATTAAAAATGCATTAAAAAATGAAGATGGGGTTAATGTCAAAATCACTGAGCTTCTCAAACTCATAAATAAATAGTAATTAAAATACTTCCTATAAGTGAGTAACTTTTAAATTAGACATGATAACTAAGAAATTTATACTAGGCTCAGAAGAATGGTGCGATTTGCCTCAGCTTAAGATTCCTGCTGTTAAAGCTAAAATAGATACTGGTGCTAAAACTTCTTCTATACATGCTGTTAACATAAACCCATTTGAACAAGACGGAATACCTTATATTTCTTTTGATGTATATCCAATAGATAATACTAGTACATGCGTGAAATGTGTCGCCCCCATTAAGGATAAAAGGCTTATTAAAAGTTCGTTTGGAGACAAGCAGCTTAGGTATGTCATTTCAACTACTATTAAAATTGAGAAACGATCTTGGGAAATAGAGCTAACATTATCTAACAGAAGATCTATGGGTTATAAAATGCTTATTGGCAAGGAAGCAATTAGTCCGGAGATACTGATTGACCCTAATTCTAGTCTGCTCTTTGGTGATAAAACAATTTTAAAAATTAATAAATTATATAAGAAAAATACTATGAGAAAAACTGGATTACATATAGCCCTGCTTGCTAGTAATCCAGCTTTATATAGTAATCGTAGGATAATTGAGGCAGGTGAAAATCGTGGACATAAGATGTCATTTCTTAATATTAAACAATGCTATATGAAATTAGATAATAATTTATCAGAAGTTCATTATAGGGGTGGAAAAATTTTAAATGATATAGACGCAATAATACCAAGAATAAGGCCAAGCCAAACATTTTATGGATGTTCATTAGTTAAACACTTTGAGACTATGAATATATTTACAGTAAATAAATCAGATGCCATAAGGAACTCGAGAGATAAATTATATTCATTGCAATGTTTGCAAGAACAAGGAATTGAAGTCCCTGTTTCAGGGTTTGCAAATTCACCTGTTGAAACTAATGATTTAATCGAGATGATTGGAGGTTCCCCATTAGTGATTAAGTTACTGCAGGGTGCCCAAGGCAGAGGAGTTGTCTTAGCAGAAACAAAAAAAGCTGCAGAATCTGTTATTAATGGATTTAAAGTATTAAAAGCAAATTTGTTAGTACAGGAATTTATTAAAGAGGCTGATGGTGAGGATATAAGATGTTTCGTTCTTAATGGAAAAGTCATCTCGTCTATAAAAAGGTCAGCTGCAGAGGGTGAGTTTAGAGCTAATCTTCATCTTGGTGGTAAAGCTACAAAGATATCAATAACGAGAGAGGCAAGATCTATAGCTATAAAAGCATGCAAAGCTCTTGGTTTAGATGTAGCAGGTATTGATATAATAAATTCATCACGAGGACCATTAGTATTGGAAGTTAATTCTTCGCCAGGACTTGAAGGTATAGAAGCTATTAGCCAAAAAGATATAGCATCAATGCTTATTGAGTATATTGAAAAAAGTCTTAAATATAAAAATAAACTGAAATATGTATAAATAATCACTATGAGATATGAGTAAAAATAATCCAGTTTACATCTTAAAAAGAAGAAAAGATAAATGGCATGATATCTTCAATTTGATATACTGAGTATTCCATGATTTTTATCAGTTAAACGAAATCTATTTATCGAGGTATTTTATGTTCTCTATATTTAAAGATTCACGAGGACTACTTGTGTTACTAACCATGCTTGTGACAAGTCAAGTTTTTGGGCACGGCATGTCAGAGGCTGAAAAGAAAATTATTATTGAGGGAGGAAATCTAGGCTATATATGGATTGGTGCTACTCATATGCTATCGGGTTATGACCACTTAGCTTTTATATTTGGCATTATCTTTTTCCTAACAAAGTTCAAAGATATTGTTAAGTATATTACGGCATTTACATTGGGCCACAGTATTACCCTTATCTATGCAACTTTTAATGCCATTCAAGTTAATTATTTTTTGATTGATGCAGTGATTGCTTTGAGTGTTTGTTATATCGCCTTTGCCAACTTAAAAGGGTTTGAAAAATATCTAAATATTCAAGCACCTAATATGCTGGCTATGATATTTGGTTTCGGCTTAATACATGGACTTGGACTTTCAACACGACTACAAGATCTTCCTTTAAGTGAAGATAGCTTGCTGATGAATATCATTTCATTTAATGTTGGTATTGAACTTGGTCAAGTCTCTGCATTGGCTGTCATGCTGCTTCTTATTACTGCCTTTCGAAAAAGGAAATCTTTTAAGAGTTTCACTTTAGCTGCAAATAGTTTTTTAATTATTGTAGGCGGTTATCTTTTCTTAATGCAAATGCATGGGTATGGACATATTGCTAATGCCGAAGAATTTTCCAGCAATGAAAAATCTGTACAAGCAATACAAGAAACTGAAACCACCGCAGGTGCTGACTGGAAAGATGTTATTACGTTAACTATTCCAGCGAGAGGTAATAAAGAATATAAATTATTGCTTGCCAAGGGTTCTAAGCTTGAATACTTATGGGAAACCAATGGAATAGAGTTATTTTATGATTTTCATGGTGAGCCAACAGGTGAAAAAACAGGCTATTTCAAGAGTTTCAAGAAAAGTACTGAAAGTAAATCAAGCGGTGAATTAATCGCATCATTTGATGGCACGCATGGTTGGTACTGGAGAAATAATAGCCCATCTGGTATTGATATTATTCTAAGAGTTAATGGTGATTATCAACTTTTAGATGTAATGAAGAAGTAGACTTTCCTGAAGATAGAGCAAAGCGAGTAGAGGATATAAAATTAAGTCTTTTCTTATATCGATCTTGATAAAACTGCACGATATCTAATTTTATTCTCCTTAACTTTCTTTATGGCTTTATTAACATCAGAAAATTTAAATTGCTCTACTATAGGTTTGATATTTTTTTCAGCAGCAATTTTCAACATTTCTTTCATCATTTTTCTGCTACCACCTGGGTTACCAGATATCTTGATTCTTTTCATGATCAAACTAAATGCATGAATGCTAATTAGGCTTGGTGGTATGCCGACAAAACAAATATTTCCATCTACATCTAGGGTATTAGCGAGACTAGTCCAGTCAAGGTCTGCGTGAGCAGTCACAAGTATAAAATCAAATTTATTTTTTAATTTAGAAAGATTTTTATAATCTACTACAACATTTGCTCCAAACTTTTTAGCCTCAGTTTTCTTACTTGACGATGATGTTACTGCTGTAACATGATAACCCATGGCTTTGCCATATTGAATTGCCAGATGACCCAAGCCACCTATTCCTATCACAGCAACACGGTCCTTTGGCTTAACCTTGTAACCTCTGTAAGCACCATGTACAGTCCATCCAGCACACATTAATGGGGCTGCATGTTCCGATTTTAACTTTTCAGGTATAGGATATACGACACTTTTATCAGCCTTAATATAGTCTGCAAATCCACCATTGCGACCAACAGCTGTCATCTCAGGAGATGCGCACATATTATCTCTATCAGTTTTACAGTATGTACATTTTTCACATACTTTGGAAAACCATCCGATCCCAACACGTTGACCTATTTTTAAATTTTTTACCTGAGAACCTTTTTGGGTTACACAACCAACAATTTCATGACCTGGAATAAATGGATAATTTGAGATACCCCAGTCATTATCTATTAGATGTATATCGCTATAACAAATTCCGCAGTGACTTATTTCAACAACTACCTCTTTAGGAGCTATTTTCTTTATTTCATAACTTTGAGGTAACAATTTTGAATTAGCTTTTTTAGCACCATATCCATTAACGATTCTATCCATTTATATCTCCTTAAAATTAAATCATATACTTTTATTAATCTTTAGTATTTGTTATTTCTGCAAATATGACAATACATTTTCTGGTGATGTTTCGCCATAACGGTCTCTTTCCTTTTTTTATCTTTACCCATATCTTAATCATAACAATATTTAGGGCTGTTTTTACAGCAAATGGTGGCATATTTGGTGGCATAAAATTAAGACAATTTAATTATTTGTTGAATACAT
>JAURQW010000014.1 GCA_030835925.1 Gammaproteobacteria bacterium | reverse complement strand
TATGTATTTTATGATTTTGAAACCACGGGTTTAGATACAAAATTCAGCCAACCTATTCAAATAGCAGCTATAGCTGTTGATGAAAACTTTAATGTTATTGATGAGCCAATTAACGTTAGATGTAAACTCAAAGATGGTGTAATACCCAATCCATCTGCGCTACTTGTACAGAAAGTACCTATAAAACTATTAAAAGATGAGCAGTCTTTTTATACCATGATGGATTTTATACATCAAAAATTTACATCATGGGGACCAGCGACATTCATTGGCTATAATAGTATAAGATTTGACGAAGAAATACTAAGAAGTAGCTTCTTTCAATCTCTATATGACCCATACCTTACTAATACGAACAACAATTCAAGAACAGATTTATTTAAAATAGTATTAGGGTTATCTTCTCTAGATAAAAGTGTGTTAAATATTCCGCTTAATGATAAAGGCAGGCCATCATACAAGCTTGAAAATATTGCAAAAAACAATAATGTAGAACATCTTAGTGCGCATGATGCATTAAGCGATGTATATGCGACAATGGGTGTAGCAAAAATAATAAAAGATAAGGCGCCTGAGTACTGGGATGAATGCATGAAGATTCATAGCCATAAAAGTTTGATGGAGTATTTAATGACAGATGATTATTTTTTCTCCGCTTCTGAACACTCTGCTGCTAATTTAACATTCAAACCAATATCCTTATTGACTGCAAATCCAAATAATCCAAAAGAACTTGCATTTTTTGATTTAGATAATGATCCTCAAAAATATTCAGACTCAAGTGTATCTGGTATGATTTCTTTAATTGAAAGTAAACAGAAAATTATAAGATTATATCAGTCAAATAAATCTCCCATAATCTTAAGTGCCAGCTTTTTAAGCTCATATGATATATTTAGTGAGTCAGATTATGAAATATTTAAAGAGAAATCTGACATGATTAAAACCAATGAAGCCTTTATTAACAAACTTAATCATGCATTAGTTGAAAGATATGAGGATTTCCAGGTAACAAGATTACCTTCAGATTTTCTAGAAGAACAAATTTATAATGGTGAGTTCTATAGCGCAGAAGATAAGCAGAAAATAAATGTCTTTAAAAACTGTATAAGTCCGGATGAGAAATATAATATTTCTAAAGAATTCAAAGATAGAAGATTGAGAGAGATATGCTATAGGATTCTCTTTGCTGAATCTCCAAGTGTTTTTTCAGAAAATGACTTAGAAGCAAGAAAAAGTTTTATTGCAGATAAAGTTTTTTGCGAGGAAGATAAAGTGAGATGGTGCACATTAGATAAAGCCAAAGAAGAGCTTGAAAAAATCAAAGGCAATGAGAAATATAATGATGAGAGTCAATATATAAATGAGATTGAGGATTTTCTTAAATCAGAAGAAGAGCGATATAGATCATATATATCTAATTCTTAGACTTTAATGCTTCAATTATTTTATCAGATGAGACGTAACCTGGTATCACACTACCATCACCAAAGAATATCATTGGGGTTCCGTTGACTTTTAAATTCATTGCTTTTGTATAATTATTATCTATAGGATTATCACAAGTTTTAGACTCTATAAATGAACCATCGAATAATTCATCTAGTGATTTTTTTTTGTCTTTAGAACACCATACTGAAACCATATCATTATAAGCATCACTATCGTTTCCATTTCGTGAAAAAAGTACATATTTAACACTTATGTCGTTTGATACTAAATTATTAATCTCATTATGGAGTTTTTGACAATATGGACATGAAGTATCACTAAATATTGTTAAGGTGTGTTTGCTATTAGCGGAAGCATACATAATAACATCATCATCACTTATCTGTGATAAGTAATCTAACCTAGTCTTCTTATAACTGTTTTCAGTAATATTGTTACCTGTAGACATCTCTATTATATTTCCTGCGATTAGATGCTTAAGGTCTAATGTTAAATAGTATATCTCTTCACCAACTTTTACTTCAAAGAAGTCTTGATCTATTCTAGCAAGACTTGATATTTGGATATTTGGATATTGCTCTTCTAAAGATTTTCTTGCATCATCTATGGTCGCATCTGATTTAGTGCAACTTATTGTAAATAATAAAGTTAACGCTACTAGTAATTTATTCATCATTTATCCTCTTGGGTGAAATTTATTATGAAATTTTATTAATCTTTCTTTAGCAACATGGGTATATATTTGTGTTGTAGATAAACTTGAATGACCTAAAAGCATCTGAACAGATCTGAGATCAGCTCCATTGTTTAAAAGATGTGTTGCAAAAGCATGTCGTAGAGAGTGAGGGGATATATATTTATTATCTAGTGCTTGTTTTGAGTATGAGCTAATAAAATTCCAGCATAGTTTTCTCGATAGTTTTGTGCCTTTATCACTAAGAAAAAGATATATGTTATCATTTTTATTTATTATATCCTTTCTTACATTATCTAGGTAGTCTCTAACCCAATCTAACGCTGTCTCTCCAATAGGAACTATTCTTTCTTTGCCTCCTTTACCAAGTATTTTTATTAGACCTCTTTTTAAATCAATTTGACTAAGCTCAAGATTTGTCAATTCCGAAATCCTCAATCCTGTTGCATACAATAACTCTAAGATTGTTTTATCTCTTTTACCTCTTAAAGTTGTACAGTCAGGTGCATCAAGTAATTTATCAATATCATTTTCACTTAAATTTATTGGAAGCTTACGTCCTACTTTTGGAGACTCAATTAACTCTGAAGGATTAATTTGAATTGAGCCAGAAACCTGCAACCAAGTATAAAACCCTTTAATAGATGATAATGATCTAGTAATAGAAGATGCAGCTATGCCATTATCAAATTTAGTGGCTAGAAAAGAATTTAGATCTGACTCTGAGCAGTTCATCAGGTTTTTATTATTATTTTGAAGCCATGATTGAAGACCTTTTAGATCTAGAGAATATGAAACAATAGTATTTTTAGATAACCCCTTCTCAATCCATATTGAATCACAGTATTTATCAATAATATTTTCATTTAAGGCTCTATGCATATAATATATCCTTATTGTATAAATTATTGTACTATGTTTTAAAAATAATAGTAAACAGGCTATGACAAAGAAATTAAAAAATACTTGTGTTAATGAGTTCGATCCTGATGCTCTAGAAGAAGAAAAAGCAATAAAGTTTATATTAAATTCGATAGTAGCAAAAAAAGATAAAGAGCGCCTCCCAATTAGAAATACATTAGGGAGAGTAGTCGGTGATAATATTAAGTCCAAGTTGAATATTCCCAATTTTAATAATTCAGCCATGGATGGGTATGCTATCAATATCCAACTCCTCAAAAAGAATAACTATATTCTTCAAGAGAAAGGTGTTTCATTAGCTGGAAAACCATATAGCAAAAAATTAACTAGTAACATAGCAATTAAGGTTATGACGGGCGCGGTAATTCCTAATAACTGTGATGCAGTAGTAATGAAAGAGATGGTGGATATTAAAAATGATCATCTCTATTTCCCAAAAAAATTAGAAAAAAATCAGAACATACGAAAAATAGGCGAAGATATCAGAAAAAACGATATCGTGATCAAAAAAGGTGAAATAATTAATCACTCGCATCTTGGTATACTTTCATCTCTAGGAATAAAAGAGATAAATGTTATGGCTAAGCCAATAATTAGCTTCTTTTCTACAGGGGATGAATTAGTGTCAATGGATACTAAGTTATCCAAGGGAATGATATATGATAGTAATAGATATATCTTGTATGGTTTATTAAAAAAGTTACCAGTTATAATAAAAGATAGGGGTGTAGTCAGAGACCAGGAAAAAATATTAATTAAGAAGCTAGCATACTGTAGCCAAAAATCAGATATTATTATTACAACTGGTGGTGTATCAGTTGGTGATGCAGATTACATAAAAAACGCATTAAATAAACTTGGTAATATTAACTTCTGGAAAATTGCTATAAAACCTGGCAGGCCTTTGGCATATGGCAAAATAAATAAATCATATTTTTTTGGACTACCAGGGAATCCAGTTTCTGCAGTTGTCACATTTCAACTATTTGTGAACTTAGCTATAGAAAAGTTAATTGGTATAAAAGAGAATAAATATATAAAATTAGAAGCAACAACAACTAATGACCTATCCAAAAAGAAAGGAAGGGTTGAATATAAAAGAGGATACTTCTCACAAGTTAATAATGAAAATCTTGTGAGCGTAAGTGGTCAGCAAGGCTCAAACATTCTTACATCTCTGTCAAATGCTAATTGTTATATAAGGCTAGATTCAAATGTTTCTAAAGTTAAAAAAGGAGATAAGGTTACAGTTATACCTTTTAATTTAAAAATATGATAAATAAAGTCAATAAATATGAAAAAATAGGGTTCATAAAAAATATAATTATATGTATCTATGACCTCATGTTACTTTTTTCTGTATTATTTTTTATGTCCCTGCCTTGGATAATAGTTACAAGTGGAGAAGCAGTTACAGGAAATATATTTTATCAATTATATTTATTGATAATAATCCTAACTTATTATTTATGGTTCTGGATAAAGCATGGACAGACTCTCGGTATGAAAAGTTGGAAGACATATGTATTAAATACAGATAATACAAAAATAAATATTAGACAAGGAGTCTTGAGGATCATATTAGCATTAGTAGGGGGTCATTTAATCCTAATTTTCACCAGTAAATCATTACAGGATATAATTTCAAATAGCCATATCGTTAAATTGAAAAGTTAACGAAGACCCGCGTCTAACTGATAATTCAACATATAAAATCCAAGTATGATGAATAATATATGAGGAAATAAGACATTCAAGAAAGGTGTTATTCCTAACACCATCCCTAAATTGGGCAGTATGGATGTTGCAATAAAAAAGATAATACCGATAAATAAACCAAGCACTATCCTCTTGCTCATATTAGAAGATCGTTGTCTGCCAAATATAAAAGGCATAGAAAGAAAGAGCATTATAATTGTGGATAATGGCTTGAATAGTTTTTCCCAAAATATTTTTCTCTGAACGTCTGAGTCTAGGTTATTATTCTTAAGGTATCTAATATTTCTGACTACTTCTCTTAGAGATAGGGATTCTGATTTATTAGTTTTAATATTAATAAGCCTCTGATCTATAAAATTTGGTGTTACCTCTTTATCGGAGTATTTTTTAGTAACAGGCTTCGTGTGAAATAATGTTTCTTCCATACCAACCAGATTCCATTGATCATTAACATAATTCGCATCTCTTATTGTTTTAATAGACGATAAACTATTGTTAGAATCATATTTATATAGCGTGATACCTTTGAGGCTATGATCGGAGTATATTTCATTAATTTTAATAAATGTATTTTTATCTTTAAACCAAACACCATTATGATTAAAAACTAGCTTCTTATTCAGGGCTATGTTTTTTTTAGATTCTGCTTTTTTTGTAAGTTTTGGAACAAAAGTATCTGAAGCAGCATAAAATATTGAAGAAACTAAAAATACTTGTACCATTATAATCATGATTACTCTGGTTATTGAGATACCTGCTGCATGCATTGAAATAAATTCCATATCTGAGGCCATTGCGCCCAAAGACAACATTGAACCAATTAAAACCGCATATGGGAACATAATCAATATACTTTTAGGTATGCTGAGGATGGTATATTCAACTATAGGTACTATTCCATAATTCCCGACATTTAAATATTTAAGCTCAGCTGTAAATGAAAAAAATATTTCAATAGAAACTAGAACTATTAAACTTACTGATAGTCCAGCTATGAATCTATAGAATAAATATTTATATAAAATCATTATTGTCTCGACGGGATTTTATTATAGTCAGTTTTATATACATAATATAATGCTAATATCACTAGAAAATGTATCCACCACAACCCTAAATATATGGGCAAAACTTGTAATAGGAACATTTTCTCAACAATAGACATCATGATAAAATAAGAAAAATAGACCAATGCTCCAAAAAATATTTTATTATATCTTCCTTTTCTAGGAGACGAATAACTCAAAGGAATTGCTGTGAATGCTAAAATCAGTGTTGCAATAGGCAACATAAATCTAGATTGTAATTCAGCTGAAGCCTCAATTTCATCAACTGACAATAATTGAATTGTACCCATCGCATCATATTTGTTATTTGTATATATCGGAAGGTCTTGACCAAGCTGAACGCCATGTTCTGAATATTTAGTTATTCTTGTATTTGATTTATATGGTGCTAAAAGTTCAGTGATAACTCCATCTTTGAGGAGTATATAACGTCTTAATTCTGAATCTGTATAATACGTAGCTGTTTTAGAATTTTCTACAGTCGTCGTAGCTGTACTCATTGAGTTGAAGAATATCTTATTTAATTTGTTGTCCTTAACATTATCAACAAAAAAAGTGGCTTTTCCGTTCTGCGATGATGTAAACCTGCCTGGCTTAATTTCTTCAATTTTTTCTTCACTATTTAACCTATGCTCCAACTTATATCGATATTCAGTAGCCGCAGGTGTCAGATATAAAGAGAAAAATCCCACTATAATACATGTTATAACTATAACTTTATTGATAGAACGAGCTATATCTACCTGTGACAAACCTGAGGAAGCTATTACTGCCATCTCTGTAGAATTGTATAATCTTCCGAGAGATATTATTATTCCAAAAAATAAGCTTATGGGAATAATATATATAGAATATTGAGTTATTTTGACGAAAATAATTGGAAACAATAAATATGTTGGGAAATTCCCTACAGATGCCTCCTCTATTAATCTAAGCATTGTATTTGATGACAATATAATCATGAATATTGCTAAAACTGATAGTGATGACTCGAGTATCTCTCTTAGTAAATATTTATCAAGAATTTTCATTTTATTGTATCTAATATAACAAGTATTTAAAAAAAATGTTAATCTAGTGTATATTCTCATAAAATGGATAAAAGGTAAAAATATGGATTATACAAGCTTAAAAACAAACATTATAAATAAAAAATCAGATATATACCTCGTTGGAGTATTTACTGATAAAAAACTACTACATCTTGGAAAATCAGTCAGTAAGCAAAATATTGATATGGCTAAAAGATGCTTTGAGAAAAATAACTTTACTGGAGTGATTGGTGATCATAGGACATTAGATGACCATATCACTGGACAACAAATCCTTTTTTTCGGTTTAGGGGAAAAGGGGAAGTTTGGGCCACTAAATTTGAATAGATCCATAAAAAGCGTAATAACAAAAATTAAAAAAGTCAATTTGACGAAAATATCATTGAACATACAAAATTTAATTATTAAAAAAAATGATATTAACATAGAAGTATTAGTGAGTTATATTGATGATAGCTTTTATAAGTACATATATAAAAAGGAAAAGAATATATCAAAAATTAAGCAGTGTGGTCTAGTTTCAGATACTATCATTCCAAACAAAATGTTAAGTAAATATGTTTTGAGTGGTAAAGCTATTGCAAGTGGTATTAAGTTTGCTAAAGATTTAGGTAACACTCCTCCAAATATATGTAATCCAACATTCTTGAGTAATGAAGCTTTGAAGCTAAAAAAGATTAATAAATTACTAAAAATTACTGTACTCAATGAGGCAAAAATGAAGTCAATGGGTATGGGTTCTCTATTATCTGTATCGCAAGGAAGCAAACAACCTGCAAAACTCGTTTCAATTGAATACATGCCGCTTAAAAATCAAAATCCTATTGTTTTGGTTGGCAAAGGCATAACATTTGATACGGGAGGTATATCTCTGAAACCATCCCCTAACATGGATGAGATGAAATATGATATGTCTGGTGCTGGAAGTGTCTTAGGTACAATGAAGGCTCTTGCGGAAATGAAGGTTAAAAAAAATGTTGTGGGTATAATAGCATGCGCAGAAAACATGCCAGGCAGTCAAGCAACTAGGCCGGGGGATGTGGTCACAAGTATGTCAGGAATCACCATTGAAATTCTTAACACAGATGCAGAAGGTAGATTAGTACTATGTGATGCACTTACTTATGCAAAAAAATACAAACCAAAATATATATTGGATATGGCAACTTTAACGGGTGCATGCCTTGTTGGATTAGGCAAGTATCCAAGCGGTTTATTCTCAAATGATGATAAGCTTGCTGATTTAATAAAGAAATCGGCAAATAAGACAGGCGATAGAGTTTGGCAGTTACCCTTGTATGATGATTACTTTGACGAGTTAAAAACCAATTTTGCTGATATACAAAATATAGGTGGTCGCTATGGAGGGGCCATAACCGCTGCTGCTTTCTTAGGAAAATTTACAGAGGGCGTTAAGTGGGCTCATTTAGATATAGCTGGCACAGCCTGGGAAGTTGGTGAAAACAAGGGTTCAACAGGCAGACCTGTTAGCTTATTGATTGATTTTGTACTTTCTAATTAACTAGTACATTGGATAACAAAGCTATATTTTACATACTTAATGCAGAAGATGATACTGAGCGTTCGACCTGCAAAATTATTAAAAAACATTATGAATTAAAAAATGCTGTCCTAGTCTCATCTAAGGATAAAACATTAATAGAAAGTATAGACAAATTACTTTGGACATTTGAGCAGTTAAGCTTTATCCCTCACTCTACTGATAAAAAATATGACTCCTATACAAATATTATCCTAGTTGAAACGGGTTATAAGAATGATTCTATATTAAAAAAAGATTATAATGTATTTATAAATCTTGATGATGATATAAAAACTGATTATCATAATCATGAAATTATAGTGGAGCTTGTCAATACTAACGAAGATAAGAAAAAGATAGCTAGAGAAAAATATCTCTATTATAAGAATAATAAACTTAATGTAAAACATGAAAATTTGTAAATGGATATAAAATATTCCCCCAAAGATATAGAGTCGAATATCTATAAAAAATGGACAGAAAATGATTGTTTCTCTGCAAAAGATCTTAAATCAAACTACTCAATAGTGCTTCCCCCACCCAATGTAACAGGAACATTGCATATGGGACATGCCTTCCAGCATACCATCATAGATATACTTATTAGATATAACAGAATGCTAGGAAAAAGTGTTTTATGGCAACCAGGTACAGATCATGCGGGTATAGCCACACAACTAGTTGTTGAGAACAATCTAAGGAAAACAGGTAAAACAAGACATGAAATTGGAAGAAAAGGATTGATTGATGAAATATGGAAATGGAAAGAACATTCCGGTAACACAATTATTTCTCAAACAAAAAGACTGGGCTCATCAGCTGATTGGAATAGAAACAGATTTACAATGGATGATGGCTCCAATGAAGCAGTCAAAAAGGTTTTTATTAAACTATATGAAGAAGGTTTGATTTACAGAGGCAATCGTTTAGTCAACTGGGATATTAAACTTCAAACCGCTATATCTGATTTAGAGGTTACGAATATAGAAAAAGATGGTTTCCTATATTATATAAAATACAATATTGAAGATAGTAATGAGAGTATTACAGTTGCAACTACTAGACCCGAGACTCTATTTGGTGATAGTGCAATCTGTATCAATCCAGATGATAATAAATATAAACATCTAATAGGAAAAAATGCGATAGTCCCAATTATAAATAGATCAATCCCAATAATTTCAGATAACTCGATAGATATGGAATTTGGAACAGGTTGTGTCAAAATAACACCCGCTCATGACTTTAATGATTATAAGTTAGGTAAAAAACATAATCTTAAGTTTATAAACATATTAAACAAAGATGGCACTTTAAACGAGAACGCTGGAGATATTTTTGATACTAAAAATATTCATGAATCAAGGTCGTTGGTAGTTAATAGATTAAAAGAAATTAATAACCTCGATAAAATAGAGAAACATAAACTAACAGTGCCGATAGGTGAAAGATCCGGTGAAATAATTGAGCCTTTGTTGACAGATCAATGGTTCATGAAAATGGATGAGTTAGCAAAACCAGCAATTGATGCCGTAAAAAAGTCAAATATTAAATTTGTCCCTAAAAATTGGGAGAAAATTTATTTTAATTGGCTAGATAATATTGAAGATTGGTGCATCAGTAGACAAATATGGTGGGGTCACAGAATACCCGCTTGGTATGATGATAATGGTAATGTGTTTGTTGGTAATACCGAAAATGAAATACGAGTAAAATATGATATAAGTAAAGAATCTCAGCTGACTCAAGATAATGATGTGCTAGATACCTGGTTCTCATCTTCGTTATGGCCATTCAATACTATGGGCTGGCCAGATAAAACTGAAGAATTAGAGAAATATTATCCCACAAGTGTATTGGTAACAGGTTTTGATATCATATTTTTCTGGGTTGCAAGGATGGTTATGATGGGGATCAAATTCATGAATAAGGTTCCTTTTAAAACTATATATATACATGGACTTGTAAGGGATTCTGAAGGCAAAAAAATGTCTAAATCTATCGGTAATGTTATCGATCCAATTGATATCATTGATGGTATTAAGTTAGATGAACTTGTTGATAAGCGAATTAGTAGCCTTGTACAACCAAAATTAAAAAATAAAATTATTAAGAAAACAAAAGATGAATTCCCAGATGGAATCACACCCTATGGCGCTGATGCATTGAGATTTTGCTTCTGTGCGCTTGCTTCAACAGGCAGAGATATAAACTTTGATTTAAAAAGAATTGAAGGTTATAGGAACTTTTGTAATAAGTTATGGAATGCATCACGTTTTGTTTTTTTATCTTCTAAAGATTATGATTTCGATCATAAAATAAATTTCGAAAAACTAACTACTTATGAAAAATATATAATTATTAAGTTAGATGAACTTGTTACTGAGTATAAAAAATACTGTGTATCGTATAGATTTGATTTGATGGCAAATACATTATACAGCTTTATTTGGAATGAATATTGTGATTGGTATTTAGAAATAGCAAAAATAGAAATTGATAATGGCAATGAATATACTAAAAATGTATTGATTTATATTCTAAAAATAATCTTAAAACTTTGTCATCCTGTCATACCTTATATAACTGAAGAAATTTGGAAAGAAATGGTCAAACTGGAATATACAAATGATTCAATATTAATGAATGCAAAGTTCCCATCTCAGCAAAAAGTATTTAAAGATGATACCATTGATAACGAAATACTCTTACTGAAAAAATTTATAAACATTATTAGAAAAACTAGAAGTGATCTAAATGTTCATCCTAAAACCAAGGTAGATATATATTGCGTATTTACAGATAATATTTATGAAAGCTTCATAAAAAATAATAAAGATATCATCACTTCTCTTGTAAAGGCTGATACTATATATATCAATAGTAATTCATATGATGTGAATCAATGTATTACTATATCGCTTGAAGAACTTAAATTATATATTCCAATTAAGGAAATAATTGACATAGATGTTGAGAAAAAAAGATTAGAAAAGAATCTAAATAACCTTGTAAATAATCTAAATAAAATTGAATCAAAACTAAATAATAAAAGTTTTATCGAAAAAGCTCCTTCAGAGATAATTCAAAGTAATTTTAACAAACAAAAATATTTTACTAAAGAAATTGACTCTCTCAGAGAGTTAATAGAATGTCTATCTGATTAAACCATAAAGTCTTTCTAGAGTTAACCTAAAAGAACTTAAGTCCTGAGATATAATAGCCTTTACATCATCAGCAATCTGTCTATAGTTGCTTGCTTGTGTTCCAATTAAAACAATATTATCTTTCATGTCTGCTAGTTCCTTCATAGTTTTTATTTCATATGTTTTTCTTGCAATATCCCTTGGGTTATTTAATGCAACAACAATAGTTCTAGCATCTATCTTATTTGCCATATATGTCATTTCGTCATGAGGTATGCTATTTCCTACATAAGTAACATCCCAACCAATATTTTGTGCAACTATTATATGTATTAATGTATCTAGGTTTTCATGTTCCGATGTCAGTGAACCTATTATCATACGAGGACCATCATCTTTTGAAGATCTAAAAGTTGTATATAAGTTTGATAAACAATTACGTATAGAGACTTTAGCAAATTTTTCTTGTATATATCTTAAAGACCCTCTGCTACATTCATCATTTATATATGTATGAAGTGGTTTCAGAAATTCCATCAGAAAATCTGTCGTACTTAACATAGCTATAGCGTTTGAGAGAGCTGTATCTAACTTATTAGAGTTCATTTCATCTATAGCTAATGCAGCCTCGTCAAATAACTCCATTACCGTTCCTGTGCTAGGTCTTTGGTATGATCTTGTTGCATTAGACTCGTCGCCCATAACTAACTCAAATAAATCATCATAAGACAACTGGGCAATATCACCTATTCTTCTCCCAGCATTAATAGCTCTTTTGAGCAATGTTAATTTCTCAATATCATCATCAGTATACAATCTCCTATTAGTCTCAGTTCTATCAGAAACTACTGCACTATAGCGTCTTTCCCAGGCTCTTATAACGTCTGAACTAATACCTGTTCTTCTGCCTACAACCTGTATTAAATGTCTTGGTTTTTTAGATAAATGACCTTTCAACGTATTTTCCTCATGAAAATTGTTCCTTGTCACTTATTTTAGATTTTTAAACGATTTTGTCAAGCTTTTGTTACAATATATATGAACAGTATATGATTATCTAAATAAATACATATTTTTGTTCATAAACAGTGTTGACAAACTATTCTTGTTGTATTACTGTTATAGACAAGATATAGACAACTGTCATATCTCCACCCCTTTATACTAAAGGCCGAATTCTACCCCCTTTCGGCCTTTTTTTTACAGAGATTTCTTACATCCCTTTGGTCTCCAAGATGGCGAAATTACATCAGGGGATTCAAATTCATTAGATAAGCGCGCAGGTCTCAACATCAACTCGCCAAATTTATTATTTATATCATCAATCATGTTATCAATATTATTTTTATCATCTTGATTTCTAAAAAATAGATCTTTTTGACTATTAATTTGTTCTAAATTAATAGCAGTAACCTGAACCTGATAAACCCCATGTCTTTGTGTTAAAAAGTTATCAATTAATTTTAAACAAAGTTTAAAGATATCTTTATCATGATTAGTATGTTGTGATAATTTATATTTTTTGGAAAACCAAAAATCTCTAGTCTTTATTCCAACTATAAATGTATTTGTTTCATAACTATGAACTCTCAACCTTTTGGCAACTTTTATGCTCATATAATGAAATATTCTCTTAATTTCATAAATATTCTTTAAATTAGGTTTAGTAACTTTTCCATGACCGATTGATTTGGGTGGCTTGTCTTTCAAAGTCATGCTGTCTATATCTTTTCCTTGAGCCATTAACCATATTTTTCTTCCCTTATTTCCATAACGATTACCTAATATACTGATTGGAATTTTTTTCATATCACCACATACAAAAACACCATGATGATTAAGAAATGATCCAATCCCATTAGATACACCACATAAATCCTTAACCAAATAATTAGCTAAAATATTCTCTGACTCCTCAGGAGGTAAAACAGTTATTCCATCAGGTTTTTGTAGTTTTGCTGCAAACTTTGCATTAGCTTTATTATTTGAAATTCCGATTGAACATGGCAAAT
Source organism: Gammaproteobacteria bacterium (assembly GCA_030835925.1). Lineage (GTDB taxonomy): Bacteria > Pseudomonadota > Gammaproteobacteria. The sequence continues at coordinate 5,131 of JAURQW010000014.1, read as the reverse complement.
TCAAAGCACTAAATATCTTATCCTTAATTATATAAGCAACTTCAATTAATGATGGATATATTTTTTTACAATTTGATAAATCTAAAAATGCTTCATCGATTGAAAATATTTCTATATCTGGAGATATGTGATATAAAATATCCATAATCTTTGATGATGCATATGTATATTTTTTTGGATTAGAGGGACATCTTATCAAATTAGAACATTTATTTTTTGCCTCTTTAAAACTCATCCCAGTTTTAATACCAAATGCTCTAGCTTCATAAGAACAAGTGATTATGCATGAACCTTTTTCGCCATTTGTAACAGCAATTGGTTTTCCAGACAAATGATTATTATCTCTTTGTTCAATAGATGCAAAGAATGCATTCATATCAACATGGAATATAACCTTAGACCAACTATCGATATCTGTGTCCATTAGTAAACTCTTATTTGTCCAATAACTACACCTTGGATAGATATTCTGCTTATATCGTATTCCATCGTATTGAATTTTTTATTTGCAGGTATCAATTCAACAGTATTTTTATTTAATAATTTGTAATACTTCAAGGTTACATCTTGATTATCTATCAATATAACAGCAACTTTAGATTTAGGAATTTTATTCTTTTTTTCCACAATAACCCAGTCGCCATCATTAATGCCTGCCTCTATCATCGAATCCCCCTGTACTTTCAAGGCATAACATTTTTCATTAGAAAACATATGCTCAAGTTCAAGTATGTCTTTATCAGGCACAGCTTCTATTGGTCCACCTGCAGAGATTTTTCCCCAACTATTTATATTAAATATTTTTTTATGCCCAATAATATTAAGCCCTCGATGTTTATTCGAGCGACAAGCAATTAGTCCATGTTTTTCTAATGATTTTATATATCTATGGGCGACACCTTTTGATTTAATCCCAATAGAACTAGCAATCTCTCTTAAGAGTGGGCTATATCCATTATCATTTTGATATTCTAAAATAAAGTCATATACTTCTTGTTCTTTTACAGTCAACATAAAGTTCTCATAAGGTTCTCATTATAAAATATAAGATACCATATATAAAAATTAATTTAAATATATTGATTTAAAAAAATGGATTATATGCCCACTGCAATAAACCTTGTCTTTGCCTAGGACGACAAGTTAAGTCATTTTTAAAGCAGTTTTTTAAAATAGCACCTTTATGGCGTGGGCCATAAGCCTTCCAACGCATAATCTGTACTTTATCGATTTCAGGTAATCGTCTGCCCAAAGAATATCTACAATACCATTGAAACCATCCTAAGGGATCTTCAGGAAAAATCCAACCTTTACTCAACCAATGCTCCATTGTGAGGCCAGACCTAATAGAAAAATAATTTAGTGAAACATCAAATTTAACATAATTTATTTTTGCATTTTTGAACCATTTTTTTGGGAATTCAGAAATATCTTTTTTAAAATAGTTTCCACCAAATATACCAGCTTCAAGCATCTCTTGAGGCGTAAGTTCTGGCTTGAATAATTTATTATAATCTGTATCTTTCATAATTTTAAGTGAATGGCTTATAATGGCTTTCGTTTGCAATTTTAAGCATCTCGTAATCTCCTCTACTATTTCCATATGAATAAATATAGCTGTATTCAGATAAGTTATATAATTCTTGTATACGTTTTACCTTCTCTGAACCATAACAGTTTTTGCTTCTTGTTTTACCCGTGATTATATTATTATGGACTTCAAGCATACTTGAAATAAGAGCAACATCATTTTTTATACACCAAGGCCTTAACCATAGATCGATAGATGCAGAAACTATAACTACATCATGCCCATTTTCCTTGTGCCATTGTATCTCTTTTAATGCCTTTTTTCTGATTAAAGGTTCAAGCATATTAAGGGAAAAATATTCAGCATGTTTTTTGAATTCATTGATATTTTTCCCTTTAAAGAAATATGTGATGAGAATTTCTTTTATTGAATTATTACTAATTAAATTGAGAATATAAAGAAATATAAAGGGTAATAGGAAAAATATACCAATAAAAAATTTACTATCTCCAACTAAATATCTAATAAATCTAGCTGTACTATCAGCTTTAGTTATTGTTCCATCAAAATCAAAAAATGCTATTTTCATATTATATTTTAAGTTTTTTGAATAAAGCTTCAGGAATAAGTTTAATAACAAACATAATTAACTGCCATAAGGTACTAGAATATATGACATCCTTGTTAGACTGTTGTGCATTAAAAATCTTTAATGCTAATTTTTTTGGTGTTGTGACCAATACTCTAGGATAATTTTCTTTGTTATCTTTATTGGAAGTTATAAAGCCTGGTATAACCGTTAGTACATTCACGTTGTATTTATTCATTTTATTTCGTAGCCCGCTCATATAAGTAATTAGCCCAGCTTTGGCACTCCCATAAATATAATTTTTAGCTCTACCTCTTAATCCTGATACTGATGTTACTGAAATAATAAAACCCCGTCTATCGTTTATGAACTGGTTTGAGATAATATTTAATAAAGACATACAACCCATATAATTTATCTCTATAGTCCGTAATGTTTCAGACCATTCAGATATAGAGAGAGGTATATTTGGATAATAACCAGCTAAATAAATAACTCCTATAGGTTTAATTGTCAAAGTATCATATATTTTTTGATGAGAATTATAATCAGTAACATCTAATTCGCATAAAACTGATTTAACTTTATATTTTTTTTCAATTTCATCAGATTTATCTTGAATGTCTTTGATAGACCTACCGGCTAAGTATAGGTTATAATTGTTTCTTGCATATAAGTTGGCTAGCTCAATCCCCAGTTCATTTTTAGCGCCAATTATTAATACATATTTCATAGAGATTTATTTAAACACAGCCAGTTGGTTTTGGAAGCCCTCCATATTTAGCAATCTTTTTCATTGGCCCAGATTCAAAAACATCATAAAGTTCTTTTGCTTTTCTATCCATTCCAAATTCCTTAGCAAATACTCTTACAGCAGGTACAGTACCGGTTTCATTGTACATTTCTCTTGCCTTCATTATATATGTTTTAATCTGATCTGTAATTTCAAAGCCATCATTTTCGGCCATTTCTTCCATGATCTCTGGCGACCAATCACTTGTGTTTAATAAAAATCCATCTGCGTCTCTTTCCATAATATACCTCTTTCTATTTTTTTATAATTTTTAGAACATTCTCTGGAGGCCTACCTATTATAGCTCTCTTATTTCTGATAACAATTGGCCTTTCAATCAATATCGGGTTTTCAATCATTAGTTTAATTATTTCAGAATCATCTGAAATATTGTTATCAAGGTCATGTTTTTTATAAAGACTCTCAGTCTTTCTAAGTAACTCTCGAGGCTTAATTTTAAGCTTTTTCAGTACATTGGATAATTCATCATATGAAATTTTCTCTTCTAAATACAATTTTACAATAGGTGTTATACCCATGGAAGTAATTAATTCTAATGTTGCTTTTGATTTACTACATCTTGGATTATGGTAGATGGTTACGTCATTCATTTTATTCCCACTCTATTGTACCAGGAGGCTTACTAGTAACATCATATACAACTCGTGAAACACCCTGTACTTCATTAACTATTCTTGTTGAAATTATATTAAGAATTTTATATGGTATTTCACTTACAGTAGCGGTCATAAAATCGATGGTCTTAACAGCTCTCAATGCAACCACATAGCTATATTGTCTTTGATCACCCATGACACCTACAGATTTTATTGGCAAGAAGACTGCCAGTGCTTGGCTGATATTTCTATATAAGTTATTTTTATGTAACTCTTCTATGAAAATATTATCAACTTCTTGAAGAATACTAACCTTATCTTGTGTTATTTCACCAATAATTCTAACTGCTAAACCAGGCCCTGGAAATGGGTGTCGTTCTATTAGTTTTATTGGGATTTTTAGTGCTTTACCAATTCTCCTAACTTCATCTTTGAAAAGCAACTTAATTGGCTCAACTAATTTAAATTTCATTTTTTTAGGCAATCCACCAACATTATGATGTGATTTAATAACATCAGAATTAGAATCCTTTGATGATGATTCAATAATATCGGGATATATTGTACCCTGAGCTAGGAAAGCAATATTTTTTATTTTCTTTGCATGGGCTTCAAACAATCTAATAAACGTCTCTCCAATGATTTTTCTCTTTTTCTCAGGGCTAGTGACACCCTTTAGTTTTTTAAAAAAGATAGATTTAGCATTAACAGTAACTAATTTAATACCAAGCTTATTAGAAATATTATCCTCTACTTCCTGAACTTCATTTTTACGCATTAAGCCAGTATCTATAAAAACACAAGTTAATTGTTTAGGCAGAGCTTTATTTAATAATGCTGCAACTACTGTAGAATCTACGCCACCTGATAGTGCTAATATAACTTTTTTATCGCCAACCTCATCTTTTAGAGTACATGAAATATCTTTTATTATATTTGTAGTTGTCCAAGTTTTTTTACAACCGCAAACTTCATATAAAAAATTACTAATAATAATTTTACCATTGTTTGTATGAGTGACCTCAGGATGAAATTGTAAACAATAGATATCCTTTTTTGCATTATAAATAGCTGCATTTTTAGTATTTTTACTACACCCAATTGTTTTAAATCCAGATGGATTTTTTATGACCTTGTCAGAATGGCTCATCCATACATTAAACTCATTTTTATTTTTAATATTTTTAAATAAAGCAGTCTTACTTGTTATCCTAAAAGCAGCATTTCCAAATTCCTTTTTTACCGAAGGCATTACTTTACCTCCGAAGAAGTCAGCAATTAATTGCATTCCATAACAAACCCCTAAGATCGGAACACCAGAGTTGAATATAAAATTAGAAAGTTTATATTTAGTTTTACTGTTTACTGAGTTTGGACCACCACTAAGTATAATGCCAATAGGACTTAAGTTTTTAAATTCTTTTTCAGTAATTTGATTTGATTTGACTAAACTGTATACTCCAGACTCTCTAACTCTCCTAGCAATCAGTTGAGTGTATTGAGATCCAAAATCTATTATTAAAATTAGATTAGATTCTTTTTTATCCATATATTATCTTGGTTGGTAGTTTGGTGGTTCTTTTACAATGGTCACATCATGT
>JAURQW010000013.1 GCA_030835925.1 Gammaproteobacteria bacterium | reverse complement strand
TTACTTCATCGAGCTTAAAAGGCTTGATTACTGCTATAACTAATTTCATTGATAAATATCTCCTTTAAAACTTAATTGTAACTTAAAAATTTGTTAGAAACTATAGCCTAACGTAAAGACTCCAAATGTTGTATCTACAGAGCTAGCTCCTCGTGAACCTTGCGTGATGTCATCATCATTTCTTCCTACTTGAAGGCCAACATCGACTCCTGCAACTGTTGTAGCATAATCAAGAGTGTAAACATTACCTTTTAAAGTGTCACCACCCCAGAAACCAGCTGTGAATGTCATTGGTAAACCAACAACAGCTAGGTCAAGCGCAACAGATGTATAATCATATGCATCATCAGTTGCAGTCTTATATTTACCATCTGCATAGTCAATTGAAACAGGACCCATAGCAATACCAAAATTTAATTCTTCATAATCTGAATCAAAATTATCAGTATAATAATATCCTGAAGCGCCAACATACATATCTATGCCCATTGCACTAAATGCATAGCCGCCATAATAATCATGTTCAAGACCAGTATCTACATCAGCCCACCAAGTACCAAGGTAAAACCCTCCAGACTCATAATCTGCGCCAAAACTAACAGCAGAATCTGACTGGTGAACACCTCTATACCAGTAATCTGACATATACCCAACGTTGTAACTTATAGATGAAGCTTCATCATCAGCTACAGCTGATTCAGATGCTACAGCTAAAGGAACAAAAAAACTGACAGCCATAAAGACTGGTAAGAATTTTCTCATTAGTGTTTTCATATTTTTCTCCTTTTATATTTATTTATTTTCAAGTTATAAGTTCGACATTTATCAACGAAAAAAGTCAAGCTTCACACTACCTAATGCATAAACTATGCCAACAGCTAAAAACCTATGAATGCTATGTTTTGAGGGATGTATGTAATAATTAATCGCTATGATATAATTATTACATAATAAAGTAATATGTTTAATTAAGTGCATTAACTGCACAAAACAGGTGCATAATGGATTCAAAGAAAATTTTAGATCTAGTCGGTAAAATCGAAAAACTAATACCTTCGAATGATTCTGATTCTCGAAAAGAATTAAAAAATGGTTTAAAAACACTTATAGAAGATTACTTACATTCGATGAATTTAGTAACACGCGAAGAATTTGATATTCAAAAGAAAGTGCTTTTAAAAACTAGATTAAAGATAGAAGAATTAGAAAAAAAATTAGATGACTAATTAATTTCTGATATTAAATAATCTACAGCTGACTTAACTTCATCATCTGACAAGGTTGATATACCACCTTTTGCTGGCATCACACCAATCCCATTTATTGCGCTAGCATATAAAGTATCTTTACCTTTAGATACTCTTTCTGACCACTGGTCTTTGTTACCGGTCATAGGTGCTCCAGCAGCTCCGCTTGCATGACATGACATGCATGCTGCATTATATACCTCTTGACCAGATAATTTCTTAGACGCAACCACCACTGGTTTTTGAGCTTGTTTTACTGAAGGGTTACTTGCTAGATTAGTTCTTCCAGATGGTTGGGTTCTTTGATCTGTTAAGCTTTGGAGCTCTGATTTATAATTATCTTCTCCACTAGATGAATAACCTGCAAATACATTTGACAAAATCGCTATAAATATAGCCAAAACTATTATAATGACTGACAAGATTGAAAAGATCTTATAAAATTCAGCGTCTGATACTTTATGTTCCATAATTGTAGAATATCCATGTTTTATTTCTTGTGTAGATTATACTAAAAGAAATAATTAATTCATCATATATTTGCGTCTGTAGCTCAGTTGGATAGAGCATTAGCTTCCGAAGCTAAAGGTCAGAAGTTCGAATCTTCTCAGGCGCTTAACCTATTCTCTCAGCTGCTAATATCGTATTCTCTATCAGGGCGCACACAGTCATCGGACCTACACCACCAGGCACAGGTGTTATGGCAGATGCTTTTAATGAAGCTGAATCGAAATCAACATCACCACAGAGCTTGCCATCTATATTATGTATACCCACATCAATTACAATACTATCTTTAGGGATTTGATCACCATTAATAAATTTAGGTATACCGACTGCAACTATTACAACGTCTGCATCTGATAGTTTTGCATTAAGATCTTTTGTGCGTGAGTGACACATTGTTACAGTAGCATTTTGCTGTAGACATAGTATAGCGACAGGTTTACCCACAATATTAGATCTCCCAACTACAGTAACATTTTTCCCGCTCAAGTCTGTTCCAGTAGATGCAAGCATTTGCATTATTCCTTTTGGTGTACAAGATACTAAAGTATCCTCACCAAGGAATAATTTACCAACATTCGTAGGTGTAAAACCATCCACATCTTTTGATGGATCTATTCTATTCAAAACTTTAGCAACAGATATATGGTCTGGTAATGGTAATTGAACTATAACCCCATGGATATTCTTATCTTTATTAATAATATCAATCTGATCAAGAATTTCAGATTCAGTTACTGATGATTCAAAACGCATTACATCTGACTCAATTCCTGCCTTCACAGCAAATTTCTCTTTTTGTGCAACATAACTTGCCGATGCTTTCATATCACCTACTAAGACTACTATAAGCTTAGGTTTAATATTTTTTTTATTTAGCTCAATAACTTTATTTTTTAGATCTGTTGTTAGAATATTTTCTGCAACTTCTCTTCCGCTTATTACTTTTGCTACCATTGTATATCTCCTTTAAAAGTCAATTGACTCTCTCTTTTTCTATTAATAATTGCACAACATCATAAAGCTCATCATATGAACTCACAAGAGATCCACTTGTTTTATATTTCCCATTTATAATTAATGTTGGGACAGAGGTAATTTGATACTGATTAGCCAATCTTGAGCCTTTCTTTACCCGTAAATCTGTTCCAAATGAATCAAAGTATTCAGCAAAACTCTTTGCATTGTAACCTTGATCTTTTATATATTCTTCTAACTTTTCTTTCGTATCAAGTCTATTGCCATTAATGTGTATCTCAGTAAAGATCTTCTCATGTAAGTTATCATCTAATTTCATCTGTTGTAGTGCATAATAAGCTTTAGCATGAACCTCCCATGTATCCCTTAGCGCAACAGGGACTTTGATCAACATTGTGTCTTTGTCTAAGTTCATTTCAATCCGATCCATTGTAGGTTCTAGGTTATAACAATGAGGACATCCGTACCAAAAGAATTCATAAATAATAATTTTATCGTTTTCGGTCTGTTTTTGATTGGAAATTTGAATATATTTTTGAGATGCCTCTGCTAAATAACCTAAATTGCTAAAGATCAGTATTAACGCCAATGGCATAAGTCTAAAAAATTTCATCAGTATAGCCCTTGAATATAATCAGAGACAGCTTTTAGCTCTTCATCAGTCATACGATGAACAATATTTCTCATCATTTTGTTTGGATCATTAGATCTTATTCCGCTTTGAAAATTTTTCAGTTGTGAATATAAATAATCAGCATGCTGACCAGATAAAGAAGGTATTTTAGCCGGGCCATTTCCTTTGCCGGCAGGGCCATGACAAGCTATACAAGCCTGAATTTTATATTCCATATTTCCACCCCTATATATGTTCTGACCAAGAGTTAGGTATTTATCAGAGGTAGTTCCAATTGCATTATCCAATGATGCATAATAAGCTGACAAATCGGAAATATCGTCATCTGACAAAGTTAATGATATGCCATACATAATGGAATTATTTCTATTTCCATTAGCACCTTGCTTGAATTCATAGAGCTGTTTTGATAAGTAATCAGCATGTTGACCTGCTAGATTTGGCCATACTGGGCTTGGGCTTATTCCTTCCTGCCCATGACATGCGACACATGCGACACTCTTTTCCTTGCCTTTTATTAGATCTGCTGCTTGAATGCTTACAGATAATACCATTAAGAATGCAGTTGTTATATAAAATGATAATTTATTCATAGCTCAAAAAGCATTATATAGCATCATCATAATACTTCAAATGCCAATCCATATTTAATGGGCTTTGTCCCAGTTATCACCGATACCGACATCTACAATTAAAGGCACATCCAGCTTAAAACAATTTGCCATTAACTGAGATATTTTACTATTTGCCTCTTCAATAAAGCTTTTATTAACCTCAAATACAAGCTCATCATGAACTTGCATAATAATTTTTACTGGAGCATTATCTTTTTCTATCCATTTAGCAATATCTATCATTGCTACCTTGAGGATATCAGCTGCAGTCCCCTGTATAGGAGCATTGATAGCTGTGCGTTCAGCAGCACTTCGAATTTGGAAATTACTATGGGTAATATTAGGAACATGAACTCTACGACCAAGCATAGTAGAAACAAATCCCTTTTTCTTAGCATCTTTTTTTATTTTATCCATAAAATCTCTAACACCTTCATATTTAATGAAGTATTTTTCTATGTAATCCTTAGCGTCATTATTGTTAATTTTTAGTTGCTTACTTAAACCAAATGATGATATGCCATAGATTAATCCAAAATTAATGGCTTTGGCAGCTCTTCTTTCTTCTTCGCTAGGGGTTTTATTTTTTAGAGAAAAGACCTCAATAGCAGTTGCTGAGTGGATATCTTCTCCGTTTAAAAAGCTATTGATAAGTGACTTATCTTTTGAGATGTGAGCCATCACTCTTAGCTCAATTTGTGAATAATCAGCAGAAAGTATTTTGTTTTCTTTTGTAGTTATGAATGTTTTTCTTATTTTTTTTCCGTCATCAGTTTTTACTGGAATATTTTGTAAGTTTGGGTTTGAAGAAGAAAGCCTTCCAGTAATAGTGACAGTTTGATTATATGAAGTATGTAATCTATGAGTTTTATCATTTATTTGAGTACCAAGCTTATCAGTGTATGTGTTTTTAAGCTTTGATAGATTTCTGTATTGTAAAATTAACTTAGGTAACTCATGCATCAAAGATAATTCCTGCATGACATCTTCATTTGTCGAAGGCTGTCCTTTAGGTGTTTTTTTTATTACTGGGAGTTTTAGTTGATTATAAAAAATATCCTGGAGTTGTTTTGGTGAGCCAATATTAAACTCTTGATCAGCCAATTTATAGACATCTTTTTCTATTGATTTAATTCTTTCACCAAGATCTATGCTTTGCTTTAGTAAACTTTTATGATCTATCATCACTCCATTTTGTTCAATTTGAGAAATAACATTTAATAGAGGTAGCTCAACATTATTATATAAAGCAAACTGTTCTTTTAGCTTGCTTAACTTTTCTATAAAAAAATTATAAAGCCTTAATGTTATATCCGCATCTTCACAAGCATAAGTTTTTGCTTTACTTATATCTATTTCAGAAAATATTTTCTGTTTTGAACCCGAGCCCACGACATCATCATATTTTATTTTTTCATAATCTAGGTATTTTTTTGCTAAGCTATCTAAGTCATGTTTACCGGACGAGTTATATATATAAGATAAAAGCATCGTATCGTCGATTTTACATTTGAATGTTATTTTATATTTAGATAGAACATTAATATCATATTTAATATTTTGCCCGATAACTGTTAATTCTTTTTTTCTAAAAAGTTCATTTAACATCGTAAAGATTTTGTCTTCTTTGATATTAATATTATTATTTTCATCATGACTGAAAGGTATGTAATAACCTACTCCTTCTGATGTTGAAAAAGAAAATCCTACAAGTTTAGCTGAAATAGGATCTAGCGATGTTGTCTCAGTATCAAATGAAAATATTTTCTTTTTTATTAACTTTTGCAATAGTTTATCAAAATCAGCCTCATTATTGATTACCTCATAGGACTTTTTTATATCAGTGTTTTTCTTAGCTTTCTTTATGCCAAAACTATCCGAGAGACTTTTGAGCTGATACTTTGAAGTTAAATCTGACAATGTTGATTCATCTCTCTTAGAGATAATATATTTTTCTAAATCTAGATTGATGTCTACATCTTTTTTTAACTCTATTAGTTTCTTGGCAATAGCAATTGAATCCATAGATTTAGATAAATTTTCTGACGCTTTCCCCTTGATGTTATCTATATTTTGGATGATTGTTTCCAAGTTATCATATTTATCTAATAATGAGACAGCTGTTTTTGGGCCAATTTTATCTACACCAGGGATGTTATCTGATGTATCTCCAACTAAAACTAAATAATCAAATATTTTTTCTGGGGGCACGCCAAATTTTTTTATCACGCCATTAGTGTCTAGTATTTTTTCATCCATACTATTAACAAGAGTGACTCTGCTATTAACTAACTGAGCTAAGTCTTTATCGCCAGAAGATATTAGCACTTTTATATTATCTTTATAATTTTGGCTTGCCAGTGTAGCAATCACATCATCTGCTTCTACATCTGGAACTTGTAAAATTTTTATACCAAGGCTTTTGATCAAATCAATTATTGGAGATACCTGTTGTGATAATTCTATAGGCATGGATGATCTATTTGCTTTATATTGATCATATATTTCATGTCTAAAGTTTTTTCCTTTGGCATCAAATATCACACATAGATATGATGGGTTATAGGTTCTTAGTAGCTTAGAGAGCATATTAGAGACACCATAAATAGCACCAGTATGCTCACCATCACTATTTTTTAAGTGCGGTAAAGCATAATATGCTCTATATAAATATGATGAGCCATCAACTAAAACGAAGTTTTTTGCATTTTTATCAACCAAAATGATCTAACCTATGTTAAGTTTATTCATTCAAAAGTTATAACTTAAAATAAATAAAATAGCTATGTCTGTATATACAAAAATTAATGAAGAAGAGTTAAAGAATCACTTGAATCAATATTCAATAGGGTCTCCAATCAGTCTTACTGGTATATCTGATGGTATTGAAAATACTAATTATCTATTAAAAACAGATCTAAAGGAATATATATTCACAATATTTGAAAACATTGATGGTGGCAATATTACGAATTATCTCATGTTCATGAATCACCTAAGCGAAAGAGGTCTTTTATGCCCAAAAGTTATGAAGTCAAAAAAGGATGAATTATTTATTGAAATAAAAAACAAACCATCAGCAATAATTGAAAAATTATCCGGTAAATCAATAATATCTACGGATAACCCACAATGCTCGATGATTGGTAATTTGCTTGCTAAATTTCATAATTGCGGTTCAGATTTTAATATTGATCTAAAAAATACAAGGGGGATAGAATGGTGCACTGAATCATTTAAAAAATTATCTAGTGTAATCACTGTAAGTCAAAGTGAAATAATCTCTAGAGCAATAGAGATGCAAAAAGATCTGATTGCTCAGGACCTCCCTGTTGGCACAATACATGCTGATTTATTTAGGGATAATGTTCTGTTTCATAATGATAAAATATCAGGAATGATAGATTTTTATTATTCATGTAAAGGTTATTTAATTTATGATCTCGCAGTTGTAGTTAATGATTGGTGCTCAGATCTTGATGGAAAACTTATAATTGATAAGTGCAAAAATGTGATGATTTCTTACTCTGAGCAAAGGAACATAAATAGTGACGAGTTTAATTACTGGCAACATGCATTAGTTGCTGGAGCATTAAGATTTTATTTGTCTAGGCTATTAGATCTGCATTACCCTAAGATAGGAGAAATAACCCATATTAAAGACCCGGGTGTATTTGAAAACATATTAATAGATCGGTTAAATAATAAATATGAAACAGTTTCAGATACTGATTGATAAACTTACTGATAATATTACTAATGGACTATTATATATATTAATCGTTCTAATAGTTCTTGTTTTTTCTTCGGTCTTTTTTAGATATATTTTTAATATGAGTTATATTATTATCCAGGAAATAATAATGTATCTGCATGCCCTTATTTTTATGTTCGGGATAAGTTATGCGTTGAAAGAAAACTCTCATGTTAAAATTGATGTAATTTATAATAGATTTAATAAGAGAACCCAAAGAGTCATATCAGTAGCAGGACTAGTTTCTTTCATACTTCCTACTGCTTTATTTATCATATATATAAGTATTGATATGGCCAAACAATCATGGGTAATACTTGAAGGCTCAAGCGAAGCGGGCGGTCTAAATCTTGTTTTTATTTTGAAGTCATTAATACCTATAACTGGGATTTTAATTTTTTTACAAGGTATATCTGAATTGATCAAACATATTAGAGTTTCAAGGTCATGAGTATTGAAATCTTCGCACTAATATTTATTTTGTTTACTTTTGGTTTCTTATTATCAGGAATACCTGCAGGTTTTGTTTTATCTGGTAACGCACTGTTGTTTGCACTTCTTGGATCTCTAATAGGGTTTTTCGATACTGCATTCCTGCAAGCAATTCCAAACAGAATATTTGGAATTATGTCGAACCAAAATCTTCTAGCTGTACCACTTTTTATTTTTATGGGGTTAACTCTGGAAAAAACAAAAATTGCTGAAGAATTACTAGAATCTATGAATAAGTTATATAGAAACACTAATGGCGGGCTAGCTATTTCAGTTGTATTGGTTGGGGTATTAATGGGAGCAAGTACTGGAATTGTGGGAGCCAGTGTGGTGACCCTCGGTTTATTATCTCTGCCAGTAATGTTAAAAAATAATTATCCAAAAAGTCTGTCCTGTGGTGTGATATGTGCATCTGGGACTCTAGGTCAAATCATACCTCCTTCATTGGTATTAATATTACTTGCAGATGTTATTTCTTCTGCTTATCAACAAGCTCAGTTGAATATGGGAATCTTTTCACCTGAAACTGTAACAATATCAGATTTATTTGCAGGTGCTTTATTGCCCGGATTATTACTACCCATGATTTATATATTTTATATTAAATCATTGAAAATAAATTCAGTAACTATTCCTCGTGAAAAAAAAACTTCTATATCTGATGTAAATATAGTTAGATCTCTTATAGCTCCAATTTTTTTAATTATTATTGTATTAGGCTCAATAATCTTTGGTGTTGCAACGCCATCAGAAGCAGCATCGTTAGGTGCAGTTGGAGCCATATTATTATCCATATTAAAAAATAAACTTAAGTTATCAATCATCAAGATTACTTCGCTAGAAACAATTAAACTGACGAGCATGGTGTTTCTAATTTTAATTGGCGCAACATTTTTCTCCCTAGTATTTAGAGGATTGGAAGGTGAGGAGTTGATACATAGTTTGTTATCCTATGGACCAGAAAATAAATATCTATCCTTGATAATTACTTTGGCAATAATGTTTCTTCTCGGCTTTATTTTAGATTTCATAGAAATTATATTCATAATAATACCTCTTTTTGGGCCAGTATTATTCACTTATGGGTTTGATCCAGTTTGGATAGCGATTATGATAGCAATGGTATTGCAAACATCTTTCTTAACACCTCCATTTGGTTTCTCGCTCTTTTATCTTAGAGGTGTTGCTCCAAAAGAAATTTCTACTCAAGATATTTATAAAGGTGTAATGCCTTTTATAATCATTCAAATTATTGCAATAGTTATAGTATTCCTGATACCTGAAATAGCTACCATGCTACCGAAGATTATCTGATGTCTAGATATGCTTTATCCGAGATTTTTGTCCATGGGCTAACAGCACTGCTAAACTTTGAATAAGAATTGTAAACCTCTTGAGTTATAGCATCAGATTTACTGATTTCTACTAGTATTTCTTTCGAGAGATTTTTTAATTTCAATAAGACTTCATCAGGAAACTTAAGTATTTCAATTTTCTTTGATTTTAAAAATTGTAATGCTAAATTATTTTTAGCTGTATAGTCACTAAGCATATCAATATTTGCTGCTTTACAAGCAACATCCACGATAAGCTGTAAATCTTCGGGCAACAAATTATATGCCTTTTTGTTGATTATACATTCAATTGTAGGGCCAGGTTCATGCCAGCCAGGGTAATAATAATATTTTGCAGCTTTATGTAATCCAAAAGCTCGGTCGTTATAGGGCCCTACCCATTCTGTTGCATCTATAACTCCAGTTTGAAGTGCAGTAAAAATTTCTGACCCTGCTAAAGTAACTGGAACGCCTCCTGCTCTGGATAAAACCTCGCCACCTAAACCAGGTATCCTCATTTTTAATCCTTTTAGATCGTTTACAGAATTGATTTGCTTGTTAAACCAACCACCCATTTGAACACCTGTATTACCTGCAGGCCTTGGTATTAGATTAAATCTATTGTATAGTTTTTCCCATAACTCAATGCCACCACCATAATAAAGCCATGCATTCATTTCTTGAGAATTCATACCAAAAGGAACTGAAGAGAAAAATTGGCAAGCCGCGCTTTTACCCTTCCAGTAATATGCTCCTGAATGACCGAGTTCTGCACCACCATTTGAGACAAAATCAAAAACCTCTAAAGGTGGTATTAACTCATTAGCTCCAAAAACTTTCACTTTAATACGATTATTTGATAATTTATTAATCAGATTTGCTAAATTTTCAGCCCCTACGCCTAAACCAGGAAAATTTTTAGGCCATGAAGTTACCATCTTCCATTTATATTGATTTTTTTGAGTTGCACTATTGGCTGACGATATTAGCAAAGAACTTACGGTTAATGATCCGCCAATAGATTTTAGGAACTTTCTTCTTTTCATATCAAAAAACTCTATATATTAAAATCAAGCTGGGCATAAGACATAACTAGCCACTTTTTACCATAGCTTTCAAAATTTATATGAATCTTCAAGCTATCCCCCTTACCAGTATAACTAAGTATTACACCATTCCCAAATTTAAGATGTCGTACTCGCTGGCCTATTTTAATATAGACTGAATTGTCCTCTTGGGAGAAATGTTCAGTATGTGTCTCTTGAGAATATTCATCATCAAACTTTTGATCGCCCATCTTATACTTTTTATTAGACTTAAAAGGTCTTGTGCTATTTGATTTAATAGGCTCTAGAAGGTCATCATCTATTTCACCTATAAATCTTGAAGGTATTAAAAAATTATTATTGCCATGCATATATCTCATATTTGCATGAGTTATATAAAGAGTTTGCATTGCTCTGGTGATTGCAACATAACAAAGTCTGCGTTCTTCTTCGAGAAAATCTTTATTAAGATTTCTATTTTCATTAGGAAATATACCCTCATCCATACCAGTTAAAAAAACAATTGGAAATTCCAAACCTTTAGCAGAGTGAATCGTCATTAGCTGAACAGGGTCTTCATGTGTTTTTGATTGAAATTCACCAGCTTCTAGAGCAGCATTATCCAAAAACTCCGATAGCACATCCTCACTATCAATATTATTTTGATAGAATCTTTCTGCAGTAGATAATAATTCTTCTAAGTTTTCTTGCTTAGAGAGCGATTCTTCATTTTTTTTTGACTCATAATACTTTGTTAAGGTAGAGAGACTTATAGTCTTCTCAATAAGGTTTTTCAAATCTAAGTCTTTGACATTGATAATCAACTCATTAATTATACTGATATAACTATTAAGCGCATTAAGTGCTCTCGTACTAGTAATATTAGTTTTATGAATTTGGTTTATTGTGTCCCACATTGATAATTCATTTTCTTTGGCATAATTTCTAATAACTTGGATAGTTTTTTCACCTAACCCTCGGGGAGGGTTGTTAACTGTTCTCTCAAAAGCTGAATCATCAGAAGTATTAACTGTAATCCTAAGATATGCGATAACATCTTTGACTTCTGCTCTTTCAAAGAACCTGAAGCCTCCAAATATTCTATATGGAATACTTCGAGAATTTAATTCCTCCTCTAATCTACGAGAGAGAAAGTTCGATCGATACAGTAAGGCTATATCTGATCTTTTTCCACCACTAGATATATGCTCTTGAATTTTTTCAACAATGAAATTAGATTCATCATCACCATTATAAGCCTCATAGAGATATACTGGATTACCTTTGGCTGAGTTAGTCCAAAGATTTTTACCAAGTCTCTCTTTATTATAAGATATCAAGTTATTTGCTACAGATAATATCTCATTAGTAGATCTATAATTCTGTTCTAACTTGAATATTTCAACATTATTGAACTCATCTTCAAAAAATTTTATGTTTTTACTTCTAGCTCCTCTCCAGCCATAAATAGACTGGTCGTCATCTCCAACAGCATATAAAGAACCATCGGTGCCATTTAATAGTTTTAATAGATTAAATTGAAGGGTATTTGTATCTTGAAACTCATCAACCATAATATTTTTGAACCTTTTATTATAGTATTCAAGAATTTTTATATTTCTCTTTAACATTTCATAGGTTAATAATATTAAATCTGCGAAGTCTACAGAATTTGTTTGCCTACATGCTTCATCATATTCTTTATAAATATCCCTATATTTATCGTCATCATTATTTATGTTATTAAACCTCTTGCCTTTATCTTTTTGGGTGTTTATAAAAGATTGCAGCGCCTTAGGATCATATAAATTCTCATCTAAGTTTTTAGCTTTTATAATTCTTTTGATTATTCTTAATTGGTCCTGAGAATCCAATATTGTGAAGTGTTCATTAATACCAGCTTCCTTCCAATGTATCTTTAATAATCTCCTGCATATACCATGAAAAGTTCCAAACCATAGTCCCTGAGATGAAATTCTTAGTAATTTCTCGAGCCTCTGTTTCATTTCGTTTGATGCTTTATTTGTAAATGTCAAAGCAAGTATATTGCTTGGTCTAATATCGTACTTATTTATTAACTCAGCAACTCTGCAAGTTAAAACTCTAGTTTTCCCACTACCAGCACCAGCTAATATTAGTTTGTTACCTAAAGAACACTGGACTGCTGCAATTTGTTGATCATTAAGATCACTGTATATGTCAGTATCAACCATTATTTTTTTCTAGGCCTCATTATAATGATCAATATAGAAAAGAATAAGATATATAAGTAAATTGGTTGATAAAGAATATTATTAATTGTTAGATAAGTTAGAGTGATAGCAAACAATGTAAATATTAAAATTGCAGACATCCAATAATTTCTTCTTGTACTCTTAAATATTGAATTTTCAATATGCTCTAGTTTTTTTAAATTTCTATCTAAGTTAAGCTGATCATTATTCAACAAGTTAATGACTTTGCGCATAGCGCCTGGTAATTCAGGCAACAAATCAACTATATCAGAATAATTATTTTTTAAATTCTTCAAAGCTGCAGAAAAGCCCTTTTGTTTATTCATCCATTTTTCAAGAATTGGTTTAGATGTTTTCCATAAGTCTAACTCAGGATGGAACTCTCTACCTAATCCTTCGGTATACAACAGAGCTTTTTGCATTAGGATTAATTGAGGCTGGACTTCTAGCTTGAATTTCCTAGCTGTATCAAATAGTCCAAGAATTATATCGCTCAAAGAGACATCTTTTATGGATTTATCTAACATAGATTCACAGTTATCTCTTATAGCTTTTTCCAGCAAAGAAATATTTGTATCTTTTGGAACCCATTCGCACTCAACATGCAATCTCGCGACTTTTGCATAATCACGATTAAAAAAAGCAACAAAGTTTTCAGCTAAATATCTTTTATCAAATGTACTCAGTGATCCCATAATTCCAAAGTCAACTAAAACAAACTGGACGTCATTTCCAATTTTATCAACGAATATATTTCCTGGATGCATATCTGCATGAAAGAAATTATGTTCAAATACTTGTATGAAAAAACTTTCTACTGCATTAGTTGCCAGCTTTTTAAAATCAATACCTTGTCTAATTAACTCTTCTCTATCGTTTATAGGCGTTGCATAAGTCCTCTCCATAACTAAAATATTTCTAGTTACATAATTCCAATATATTTCCGGTATATAAATTAGTTTAGAATTCTTAAAATTGTCTCTAATTTTTTTCGCATTTGTTGACTCTTTTATTAAATCAGTTTCATCATAGACAAGAAGTTCATAATCATTAACAACTTCTATCAGATGCATTCTTTTAAAATCATCAGACAAAGATGTTAAGAATTCAGCAATCCTTTTCATCAATAATAAGTCCTTCTCAATAGCTTTATGGATTCCTGGTCTAACTACTTTTACAATCACATCCTTCCCGTTTTTTAATTGAGCAGAGTGAACTTGGGCTATCGAAGCTGATGCCAAAGGTTCAGCAGTAAAATTATTAAATATATTCGATATTTTATCTCCAAGTTCATTTTCAATAATCTGCATAGATATGTCTTTTGGAAATGGTTTAACATTATCCTGTAACTTTGATAGCTCTAATGCAATATCATCCGATAGCAAATCCTTCCTTGTTGATATTACTTGGCCTAACTTCACAAATATCGGGCCAAGCTCCTCAAACATCATTCTAATTTTAAGAGGTATATTTTCAATACGTCTTGTTCTGAACCAGTTCCAAGGAAGCATATAAAAATAAAACTTGCATCTTCCGCTGCCACAGTTAACCAACATTTTATCTACATCATACTTGATGAAAAGACGTGCGATTTGCAAGATTCTAAGAATATTATTTAACATCTTTGTATTTTTGATATAGTTTATCGGTTCTACTTTTGAGGCTATCTACTTCATCCAAAAACTGATTTACATCAGACTTTGATGGTAAAACTGTTAAGTCATCAGTTAAAAAGTCAACTAAATCAGAGGTTGATGAGGAGAAGATATCGTTAAAAAATACAGTAATGCTTTTAATTCCCTTTTCAATATCTTTTGTTTTTTCTTTTCCTATCAGGTGTATTAATATTTCTTTTATCTTCTCTGAACTACTCAAAAAGTTATTAAATTTATTTGCTGTATCAATGTCACCATTTATTATGATTTTGCTTGAAAATTTATCAGAGCCTTTTGATAAAATAAATAAGGCTAAGGTTGCTGGCGTTGTAATTAACTCTACATCAAAATTCCCTTCTTCATCTAATATGATTATAGTGTTATCAGATATATGTAATATTGTAGAATAGTTAATATCTTTCAAATTAATTTTAATTTTTTTATTGTTTATCTCTGATAAGAAATTATCAGGTATAGATTTATTAAACACATCACTCTGCAATACTTTATTAATATATTTAATTGCTGACGATTTATTCTTCAACATTTATAACCTACATGTATCGTAACCATGTTGCCAGGAAGGTATTCATATCGGACACTTTCAAATCCAGCATTCTCTAGCATATCACTTACTTCCGATGGGCTAAAAAATGATGTTATAGATTCGGCTAAATATTTATAACTATCATAATCATTAGCTAGAAGCTTGCCTATTTTTGGTATTACTAAATGAGTATACTTTTCAAAAATATTTTTTAATACATTATTTGCAGGAGTAGTAAATTCCATAATCACTAAACGTCCACCAGGAGTAATTGATTCATATATATTTTTTAATGCATTCTTATGATCTGTAAAATTCCTGAATCCAAAAGCTATCGTCGCTAGTGAATATTTATCTTTATTAAGCTCAGCTTTTTCTATAGAGCTGTTATTAAATTTTATGTTTTCAATAAAGCCATTATCTATTAACCTATCTTTACATAATTGAAGCATTTCACTATTTTCATCTAAACAGGTTAATTTTATATTATCTCTTTTTTTTAAAAATTTTAGGGCAATATCTCCGGTGCCTGTTGCAATATCAAGAATCTCTTCATTATCTTGTGCTTTTGAAACCATATACATTTTTTCTTTCCAGGCTCTATGTAAGCCAAGAGACATAGCATCATTCATTAAATCATACTTATTTGAAACCGAACTAAATATGCCAGACACTAATTTAGGCTTTTCTTTTATATCAACCTTTTTTGATCCAAAATTTACTTTATTATCCATTTTAACTTCTTTTCCTTTCTACATTTAAAATATTACTATTTTTCTTAAGTTTTTTAATTAGTTTATTTAATTCTTTAACTCCATTAATTGATATCACAAATACCATTATATTATGCCCTGTCGTCTTTGTATCGTCATAAGTTACACTTTCTATATTAAAGTCATTTTGGGCAATTTGTGCGGAAATCATTGCTAACACACCTCTAACATTCTCAACTTCAACCTTAATTGATGCGCTAAAAGTATCATCAACATTATCTGCCCATGACAAATCTAGAGTCTCATCACTAGATTTTTTCATATGATTTAAGCTCCTACATTTTTGTCTATGCACTACAACTCCTTTTTCTTGGCTGATATGACCAAGTATTGGATCGCCAGGTATGGGATAACAACATTTAGCATATGATACAACTAAGCCTTCGGTCCCTCTAATTTGTATGTCAGTATTAGATGCACTATTTTCTTTTAATGGCATATCGGTAGGAGCGATTCTCATTGCCACCAATTTTGCTATACTATTCCCTAGGCCTATCTCAGCATAAAGGTCATCAATTGTCTCACATGAATATTCTTGCAACACAATATTCAAGGTTTTCTTGGGTATGTCATTTAGTTGTATATCGAAGTCTTTTAATGAGTAGTCTAATAGTTTTTTGCCTAATGCTATTGCATCGATCTTCTTAATCGACTTCAAATAGGCTCTTATAGAATGTCTGGCTTTTTCTGTTACAACAAAATTCAACCAGCCTGGGTCAGGTATAAATTTTTTATTAACTAGTATTTCAACTCTTTGCCCATTTTTTAATATAGTGCTAGGTGATGCTGGTAAATCATCAACTTTAGAAGATGCGTAGTTATTACCTAGGTCGGTATGAACTGCATATGCATAATCTATTATTGTTGATCTTTTTGGTAAATCTAAGATATTGCCCTTAGGGGTAAAGACATAAACCTTACCAGGATGTAAATCAGCTTTTATACTTTTCAAATATTCTTTAGGATTACCTGAATCTTTTTGTATACTTAATAAATTGGTGATCCATTGTTGTTCCTTCGTATAATTTTTTAGTGATGGGATATTTTTAGATTTATAAAACCAATGTGACGCAATACCAGACTCTGCAAGAATATTCATATCTTTTGTCCTAATTTGAATCTCTATAGGTAATCCATGTGGACCAATTATAGAGGTATGTAATGATTGATACCCATTTGACTTTGGGATTGCTATGTAATCTTTGAAGCGACCAGGGACAGGAGTATATAGGTTATGAATTATACCGAGAGATCTATAGCAATCATCTACTGTATTAGAAATCACTCTAACTCCAAAAAGATCATTAATTTGAGAAAATTTAAATTCTTTCAGTTTCATTTTTTTATACAAACCATATACATGCTTCTCCCTTGCGACAACACTTGTATTTAAACCTTCATCTTGTAATTTTTTTTCAATTAGATTTTTAATCTTTTCCATCAGTTCTTTTCTGTTGCCTCTGGATTTTTGAATCATGCTGCGCAGGGTTGCATATCTAAATGGATAGACAGTTTCAAATGCTAGATCTTCTAATTCTTTATTCAATGAGTGAATGCCTAAACGTAAGGCAATTGGAGCGAATATCTCCAATGTTTCTTTACCAATTTTTTTTCTTTTTTTGCTATCTAATGCATCTATCGTCTCTAAGTTATGCTTCCTATCTGCAAGTTTAATTAATATCACCCTTATGTCCTGACTCATCGCCAATATCATTTTTCTCAGGTTAGCTGCATCTGCTTCCTCCTTAGTAGAGAAAGATAATTTGTCAAGCTTGCTTACCCCATCAACAAGTTCAGCAACTTTAACACCGAAACTTTTTTTTAAATTTTCTTTTCCTATTTCAGTATCTTCAATCACATCATGTAATATAGCCGCCATGATAGACTCATGATCTAATTGAAAGTCTGCAAGAAGAGATGCAGCCGATAGAGGGTGGTGTATATATGCTTCTCCAGATTTTCTAACTTGTCCTTTGTGAGCATCGCAAGCTAGATTGAAAGACTTTTCAATTTTTTTTACTTGATAGGGGTTCAAGTATTTACTAATTTTTTTTTTAAAATCTAAATACTTCTTACTCGATATGTTAAATTCTCGAGAATTCTTTATTATGCTTGTTTTGTCCATTAGTAATAATGGTGTTGATTATTCGATAACTTTATCTTTAGATGCGCCAGCCTCATCAACATCATCATTTAGCTTAACATCATCATTAATAGCAGGACTAGCATCTAATGTATTATCATTTGAGATATCTTGTTGATTGCTTGAAGATGCAAGTGATTCAGTAGAAGGCATTTCTTCAAGTTGTTGAGATAACTCTGTGATTACCTCTTCTTCGCTAATGCCATCACCAAATAGTTGACTTTCAATTTTCTCTTTATTGCTGATCTCAAAATAGTCCATACCAATCTTGCCAGCGGAGATTTCTCTTAGTGCGATAACTGTAGGTTTATCTTTTGATTCAACAAGTGGATCAGCTCCTGAAGCTAAATCTTTAGCTCTTTTACCTGCAAGAGCACATATATCAAATGCGTTATCAAGTTGTTCCAAGCAGTCTTCAATTGTAATTCTAGCCATTTTTGTTCCTTATATGATCAAATCATTGTATCAGATAAAACTTTTTAAACAATGCGGTTGTTGATTTTATTGAGATAATTAGCCCAGCTACTTAATTGCCTATGATTAATTCGATTTAATAAAATGATTCCCTTCAATAGATTAAGAGCATCATCATAATTATCATTGATAACCGTATAATCTGCATATTTAGCATATGTCATCTCATGTGAGGAGGATGCCATCCTTTTGTTAATTACTTCCTCGGTATCTTCTCCTCGTTTCAATAATCTCTCTTTAAGGGTTTCTATGCTAGGAGGAGTGATATATACAGATATTGCATGAGGTAGTTCTCGTTTAACAGCTAGCATCCCTTTATAGTCGATTTCCAAGACTACATCCGAACCATGGGATGTTATTGTATTGACTGACTCCAATGTAGATCCATACATATTTCCATATACGTCTTGGTACTCGAGAAAATCATTATTGCTAATTTTTTCTTCAAAATTTTCTCTGCTTACAAAAAAGTAATCCTTTCCATCAACTTCAGATTCCCTTACTTTTCTTGTGGTATAAGATACAGATGGCTTTATAAATGTAAGAGAATTGCAGAGCCCCTTTACTAAACTAGTTTTACCTGCACCCGAGGGTGCGCTTATGATGTAGATAGTAGACATAATAAATAATTAATAATTATCCATAGTGATAAAATTGAATTATAATACAAAGATAATAATATGAGGAGATAATATTATGGGTGATCCTTGGAAGTCTATTAGTCCGGAAGGTGTAAGAGCGTTTACTTATGGTGTTTTGACAGCACTGCTTGTTTGGTTATGGACGGAAGATTACCTTTTGATGATCAACAATACGCTTGTGATGCTTGGTTTATCAAGTTTACTAGCTGCATCCATAGTAATAAGCACAATCATCTCACTTTTAATCATTCTTATTTTATATGGTTTACACGGTAAATTACCTACTACGCTGATGTTACAACATATGACCTGGGTAAAGAATCCTGATAGATTTTTGATCTTTTTTTATATATGGATTAATTTAATAGCTGCTGGCTTATTGAATGTTCTGGACCTTAATAGGTTTCATCAGTTTGTGCTTTTATTCGCCATATTCTTGCTACCTTCCCTTATTTTAGGACTAAGGATACAGAAAAAAGGCGGAAATATTTAAGTTATTACTTGAATCTCTTTGGCAGAATGTCAATTCCGAATTTTTTCCCTAGCTTCACTAAGAAGGCTATTGCAACTAGCCCACCTGGCAATACAAATACACCAAGTAAGCCAGCATTCTTGATCAAATCTGCAAATTGATTGTTTGCCTTATTAATGGCATCTTTGTCAAGTTCTTCCCCAGCCATATATTTTCTGTAAATCTCCAACATCTCTGATGTTTCTCTGGATTCTGTATTTAGTATCTCTTTAATGGTTTCTAGTCCCTCAAGAGCTTTTTTTTTATTATCAGTAAACTTACTCAAGAATTTTTTGTATATAGCTAAATCTTCAATATTCATATTTTTTACTTTTAAATTTGATTCAATCTGTCTAAAATTAATGTATATTCTATTTTAACAGTAAATAGCTAGCACAAATAGGTAATGATCAAAATATGTCTAAGAATAATAATATCTCAATATCAATAGATACAAGCTACTTGCAACAGGAATCTGATCCTGATAACAATAAATTTTATTTTCTGTATACGGTCTCTATAAAAAATAAAGGTGATATGGGAGCTAAGCTTCTATCTAGACACTGGATAATAGAAGATGCTAATGGTAAAGTCCAAAATGTTAAAGGTGAAGGCGTAGTAGGGGATCAACCTTACATCAACCCAGGTGATGAGTATCAGTATACCAGTGGAACAGTATTGGAAACGTCATTAGGAACCATGAAAGGTACATATCAAATGATCAATGATTCTGAAAAATATTTTGATGCTGAGATACCAGAATTTGTTTTAACAATTCCAAGAGTCATTCATTAATCTTATTATAAATTTTTGCTGAATATCTAATATTACTTTTTGAACATTCAAAACTCTGATCATATATTATTGACCAGTTATCTAAACTAAACTCAGGAAACCATGTGTCCCCATTAAACTCCCCTTGAACATATGTAATATATAATTTCTTAGCAAAAGGAAAAGCAAGCTGATAGATTTCAGATCCACCTATGATAAATAGTTCTTCGTGACTAGAATAATCTTGAAATATACTTCGCAGATCATGATAAATAATAATACCATCATGAGTATACTTTTTATTTGTGGTTAAGACGATATTATCTCTTCCATCTAAAATTTTTCCTATAGACTCATGGGTCTTCCTGCCCATTATAATTGGCTTTCCCATTGTTAATTCTCTAAATCTCTTTAATTCGCTTGGGATATGCCATGGTATTCTGTCTTTTTTACCAATTAAATTATTTTTATCCATTGCTACAATTATTGATATTATTGGTGTCATACAGATACAGGAGCTTTGATATGCTTATCTGGATTATAATCTATTAGAGAGAAATCTTCATATTTATAATCAAAGATGGAATTTACATTTTTATTTATTATGACTGTGGGCAACTTCTTAGGCGTTCTTTTAAGCTGCTCATTTACCTGATCTTTATGGTTTAAATATATGTGAGCATCACCAAATGTGTGGACGAAGTCACCATAATCAAGCCCTGCTTGATTCGCTACCATCATAGTAAGCAGAGCATAAGATGCTATGTTAAAAGGTACTCCAAGAAATATATCTGCACTACGTTGATACAATTGACATGATAATTTATTATCATAAATGTAAAACTGAAAGAGAATATGACATGGCGGTAAGTTCATCTTATCAAGGTCTCCAACATTCCAAGCTGAAACAATGTGTCTTCGTGAGTTTGGATTTGTTTTAATGCTCTCTATCAATAAATGTATCTGATCAATTTGCTCACCATTAGAATTTTCCCATGAACGCCATTGACTCCCATATATTGGCCCCAACTCACCATTTTCGTCTGCCCATTCGTCCCATATCTTAATATCATTTTTTTGCAGGTAATCTATATTAGTGCTGCCTTTTAAAAACCATAAAAGTTCATATACAACTGATTTGAAGTGAATTTTTTTTGTAGTTAATAAAGGGAAACCATCTGATAAGTTGAATCTCATTTGATATCCAAACAATGATATAGTGCCCGTACCTGTTCTATCAGATTTAATGCTTCCGTTCGCTAAAACTTCTTTTAGTAAATCATGATATTGTTTCATACTATATTCTACCTTTTTTTGAGTAATAATAAATTAAGATTCCAACAAAAAACATCGGTACACATAAAATCATACCTGTTGTTAGCCATGTTGAATAAATATAGCCAATGTGTAGATCTGGCACTCTAACAAACTCTACACAGAATCTAAATATAGAATAAAAAATTAAAAATATTGCAGTTAGGGTGCCTGTGAAGGGCTGATTGATCTTGAAAAACAATAATAGTAAATATAATACTATCCCTTCTAGAAAAGCTTCATACAACATTGATGGGTGCCTTGGTACTGAGTCTACTAGTGGAAAAATAACTCCCCAATTGGAATTAGTGGGAGAGCCATATAACTCTGAATTAATAAAATTTCCAATTCTTCCTAAGAATAAACCAATTGGTATAAATGGAACTAGAAAATCAGATAATTTAAAGAATTTTATTTTGTTTTTAATGCTCAAAAACATAAGACCAACAAAAACGCCTATCAAAGCTCCATGAAATGACATTCCACCTTCCCAGATATAAAAAACTTTATTAAGGTTTTCTACATAATAATCAAAATTATAGAAAATCACATATCCCAGTCTACCGCCAATAATAACCGACAGTATCGAGATAAAAACTAATTGATCAATAAAACTAACATTAAATTCATACGTGGTGTTATGGACAACCTCTCTCTTCATCAAATAATCAATTAGTAGAAATGAAATAGCATACATAGCTCCATACCAATACAAGTCTATCGGTCCTACTGAAACTATTATTGGATGTATATTATGTGTATATATCATTTAAAATTGAATTATTATAGTAATTATAATAGCCTATGAAACTGTAGTATAGAATCAAATAATGAATAGATTAAAAAAAGAAAAAAGTGATTACCTTCTTCAACATGCTGATAATCCAGTAGACTGGTACCCTTGGTCTGATGAAGCATTCCTAATAGCAGAACAAGAAGACAAACCTATCATGTTATCAATAGGCTATTCTGCATGTCACTGGTGTCATGTAATGGCACATGAATCTTTCGAAGATGATGCTACAGCAGAAATAATGAATAAAAACTTTATTAATATAAAGCTTGATAAAGAAGAAAGACCAGATCTAGACAAAATTTATCAGATGTCTCAAACTATAATTACTGGCAAAACAGGAGGGTGGCCTCTTACTGTCTTTATGACGCCAAAGAAGTTCCCATTTTTTGCTGGGACATACTTCCCAAATACTGAAAGACATGGATTACCATCTTTTAAAGATATTTTGATTAGAGTAAATGATTTTTATATAGATCAAAAAAGAGACATAGAATTACAAAATATCCAAATTAAAAATATTTTTAATAATTTAAATAAATCAAAGGAATCAAAAAACATCATCAATGATGACCTGATGGAAAAAGTTAAAAATGAATTATTAGCCTCTATGGATAAGGTTCATGGTGGTTTTGGGTCGGCGCCAAAGTTTCCCCATATCAACAATTTAGAATTTCTTATTAAGACATTAAAAAAACAAGACAAGGATGTGTTGGATGCTATAAACTTAACACTCTCTAGAATGTGCTGCTCTGGTATTTTTGATCATTTAAAAGGTGGGTTTTTCAGATACTCAGTTGATGAACTATGGATGATCCCACATTTTGAAAAAATGTTGTACGATAATGGCCCTATGATTAGCATATTAGCTAATGCATTTAGGAAAACAGGCAATAAAATGTATCTTAATAAACTATCACAGACATGTGACTGGCTCTTAGCTGAAATGCAAAGTAATGATGGAGGTTATTATTCAACTATTGATGCTGATTCTGAAGGGATAGAGGGTAAATTCTATGTTTGGTCAGGTGATGATTTAAAGAATATACTAAATAAAGAAGAAATTGATGTTTTTAAAAAAATGTTCGTTGTATATGATAGGCCAAATTTTGATGGCAAATATCACTTGCATGTGACCAAAACTAATGAAAGTTACTATCTTGAAAACATAGATATAGCAAACAAGATATGCAAGAAATTACTTCACAAAAGAGATGAAAGGATCAGGCCAGGAACAGATAAAAAAGTACTCGTCTCATGGAATGCATTAGTGATTGAGGGAATGATAAATGCATATAAGGTGACTGAAAATAAAGATTATTTGATTTCAGCAAGAAAATCATTTGATTTTATAAAAAATAATATGTGGCAAGATGGTAAATTATATGCATGTTATCATGACAAAGCATGCTTCAATGCATATCTTGATGATTATGCATTTCTTTCAAGAGCATGTTTAGAAATACTCAAAATTGAGTGGGACAATTCTTATTTTGATTTTTTAATTAAAACAACAGATGTCTTAATTAATGATTTTCAGGACAAAGAGAATGGGGGGTTTTATTTTACATCTGATAACCATGAAGAACTTATATATAGACCAAAATCATATATGGATGAGTCGCTTCCATCAGGTAATAGTATAGCAATAGGCGCTCTCATGGAGCTTTATGAGCTAACAGGACTAACAAAGTATATTGAAGCTGTAGAGAATGCAATCAATTCAGCACATGATTCATTAAATAGGTCTAATTCATCGCATTCAAGTCTTTTATTGGTAGCCCCTAGGACAGATAGCTCTAAAAGACTAATTATAATTAGATGTGAAGAAAGCAATCTAAGTGATAATCAGAATCTAATTAATAAACTTGATACTTTGAATGACAATATATACTTTATTACTAATAATATTACTTTAAAGGCAGACGGCTTATCTGATAAAAAACCAGAAGGTAATTTTACAGCATATATATGTCAAAATAATATATGTTTAGAGCCAATAAGTTCCATAGAAAAACTTATTGAGTTTATGAAAAAATGAAAATAATATTTTTATCAATACGCTTGCCTTTGATTTTTATTCACATATTGATAGGTTTGATTATATTAATTTTTTTTCCTAAGTCGACCATAGGTCTAAAACCAGTACATCATAAAATCAGTCAATATTGGATGAAAGTATTAATTTTTCTATTTGGATTAAAAATTATATCCAAAGGAATTATATCCAATAAAGCAAAAGCATTTGTTTCTAATCATATTAGCTTTCTTGACATTATAGTATTGAACTCAATAGTTCCATCTAACTTTATTGCTAAATCAGAAATTAAGAAGTGGCCGATCATCGGTCGTTTAGCTAGCAAGACAGGCACTATATTTATTAATAGGGGTAATAGTAATGACAATGACAATGTAATAAAATCGATGAAGTACTATCTAGATAAAAATAAGAATATAATTTTTTTTCCAGAAGGTAGAATTGGTAATGGAGTTAAAATAAAAAAATTTCATAGTAAATTATTTAATTCAATTGCGCATACAAAAAGTAATTTGCAGTCTATATTTATTAGATACCCAGTTGACTATCCATCTGATAAGTCTTCAGATGATAGTGTATGTTGGGCAGATAAATCTCAAACTCTTTTAAAAATATCGTTAAGATGTTTGAGTAGAAAAAATACTATAGTAGTGTTGTATTTTGGAGAGGTTATTGATACTTCTATGTCAGATGCATATGAGTTAGCAAAAAAATCCGCTAACTCAGTCTCTTCATCATTAAGTCAACTCTGATTATAGAAAGATTAAATCATCCCTCTTTTGTCGCCCTCTGTACCAATAGCAACATCTACCGTAATATCAGTTTTGGGAACCCATTGGCAAGCTATAACCATTCCATTGTCCATTTCTTCTTTATGTAATAAAGCGGTAGGGTCGCATGGACTAGAAGGATATACTCCTTCACCCTCAACTATTGTTGCTCTACAAGAACCACAACTACCAACTTTACATGAATGAGGCCATTTAACATCAGCTGCAAAAGCCGCCTTCATTAGTAACTGACCAGGCTCACATTTAAATGTTTCTCCTGTACCTTTAACTGTAACCGTAACTGGCTCAGCTTTTTTGAATAAATCTCCGAAAAATCCCATTTCTCTCTCCTAGGTTAGTATTGACCAAAATTTTAATCAATATAGCATAAATATAATGAACTGTAATCAGTATAAGTTAAAATTCTAAAAACTTGTTTTTTTTCATATATTTATATAAAAAAATGGTTAAAAGCAAACTTCTCATCGCAAAAAATATAAGAAATGAAAGCCATAAACCATCGTTATCCCCTCCCAAAAGTGTTGTTTCTAGAATGAAAAAGGTAATGCCTGATAAAATCATAACATTTCTTAGCAACTTTACTTGAATGGCACCAATAAAGACCCCATCAAGCCAGAAAGCAACTGTAGCAAATATAAAAATCATATAAATATAGAACATATAACTATTAGATAAAGAATTAACTATTTGACTATCTGTAATAAATGAAATTATTGACCCACTGAAAAGTAGAAAAAAACCTAAATAAGATATTAACAAATAAGCAGACAACTTTCCCGTCGAGTAAATTGAACTGCTCAGTGCATTTTGATTCTTCTTGCCTATAGAATTACCTACAAGGACTTCTGCAGAGTGAGCAAAACCATCTATACCATGAGAAAATAAAAAAAAGAAATTTAATAGTATGGTATTCACAGCCAACACTTCATTACCATAACTTGCGCCAATGCTCATTAAGTATACGAATATTGTCATTAGTAAGAAAGATCTAATAAACATATCAGCATTCACCATAATTTTACTCTTGATACTTTTCCATTCAAATATTTGACTAGATGATATAGGGGAGTTAGAAAATATTTTTTCAGTATTTAGTGCATATAAAATAAATAAGATTATTGAATACTCGGCAATTAATGATGCGATAGCAACACCTTCAATATCATACCCCAGGTGAAATATAAAAATGTAATCTAATAAAATGTTAATAATGTTAACTGTGATACTGATTCCCATTGCAATCTTTGTTTTCTGCAACCCTATATAGTATCCAATTAATATATCTCTAAAGAAAATTGCTGGTACAGACCAAATTCTATAATCAAGATAAGTTTTAGCTCCCTTGTAAACTTCTAACGATGGATCCATCAAGAGAAGTGAAAAATAAATAATATTATCTCTAAAAAAAAGGATTACAATAGAGATTGACATAGATATAAGCGTTAAATGGATGAGTGAAAGCTGTAACTTCTGGTTAGATTTACTACCGCTATGTTGAGAAACAAATCCTGTGGTTAGTGATTTAATAAAGCCAAAGCTAAAGAGAATATAACTTATAACAATTGCTCCTACGCCGATAGCGCCGATATAGATTATAGAACCTAAATGCCCCATCATTACATTATCAACAAAACCAACCAGAGGAATTGTTATATTAGATATAATTAAAGGGATTGCAATTTTAAGTGTATTTCGATCAATCGAATTTATATTAAGAAACAATAAACTAACCTATGAAATTTCAATCATGTCAAAATCTTCTTTGCCAGCTCCACAATCAGGACAAGCCCAGTTTTCTGACACATCTTCCCATTTTGTTCCAGGTTCGATACCATCATCAGGCCATCCTTTCGCCTCATCATAAATTAACCCGCAAATTAAACATAGATATCTTTTCATAATATTTCAGTAGTTTCTCATAATTCTTTGATAAACCCAATTAATTTGTTATAAATATTTATGGAAAATAATAAAGCGCTCAATGGTCTGTATCCAATTACTCCAAGTATTTACAAATCTGATATTGATTATCTATATCATATAAAAATAGTTGTTGAATCAGGCGTTAATATTATTCAATTTAGATCTAAGAATTTATCATTTAGAAGAAAAGCTTATTTAATAAAATCTATATCATTATTATGCATTATGAATAATGTTAAACTAATAATTAATGATGATCCTTACATGGCAAAAATGTTTGATATAAGCGGATTACACATAGGCTCAAAGGACATGGATCTTAGGTCTGCAAGAAGGTACTTTGGTAAAAATTTTATAATAGGGAAATCTTGTTATGATTCAATTGAACTAGCCAAATATTCTATGGATAACGATGCAAGTTATGTATCTTTTGGATCAATGTACCCTACATCCTCAAAAGAGTCGGCTAAGTTAATCAAGCACTCTATTTTGACAGAAGCAAAAAAAGTAATTAAAATTCCAATTTGTGTTATTGGTGGAATCAATAAATCTAATGTGAGTAGTCTACTTAAGTATAAACCCGACATGATAAGCATGATTTCTGGGGTTTTTGATAATAAGGAAATAAAGAGAGAAATCGAAGATATTAAGAGTATAATTTTATAATGAAAAACTCAAAAAAGTTATTTTTACAAGCAAATAAATATATCCCTGGTGGCGTAAACTCTCCAGTAAGAGCATTTTCATCTGTAAATTCCTCTCCATTTTTCGTAAAAAGAGCAAAAGGCCAGTATCTATTTGATGAAGATGGTAATAAATATATTGATTTTATTGGTTCATGGGGAGCTCAAATCCTTGGGCACTCAGACGACAGAATTTTGAAAGTTTTAAATAAAACGATGAAAGATGGTATTACTTATGGAGCGCCTTGCCAAAATGAGGTTTTGATAGCAAAAAAAGTTTGTCAGATTTATAAATCAATAGAAAAAATTAGGATGGTAAATTCTGGCACAGAGGCCACTATGAGTGCTATAAGACTTGCAAGGGGATACACAGGCAAAGATAAAATCATAAAGTTCAATGGTTGTTATCATGGACACGGAGACTCTTTCTTGATTAAAGCTGGTTCTGGCGCATCAACATTTGGGACTCCGGATTCATTGGGGGTTACTAAAGCTAATGCAAGAAATACTATATCCATAGAATACAATAATATAGATGCTGTAAACAACGCTATTAAAGGTGGGGATATAGCTTCAATTATTATTGAGCCTATAGCTGGAAATATGAATTTTATTAGAGCTAGGAAAAGTTTTTTACAGTATTTAAGAAAGGTTTGTACTAAAAATAATATCGTACTCATCTTTGATGAAGTAATGACAGGGTTTAGGGTGTCAAAAGCAGGTGCTCAACATATATATAATGTAATACCTGATTTAACTACTTTAGGTAAAGTGCTTGGAGGTGGGTTACCAGTTGGTGCATTTGGCGGCAAAAGAGAAATTATGAATCACATAGCGCCGTTAGGCAGTGTGTATCAAGCTGGAACTTTATCAGGTAATCCATTAGCTATGGCAGCAGGTTTAAAAACTCTTGAAATAATATCAGAAAAAAATTACTTTCGTGACCTATCTAAAAAAACACAATATTTTGTTTCGAGATTCAATGATATATGTAGCAAGTATAAGTTAGACATGTCTGCAGATTCAGAGGGTGGTATGTTTGGTATATATTTGACTAAATCAAAACTAGAGAATCTAAAGGATATTGATAAATCACCTAAACATATTTTTTTAGACTTTTTTAATTATATGTTAGATCATGGTGTATTTTTTGCACCTTCAATGTATGAAGCTGGATTTATTTCTTCTAGTCATTTAAAAAAAGATTTAGACTATACAATAAAAATATTTGAAAACTGGGCAAAGCAGAAATAGTATTATCTTACTAAAATCAATTGTATATCAGCAACATTAGTGCCCGATGGACCGGTTATGTATAATGAGTTTATTTCTTTTAGATAGTTATATGAATCATTGTTACTTAGAAAATTATTAATATCATTATTTGACTCCATCATAGATTTAACAGATGCATTATCAATAATGCCGCCAGCTGCATTTGTAGGACCATCAATCCCATCTGTGCCAACTGACAGTAAAAGCCATTCTCTTTGAGTATTAATTTTTTTATTATTAGCTAGAAAAGACAAAGCTAACTCTTGGTTTCTACCTCCTTTGCCGAAGCCTTGCATATTTACGACTGTTTCTCCACCAGATATTATTGCTAAAGGTTTATCACAAGTGTTATCAGTGTGCTCGTTAATTTGGTCTATTAAAAAAAATGCTTCCTCTTTTGCTTCTCCAATTATGTCTCTTTTGATCAATACTGGGTTATAACCATGGTTTTTAGCAAATGCTGCTAGTTGATCTCTGTACAATCTATTGCTTGAGATAATCTTATTTTCACAATTAAGAATATTCTTGGGCGATTCTTCAATTTCACCACTAACGCCTTTGTTAATGTGATTAAGAATAGATACAGGGGTTTTACCTAATAAGTTATAATTTTTGAGAATAATCTCAGCATCTTTATATGTTGTTTTATCATGTGTTGTAGGACCACTCGCAATTGAACTTATATCATCATTAATAACATCAGAAATAATTAATGAATAACATGATGATGGTTCAGCAAACTTAGTTAATCTTCCTCCCTTAATATCAGATATATGTTTTCTGACAGTATTCATTTCATTAATTGACGCTCCTGATTTCAAAAGTAAATCTGTAAGTGTAATTTTATCTTCAAGCGCAATGGATGAAGGCGGTTTAGACAATAATGCCGAAGCTCCGCCACTAATCAGAAATATAACTAAGTCTTTATCACTAGAAGAAGAAATGTAATTTATTACTTTATCTCCAGCCGCAATACTTTTTTCAGTTGGTACAGGATGGGAAGAAAAATGCAGATCAATATTATGTTCTATAGTTTCTTGAGAATTATTAGAAATAACAATTGGTTTTTCGTGTATCGAAGTTTTTGGAAATTGATCTTTCAAGTAGTCCAACAATCCCGACATCATGGATATGGATGCTTTCCCAAATGCAACAGGATAAATTTTTTCAAAATGAGGTTTGACTATACTGTGTGATGATAAATAATCATATACCGTTCTAGATGGATCTAGTTTAGCAATACTCGATGAATATATTTTTTTAGCATCTTCTCTAAGCGACATTAATTTCAGCTCAGACTACTTTATTCGGCAACTCTGTCCCTGCAAAAAAAGCTAGAGTATTGTCTATTGCTGTATTACCCATCGCAATTCTAGTTTCTGATGTTGCGCTACCCAAATGTGGGAAAGAAACAACATTTTCCATAGTCTTAAGCTCATTTGGTAAATTAGGTTCTGTTTCAAAGACATCAAGAGCAGCACCAGCTATTTCTTTATTTACTAAGGCGTTCACTAAGGCTTTTTCATCTATGATGTCACCTCTAGCAGTATTGATAATAAAAGCTGATTTTTTCATTAATTTGAATCTTTCATCGTTCATAAGATGAAATGTTTCTTTTGTGGCAGGACAGTTAATAGAGACAAAGTCACATTCTCTGCAGACGTCCTCAATTGTATCAAGTTTAGTTGCATTAAACTTCTTAGTTACATCGGCTGGAATATCATATGGATCCCAATATTGAATATCCATGTCAAAACCAAAATGAGCTCGTTTAGCAACAGCTTGTCCTATTCTTCCAAAACCAATCACACCTAATTTCTTACCGGTAACTTTAGTACCTAGTAGATGAGTCGGTCTCCAACCAGTCCAATTATCTGACCTTAGCTCTCTTTCTCCTTGGCCTACTCTTCTCGCTACCATCAATAATAACGACATCGCGATGTCTGCGGTACAATCTGTCAATACGCTTGGAGTATTGGATACGGTAATACCTTGTTCCTTTGCAGCGTTGATATCTATATGATTAAAACCTACTCCGAAATTCCCAATCATGTTTGCTCTACGGTTCTCAACAGATAATATATCGGCAGTGATTTTATCTGTCACTGTTGGCATCAATACATCACAGTTTTGGAGAGCTGATTTAAGTTCTTCAGCTGTAAAAGGTTTATCTGACTCATTTAACTGAACATCAAACAATTCCTTAAGTCTTTTCTCATTTTCCTCTGGCCACTTTCTTGTGACTATTGCTACTGGTTTAGTCATAATTATTTCCCCGCTGGATTATCTAGCCAATACTTAGAGGCAGCTGCAATACCGCTTCCAAGTTCAACTTTAATGCCATTGGACATCATAGACATCTCAGCACCAGCTATAGCGCTACAAAGCATTAGTTCATTTAGATCACCAAGATGGCCTATTCTAAATACTTTACCCGCTACTTTAGCAAGGCCTGCGCCAAGCGCTAAATTGTATGTATTGAATGCTGTACTAATAACAGGCTTTGCATCGGCTCCTTCAGGAACAACTATCGCACTGACGGTATCTGAATGCCACTTTGGCTCTTTAGCACATAATTTCATGCCCCATCCATCTAAAATTGCTCTCCTTGTTCCCTCTGCAAGGCGATGATGTCTTTTCCATACATTTTCAAGACCTTCATCAAGCAACATATCAATTGCAACCCTCATTCCTCTTAGTAAGTTAACCGGAGGAGTATAAGGCGTGTATCCTGTTTCTAGTTTAGCCAACATATCCTGAACATCGAAATAACATTTTGGGTAAGTTGAAGATTCCATGGCAGCGATTGCTTTTTGACTCACGCCCAAAATACCAATTCCGGCAGGTAGCATCAAACCTTTCTGTGATCCACTAACTATACAATCAACGCCCCAATCATCCATCCTAAATTCATAACTCGCAACTGAGCTAACACCATCCACCATAAGTAATGCAGGATGATTTAAATCATCTAAAACTTTTCTTATAGCAAGAACATCACTTCTTACACCTGTTGCGGTCTCATTTTGACATACTAAAACAGCTTTTATTTTATGATCCTTATCATTTGATAACTCTCTATGATAACTTTCAGGGTTCGCTCCAGTTCCCCACTCTTCTTCCATTGTAATTGCTTTAAATTGAAGCCTTTGGCACATATCTAGCCATAACATACTGAATTGTCCAAAACTGGCTCCTAGCACAGTATCACCAATATTAAGTGTACTTTGAAGTGCAGCTTCCCAACAACCTGTACCAGATGAAGGAAAGAAAACGACTTTTCCTTTTTCTGTTAAAACTATTTTTTTCATATCTTCCATTAATGGAGCTATTAAATCTGGAATTGTTGGGTTCCTGTGATCTTCCATTGGACAGTGAATTGCTTGTTGCACAGCAGCCGGCACATTAGATGGCCCTGGCACGTATAAATGATGATTTCCTGACATGTGTTTTTCCTTATTATATTAAAATGAATTAACTAAAAATTTAATTTCATATAGTATGCCACAATTGTGGGTATTTTAAACTATAATATATAAATTTTAGGCAATCTTAAAAATGAATATTTATCTTCTTTATGTTATCTGTGGATCCTTAGGGGGTTTTCTTGGAGGGCTTTTAGGTCTAGGCGGCGGTATTGTTTTTGTGCCTATGCTGTTTTTCATATTTAATAATTATGATATTAACTCAGCACATATGATGCAAAGTGCTGTCAGCACCTCTCTTGCATGTGTTGTTATTTCAAGCATGTCAGCTGCTATCAAACATAACAAAAATAAATTAGTAAACTGGGATATTTTTTATAAAATGCTTCCAGGCATAACAATAGGATCTTTATTAGGAGTAATACTGATTACTGTATTATCGAGCGGCACCATAAAACTATATTATGGTTTATTATTGATTCTGATATCTCTATACTTAATTTTCGAAAAAGTAGATAAAAAAAATAGTATAGTTTCAAAAAAAGAATATAAATTAATTAATATATTTTCAATTTTTACAAGTTCAATTAGTACTATGCTTGGTGTAGGAGGCGGCACTTTAACAACTCCATACTTCAAATATCATGGAGAAAGCATGAAGAAAAGTATCGCAACTGCAGCTGCATGTGGTGTTCCGATTGCGTTACTAGGAATAGTTATTACATTCATAATAAGTAAAGTTACAACTATTTTTAGTGTTACAATATTCGATTTTATAAATTTTGATGCATTTATAATTATATCTATAAGCACATTGATCTTTTCTTATATTGGTGCTGGGATTACCTTCATGACAAATACATCGACGCTAAAGTATTTCTTTTCACTGATGCTGCTGATAACTGGGTTTACAATATTGATCTTTTGATTCTGATTTTAATACATCAAGACCTGTTGCAATTTTAATAACTTTGTCTTTAAGAAATTTATTCTTGTTAAAAATTCGTAAAGATTTAGATCTGACTATATTTGATGTCTGTCCACTAGTAAAAAACTGCATAAGGAAATTAATTGTTCTAAAAAATCTATTATTATTTATAATGCAAGATCTTTCATATGAACTTAAAGCGTCATCTATAGAACCTTCCATTTTAATAGATTTTTGTAGAAAATAAATATCTTGTATGCCCATATTTAGGCCAAGTCCTGCCATTGGGTGAATTGAATGAGCTGCGCCACCAATCAAAACGAAATTATCTAAAATATATTTTGTAGAATTAAAGCCAGTAAGCGGAAAAGTTATAGGTGGAGAAATATCAGTAATTTCACTAACTCTACCCTTAAAGTTCTTATTAAGTAGATTAATTATATGAGTATTGCTGTATCCCTGAAGCTCGTCTACGAAAGAACTATTTGCTGACCAAATTAGATTATATTGATTATTAGAGATTGGCAACATACCCTGAATTTGATTTTTAGCAAACCTTTGTAGAGCAATGGTTTCATTAATATCCTTTTTCACAATCAAATTTAAAACTAGAGCTTTTTGATCATATGCGATGTTATTATATCGGCAAGGATGATGATTGAGAAAATCTCTCGTCACATGATCTGATTTGATGTTAAATATAGTATTGATATTATCAATTTTGTCTGAATCTCCTGGATCTAACTTGAATATATTTTTTTTTACACTCAAATGATTATCGAGTGATTCAATAATATCTAAATCTTTTACAATATAACCTAGCTTATCAAAAGCAATATCTCTTGATCGAAATAAAATATCTTCGCTTAGTGATTCATGCCAAGTTAGAATTTCATCATATCCTATAATACTATTTTTCTGAATATCATCCCATAGCCTATATTTCAAAAACATGAACTTAGACAGCAGATTAATTGAAAAATACCTGGCCTGTTTTTTTTCTAAACATTTAGATTTTTTATTTGTTACTAAATGAACATTAAAGAAATCAGATAACACTAAAGCGGTTAGTTTTCCAATAATCCCGTCCCCATAAATAACAATATTTTTCATTATTTAATACCTATAGATAAATATGGATAACCTTCTAGGCCTAGTATCTTCTCTAAAAATTTAGTTTTTAAGGCAGGAGATGATTTTACTAAATTATATGTAGTAAATGTAATTATCTTTGATAACAACATGTCGCTGGCGAATATATTAGTTGCGTAGTCAACGTTTGAAAAAGCTGACTTTCTGTCAGAATTAATTAAATCAGATACATTAGAGAAATCTGAATCTTCCTGAATACATTTTAACAAGGTTTCCAAATTTCTGAGCGCTAAATTGAAACCTTGTGCCCCTACTGGATGAAGTAACTGAGAAGAATTTCCGAGTAACAAAATATTATCTTTAATTATATTGTTCGCTCTTGAAGTTATTAGCGAATATTTACTGACAAATTCAAAGTTACTAATATTTTTTATGTATTTTTTATAAATAGCACTAATTGAATCCTCGTCAGGCTTGCTGCCATTAAAATACTTTTCTTCATATTTCTTATCAAGACTAAGAACTATACTTAAATAGTTCTCCTCATAAGGTATGGCTGCAAAAATACCATGTTTATTAAATATTTGTATGGCAGTATTTTCTTCAAAATCTGCTTTTACATTATATATATATGACGATTGAGAATAATCAATAATCTCAGAATCTATATTTAACATATTTTTGATTCTTGAATCTATACCATCAGAAACTATCAAATAATTAGATTCAATAGTTTTTTCAGATTCTATTTTTGAAATAATACAATCATCTTTGGAACTTACTACCTCAATATCTTTTATAGAATTATTTTCAATAATATCCAGTTTAGATGATTGGGTTAAAGCATCTAAAAATATTGATAATAGGGATCTTCGGTCAACCACATAACCTAAGTTATTTAAACCTATATCTGTAGACTTAAGCGACAATCTATTTAAACTACTAAAACTCTTTAAATTTAGTTTTTTAATTGGGTAGGCAAATTTTTCTACTTGATCCCATAAACCAAATTTTTTAAGAATTAAGAAAGATCTATAGTTGAGTGACAGTGGGGCATAATTTTTAAGAGTACTGCTTTTTGATAAGTTATTTTTTTCAATCAAACAACAGCTATAACCATGTTTTGACAATTGCAAAGCTGTTAAAGCACCGACAAGCCCTGCGCCGCTAATTAAAAAATCATACTTTTTATTCATTTTATATTATTCATGATATTTTCTATATCACATATCTCTTTTGGGGCCCTTGAAGTTAGAACATCAGGTCCATTTTTTGTAATTAGTATGTCATCTTCAATCCTTATGCCAATGTTGTGGAATCTTTTATTTACATCTTTATCTGCTTTTATATACAGACCAGGCTCCACTGTAAAAATCATACCTGGTTTGAGCTTTACAGGTTTACCATCAGATGCATATTCAAGAGGGTCATGGACATCTAGGCCCATCCAATGACCGGTATTATGCATGTAGAATTTTTTGTAAAGTTCATTTTTAACTATAGACTTATAATCACCTCGAAGTAGACCAAGATCAATTAGTCCCTTGGTTAATGTTCTAACTGCGGCTTTGTGAACATCTTGGAGCGTATTTCCAACAATACATTTTGAGATCGCATTTTTTTGTGCCTTTAATACCAAAGAATATATCAGCTTCTGGTCTTGGGTGAATCTACCATTAATGGGAATTGTCCTTGTTATATCAGATGCATAATATTCGAATTCACAAGCTGCATCGGTCAACAGTAAATCTCCATTTTTTAAATTTGAAGAGTTATCAATGTAATGTAGAATACATGCATTTTTACCCCCAGCAACTATGGAAGTGTATGCTTCAGTAGCATTATTGGATCCAAAATCATATAAAAGCTGTGATTCTAATTTTTTCTCCGAGACGTTAGGTTTACATTTGCTCATTAAATTTATATGGGCATCAGCAGAAATCTTACATGCTTTTTTAATTATGGCTATTTCTTCATTACTCTTTATTAATCTTAATTTATGAACAATTTTATTAATTGAATAATGATTGGATGGGAGTTCCGCACCTTTTCGATAATTATTTTCAATTTTCTGTAAGCAATCATCGACTAGAGTCATTAAATCTGATTGCTTTGATAGTGAATGATAAATTGATTTAGATTTTTTGAGATAGCTGTATAACTCAAGTTCTAAATTTTCAGTATATCCACACTTATCAAACCCATAAATATTTTGAATTTTTCTGCTAGTCAGAAGTTCCCCAGACCAAACGCTATCATGTTTATTTGGTTGTTTAGAAAAAAAATGGGCTACAGAGTTAGATCTGTCTTTATATATTAATAATACAGAGTCGGGCTTTTCAAAACCCGTTAAATAATAGAAATTACTACATTGTCTATATCTATAAGCCGAATCATTGTTCCTAATTTGAATAGGAGAAGAACTAATTATGGCAGTTGAGTTTGGTTCCATATATTTTGCGAGAAGCAGTCTTCTTTTTTTAAATACTGAATTTTTACTCATTAGCGCAAGCCTCCTCATTAGATTCATTGTAAATATGAGATATAGATGCAACAACATACTCGCTAATTTCTTGATAGCTCTTCTCTAATACTTGATTATCATCATCTAAGTCATAATCAGTACTGACCTTCGTTATCTCTGAAAAATCATGCAATATTTCTTGAAGTGTTAATGTATTTTTTAAAAGTTTATTGGTGCATAGATAATTTATACTGACGATGTAGCTTCTAATCCAGTCAGATAAAGATAGTAGTCTTGCTGATAAATCTGGTTCGTCATTAAAAAATAAGATTGAAGTATCAGTTTTAATATTTTCTCTAATATTATCAATATTGTCTTCAATAAGATCAATATCAAGATTAGGTGGTTTTTCTAAAGAGTCAGAATTAAAATATGTAATCAAACCTTCTTTATAAGAGTTAAAATCACAGTTTGATGAAGCAAATCCAGTTAAATAGCCGAGCGCTTCAACAATGGTAAAAGAACTATCAATAGAAGATAGATGTGTTTCAAGTTTATTTTCTAAATTATTCATTGTTTCTTTTAAAATAGTTGATAGATTATCTATTATAGAAACATTATAATATATGTCTCTAAATAAATGATTTTTAATGGTAGATTATGTCAAAAATAGCCGAACAACTGCAAGATCTAAGAGCATCTATTAATAATATCAAAGAAAATATGAAAAAGATTAAAATTGAAAACTCACTGCTGCAGAAACAACAGGAGTATCTGGTATCGGAAAAAGCAGAACTTGTTAAAAAAAATGAGGCTGCAAAAGAACAGATAGAAGCTATCCTAGAACGCATAAAGAATATTGGTTAATACAATGGATCAAGAACAAATAACAATATCGGTGATGGATCAGGAATACAAAATTAAATGTAATACATCTGAAATTGATCTACTTCAAAAATCTGCAGCATACTTGGACATAAAAATGTCGGAGATCAAAAAGAATGCACCGTCAATGTCTAAAGATAAAGTAGCCGTCATGACCGCATTAAATATAGTTAGCTCTTATCTTAAACAAGAAGATGATTTAAAAGAATTTGCTAATGTATCAGACGAAATTAATAATTTGCAACAATCACTACTAGAGATTGGTGGCGAGAAATGAAGTTTTGGCTCATGAAAAATGAACCAGAAGACTACAATATCGATGATCTAAAAAGAGATAAGACTGAGCCATGGGATGGTATTAGGAATTATCAAGTAAGAAATATGATTAGAGATGATATGAAGATTGGCGATCAAGCTTTTTTTTACCATTCAAATTGTGAGATCCCTGGTATATATGGATTAATGACAATCAACTCTAAGCCTTATCCAGATCACACCGCATTTGATAAAAAAGCTAAGTATTATGATATTAAGAGCAAAAAAGAGAGCCCAACATGGTTAATGGTAGATGTTAAATTTAAGAGAAAACTAAAAAAAATAATAACATTAAGTGAATTAAAGTCTCATAAAAAATTAAAAGACATGAGAGTGGTTCAAAAAGGTAATAGACTATCAATTACAGAAGTTCAAAAGAAAGATTGGGAATATATTTTAAAATTAGAAGAGAAGTAAAATAAAAAACATAAATATATTTGTTAAAAGCAAAAAATAAATCAAAATACTACAAAAAAACTTTAAAAAAAAATAAAAACAATGAAAAAAAACTTGTTTTATTCAATTTAACTAAATAAACTGAAAAAGAATACCAAACACTGCGGAGGAAACAGCCATGGTAGCAAAGAAAAAAGCAAAGGTTGCTAAGAGAAAAACTAAAGTAACCAAAAAGAAAGCGAGCAAGAAGAAAGTTGCTAAGAAAAAAGTAACAACTACTCGTCGTAAAGCAGCTAAGAAGAAAGCTAAAAAGAAAGTAGCTAAGAAAAAAACTACTAAGAAGAAAGTTGCTAAAAAGAAGAAAAAAGTAACTAAAAAGAAAGCTAAAAAGAAAGTTGCTAAAAAGAAGAAAAAAGTAACTGAAAAGAAAGCTAAGAAGAAAGTTGCTAAAAAGAAGAAAAAAACAACAAAACGTAGAAGATAATTCTATTATTGTTGAAGATTTGAGCTAATTATTTTTTGATTAGCTCTCTGAACCACTAAAAGGCTCCATATGGGGCCTTTTTTTAACTCAGAAACAAATGGTATGCTTTATTGCTAGTTTCTTCAAAAAACTCGTAATTAAGGG
The DNA here is from genome assembly GCA_030835925.1 of Gammaproteobacteria bacterium. Taxonomy (GTDB): domain Bacteria; phylum Pseudomonadota; class Gammaproteobacteria. The sequence goes on along the minus strand of JAURQW010000013.1, from coordinate 9,395 downwards.
TATTTAGGTGTCTAAGTAATCCACTTAAATCTTTTGGCTCAACCTGAATACCTATCAGTACTCTTCCAAAGTCGGAACCATGATTTCTATAGTGAAACAGACTTATATTCCAGTTACTACCAACTGCATTTAAGAAATTAAATAGCTCGCCAGGTTTCTCTGGAAAAATAAATCTAAAAATCATTTCATTAGAAGCGCTATTCGATACACCTCCTACCATATACCTTATATGTAGCTTGGCTACTTCATTATCGGTTAGGTCAATAACCTTATACTTATTTGTTTTGAGATTAGATAAGATTTGATTTTTATCTTTAATCCCGTTTGATAACTTAATCCCAACAAACACATGGGCCTTTTTTTGATCTGAATACCTGTAATTAAACTCAGTTATTGATTTTTTACCGATTAAAGAACAAAACTTCTTAAAGCTACCAGGTTTTTCTGGGATAGTTACTCCAAGAAGCATTTCATTTAATTCCCCAATTTCAGATCTTTCAGAGACATACCTTAATCTATCAAAATTCATATTAGCGCCACAAAAAATAGCAACAAAAACTTTATTCTGAATATTGTGTGATTTAATAAATTTTTTAATACCTGAAATCGATAAGGCTCCAGCAGGTTCTGCTATTGTTCTTGTCTCATCATATAAATCTTTAATCCCAGCACAAATTTCATCAGTGGTAACCACCATTGATGTATAAACTTTATCCTTTGTGAGATTAAATGTCTGACGGCCTATTTGTTTTACTGCTACTCCATCAGCAAATATACCTATATTATTAAGCTTAACTCTTTTTCTAGATTTGAAAGCTTGATTAAAACAGTCAGAATCATTAGGCTCAACTGCAATAATCTTTGTTTTTGGGCTTACCTGGCTCATATACGCAGTTATACCTGCTATCAAACCTCCGCCACCAACTGGTACAAAGACATAATCAGGTTTACATTCTAACTGATCAATAATCTCTCGTGCGATTGTGCCTTGACCAGCTATCACATCAAGATCATCATATGGATGGATGAAATCAATTTTTTCTTCTTTTGCTTTTTGCTTAGCAAAATCATATGCGTCATCATATGTATCACCATGGAGTATTACATTTGCCTTAAGAGATTTTACAGCATCTATTTTAATTTTAGGTGTTGTTGTAGGCATAACAATAATAGCATTTATTGCTAATTTTTGCGCAGACATAGCAACTCCCTGAGCATGATTGCCTGCTGATGCCGCAATTACAGTGCCTATATTTTTATTTTTTTTTAATTTAGAGATTTTTTGGTATGCGCCTCTGAGTTTGAAAGAAAAAACAGGCTGGAGATCATCTCTCTTGATAAAAATATCATTGTTTAGCTTCTTTGATAAATTAGCAGCAAAATCTAGAGGTGTTTTTGTCGCAACATCATATACATTAGATGTTTTGATTTTATTATAAACTGATTTTAGCTTCTTTTCTGTCATATGACGCCTATGTATAATGTATAATAACAGCATATATTAATAAAACTTAGAGGAAAATAACAATTATGAACCAGGACCAAAAAAAAAATAAAGTTGCGGAAGCTGCTTTAGATTATATTGAGAGTGGACAAATCATAGGAATAGGCTCTGGGACTACTGTCCATGCGTTAATAAATAAACTTGAAACTGTAAAATCAAAAATAGAAGCTGTAGTCTCATCATCAGAACTAACCACTAAAATGGTAAAAGAAAAAAAAATAAGAGTAATAGAATTAAGAGAATCAGGTATGCTGCCGCTTTATATTGATGGTGCAGATGAGTCCAATGATAAAAGACAGCTGATCAAAGGTGGTGGCGGTGCCTTGACTCGAGAGAAAATAATTGCAAATTCTAGTGAGAAGTTTTTATGTTTGATCGATGACAGCAAATATGTAAAAACGCTGGGTAGCTTCCCATTACCAATAGAAGTTATCAAGATGTCACAGAGTATGGTGGCACTAGAAATGATAAAATTGGGTGGTAGACCTGTATATAGAAATGATTTTATTACTGATAACGGCAATATAATTCTAGATGTTCATGGGCTAGAAATACTGGAACCTATGGCGCTAGAGCAGAAAATTAATAATATACCTGGGGTAGTAACTAACGGTTTATTTGCAATGAGAGGCGCCGATAACCTATTAATATCTGGTGATGATGGAATCAAAAATATGTAATTATCTTTTAGAGAATTGAGTAGCTTTTCTAGCTTTTCTTAAACCAACTTTCTTTCTTTCTACCTTTCTTGCATCTCTTGTTACGAAGCCTTCTCTTCTTAGAATAGGGAGTAAGTCGCTTTGATATTTTATAAGAGCTCTAGTTAAGCCATGTACAATTGCTCCAACTTGGCCGCTTGGCCCACCGCCAGCAACATTAATTTTCAAATCAATCTTGCCTTCTAATTGAGACTTCTGTAGTGGAGCTAATAGATATGATTTCAACGCTTTAGATTGTACGAAATTATCTACATCACGCGAATTGATAGTTATAGCGCCAGTTCCCTCATTCAAGTACACTCTTGCACTTGATGTTTTTCTTCTTCCTGTTCCGTAGGCTTTATACATATTAAATCTCTAGTTTTTTTGGTTTTTGAGCATGATGATCATGATTTTCATCATTATATACTTTTAGCTTTTTGATCATGCTTCTTCCGAGCGGGTTCTTTGGGAGCATCCCTTTGACCGCATTCATTACCACGAAAGATGGATTCTTTTCCATAACTGAAGCTAAATTAGGTTTTTTCATGTTACCAATATATCCGGTGTGCTTATAATAGACCTTATCTTCCATTTTATTGCCTGTAACATTTAAGTTCTTGGCATTAATAACAACTACATAATCACCATGATCTTCATGAGGAGCATATGCTGGCTTATGTTTTCCTTTGAGCATACTTGCAACTTTTGAAGCAAGTCTGCCTAATACGGCTTTTTCAGCATCTATTATGTACCAATCTTTATTATTCATATGTTTATCCATTTCAACGGTATCCATGATTTTACGCATATCACCGCTTGTATACAAGAAATTTATAAAAAAACTTATTTATTGGTTAGATGATAGATGTTTAAATAAAACATATGGAAATTAAACATCATTCGTCCTTAGATAACTTGATAGAAGAAATAGAGTATGCTGTTGACTGTATATACAATAAAGGGAATATACCTGAAAAATCTAGTATAAATAAAGTAAATTTGTCTAAAGATGAATCAAAGGCATCTGAGAGGGTAATGCGAATCAATCATATGGGCGAAATATGTGCACAAGGGTTATACAGAGGACAAGCAGCTCATACAAAAGATCAAAATCTAAAGATGAAATTATATGATATATGTAATGAAGAAAATGAGCATTTAAAACTATGCAACTTAAGGCTGAAAGAATTAAATGGTAGCTCAAGTGTTTTGAATCCCCTATGGTATCTATCATCTTATGTTCTAGGTTCAGTGGCCGGTATAAAAGAAAATGATTGGAAATTAGGTTTTATTGAAGAGACAGAAAGACAAGTAACAGATCATCTAAAAGAATCTATGAAACAGCTTCCAGCAAATGATATTAGAAGTAAAGAGTTTTTGGAAAAAATATCTAAGGATGAAGAAAGACATCGTGATACAGTGAAAAGAATTGGGTCAAATGAAATTCCAAATTCAATAAAGACCGGTATGAATATATCTTCTAAAATTATGAAAAAGCTAACATCGTTATTTTAGCTATTTTTCGAAGATTTTTTGTCAAATGTATTAAGATCTATTGAACTATCACTGTAACTAGATAATAGAAAGCTTCTTAGTTCTTCGATTTTATCTATTGGGAAAAAATTATATTCTGATTGATATTTCTGAACCATACTATCTTTCTCTAGAAGAAATGTATGATGCTCGGTATTCAAAGATTGGGTAACAGATGAAATCTCATATTTACCGAAATTCTCAAAACCCCAAGTATTTGCATCATATAGAATATCTTTATGGGTGTTTCCGTATTTCGCACCTCTTCTAATAAAATCAACTGAAACTAAATCAGGAAAAATATTATGATTATTTTTATTTAGGACTATATCTTTTAGTCCATCATATACATTAGCATCTGAACAAGATGAAATATGATATTCTAATCTTACAATAGCAAAATGTTCAAAAATATCCTCTATATATGTATGAAAAGTTATGTGGCTTTCCTTTAAATGTAAGGTAGCAGAGTTGTATAACTTCAGATCTGCTTGAATTAATAATGATCCACTATCTCCAAAAGGTTCAAAATTGTGTGATGACTCATGAAGTATTTCAGTTTGTATGGTTTGTGATATTTTTCTAGAAATATCCAGCAAGTCTGTCGAATTATATTTTTTTGATATTTTATTTTGGCAGCTAGTAATGTCCTGATCATCGCTATAATAGAAGCAATCATAGGTATTTACTATTAAAGTTGTACTGACGTTACTAATTTTTTTTATCATTATTTGTTAAGTGATGGATGCCATAAAAACTGCAATATATTTTTATCGGGATCATAACAATAAAAACTCCTTGAGCCGTCACGATGATCTTGTGGTTTTTTATATATCTCAATATCGAGAGCTAGTACTTTATCATACCATTCATCTACATGGTTCTTATCAGTTAACATAATGCCAAAATGATCTAGTCTATTGTCACTAGATTCGAGATTAAGATTTTTATCTTCATGTAGAGCCAGATTATCTTTTCCATTAGATAAATAAGCATTAGAATCATCAGGTTGCCAATCAATCTCCATGCCGACTATAGTAGTATAGAAGGACAAGCATTCTCTGAAATGCTTAACCTTTAATGCCAAATGTTTTATGCCTAATGTTTTTTTCATATCAGCCAACCAGTTTTTTTAATAATGATCTTGGATTATTACTCTTTATAAGACTCTCGCCAATTAAAAAAGAGTTAATATTTTTACTATTCAACATTTTGATAGTGCCCAAATCCTTTATGCCACTTTCGCTAATAACTATAACGTCATCATCTTTTATAAAATCACATAGATCCATACTTGTTTCAATGGAAACATCAAATGTCTTAAGGTTTCTGTTATTAATTCCTATAATTTTACAATTAGATTCTAACGCAATATCTAATTCTTTTCTATCATGAACTTCTACTAGGATTTCTATGTTCAGCTCACGACTGATTTCAACAAGCTCATTAAATTGTACCTTAGATAAACAAGCTACGATTAATAATATGCAGTCTGCACCAATTAACTTGGATTGAATAATTTGTGATTCATCTAATATAAAATCTTTTCTCAGAATAGGGATATTTACATTCTCTTTAGCTGTCATCAAATCATTTATATCGCCATGAAAGTATTTTTGATCAGTAAGAACAGATATACATGCAGCCCCAGATTCTTCATACAGCTTAGCAAAGTTTGCAATATCTAGATTTTCATTTAAAGCACCTTTGCTAGGTGAATGTTTTTTTAATTCAGCAATTATTGCATTTTTGCCTAAATTTATTTTATTCTTTAAAGCGCTATAGAAATCTCGCTTGTTGAACTCCATAGATAATAGATCGTCAATGCTGTGTTTTTGACTACTCTTTAGTAATTTAATTTCATCTGTCTTATCAAGGATAATTTTATCAAGCATCTTTAAATGAATTGGTATATTTTATTAAGTTTTTTAACTTATTATAGACTTTCTTTGTTTCTAACGCATCCTTACATAAATTGAGGGCATCAGCTATCGTATTTGATTTACCAGAAATATATATAAGTGCAGCTGCATTTATCAAAGAAATATCTCTGGCTGCTCCAGGCTCATTATCTATTACTTTATTTAGTACATCTAAACTCTCTTCAGTATTACTCACTATTATTTCCGACATTTTATAATCTGAATCGAAGTAATCTTTAGGATCCAAAGTATAATTATTTATTTTCTCTCCATTTATTTCAGTAATCTTTGTCTCATCAAAAATACTTATCTCATCTAAACCATCATTTGAATGAACAATCATAGCTTTTTCAACATCCAGATTCACGAGAGTTTCTGCCATCATTGGCATCAGCTTTTTTGAATACACACCTATGAGTTGCTTTCTAGCACCAGCAGGATTTGTTAAGGGTCCTAACAAATTAAATATGGTTTTATCTGGAGATATAGTTTTTCTTGACTCTGCCACATGTTTCATAGACAAATGATGCAATGGTGCATACATAAATCCAAAATTATTTTTTTCTAAACAGAGTGAAACCTGTTCAGGGGACAAATTAATATTTATACCTGATGCTTCTAAAATATCAGCACTACCAGAACTACTAGTTACTGCTTTGTTCCCATGTTTAGCAACATAGACTCCAACTGATGCCGCTATTAATGAAGCTGTTGTTGATATATTGAAAGTGCCATACCCATCGCCACCGGTACCACAGTTATCAATTACTTCTCTATTGAAAGCAACCTTATTAGATGCTTCTCTCATGGAAATAGCAAAGCCTGTCAGCTCTTCTGAGCCAAAACCATTCTTATTTAATAACATCAAAAACTCTGTTAATACAGAACTTGGGATTTTACCTGTGAAGACAGAATCGATAAATCTCTTTGACTCGCCCCTTGTTAGACTCTCATTATTTTTTAATTTTTCTAATAACTCAATATACAATTTTATATTTCCAAAAAGTTTTTTAATAACTGATGACCCGATGTTGTTAGTATAGACTCTGGGTGAAACTGTAAGCCATAAGTTGGATATTCTTTATGTTCTATGCCCATAATTTCAATATCATTATCTTCTTCCGTCCAAGCAGTTATATTTAAGCAGTTAGGTAAGGATGGCTTCTCTATAACCAAAGAATGATATCGGGTTGCATCAAAGGGGTTAGAGATATCAGTATACATTCGAGAATCATTATGTATTATGGGAGATATTTTACCATGCATAATTTTTTTAGCTGAAATAATATTACCACCAAAAGCTTGTCCTATGCTCTGATGTCCAAGACATACTCCCAGTATTGGAGTGAATTTATAAAAGTTTTTAACTACATCAATAGATATTCCAGCTTCATTCGGAGTACAGGGTCCTGGCGAAATAATTATTTTATCTGGTTTCAAATCTATAATCTTGTCTATAGTTATTTGATCATTTCTAAAAACTATAAGATTTTCACCTAATTCTCCAAAATACTGGACTATGTTATATGTAAATGAGTCATAATTATCAATCATTAATATCATATATTTTTTTTCCTTAAATTCTTGTATGCTTGTATTATTGCTTTGCCCTTGTTCATGGTTTCTTCCCACTCCAATTCTGCAACAGAATCATTTACTATTCCAGCTCCACATTGAATGTATAGTTTATCATTTTTAATTACAGATGTTCTTATCGCTATGGCCGTATCCATGTTGCCGTTCCACCCTAAATATCCCACTGCACCAGCATATATACCTCGTTTGATATCTTCCTGCTCATAGATAATCTCTATAGCTCTTATTTTGGGTGCTCCAGAGACAGTCCCTGCAGGGAATGTTGATTTTAAAACGTCGATCATACCAAGATTATTTGATAGCTCCCCGGTTACATTTGAAACCATATGCATCACATGAGAGTATTTTTCAATAATCATTGTATCGGTTAATTTTATTGACCCAATTTTTGAAACTTTACCAGCATCATTTCTTCCTAAATCAATAAGCATTAGATGCTCTGCTCTCTCTTTTGGATCATTCAGTAACTCATCTTCAAAAAGACTATCTTGTTTATCATTAATTCCTCGAGGTCTTGTTCCCGCTATTGGTCTAACTGTAATTAAACCATCTTCAAGCCTCACTAAGATTTCTGGTGATGAGCCAACTATATAATAATCGCCCATGTTTAAATAATACATATATGGAGATGGATTGAGTTCTCGCAATTCACGATAGAAACTTATTGGTTTTCCCTGAAAATCAAGGGACATTCTCTGAGATAGAACCACTTGCATAGCATCGCCGTTAACAATATATCTTTTGATTTTATCTATAGATTTAATAAATTTTTTTTTCTCAAAATGATGATGAATTTTAATATCAATATCCTGGGTAGAGGGGCCATTTGTAGAACCTGTTGACTCGAAGTTAATCAGATATTCTTTAAGACCTTCAATTTTTTCTGAACATGATTTATAACTTTCTATTGAATTATCAGCATATACAAGTATGTGGATCAAATTATTAATTTTGTCAAAGATTAGAATCTCCCTAGAAACCATCAAACAAATATCTGGTGTCTTCATGAGATCGTCTTGAAGTTTGAAATTTAATGTTGGTTCAAAATATTGAATTGTATCAAAACCAAAAAATCCTACCAAGCCTCCTTGAAAGTTAGGTAGGCTAGGATCTTGTATGGCTTTAAAACCAGTCTGAAATTCTTCAATCCAGCTAATAGGATCGCTACTCTCCAAAGAATTTATTTTATCATCATTCTTATAATGATTAATTGTATTATGATGTATCTCAATATATTCATCCGATGGCAAACCAATTATTGTATAACGACTCCAATCTTTATTACCCTCTAGAGACTCAAAAAGATACGTTTTTGGTTTATCTGATAACAACTCATAAACATCAATTGGGTCAATATTACTATTTTTGATTGATAATGATAATGGTATTAAATTATACCCTTGATTAATATAGTCTATAAACTCTTTCTCTGTCATTGATACTAGATTTTATGAGACTTGACTCAAAAGATCTCTCATTGATTTTATTGTTTTTTCATAATCTTTAGAATTAAAAATTGATGATCCTGCAACAAATGTATCGGCGCCTGCTGAGGCAACTTTAGCAATATTTTCCAAATTAATACCTCCATCAACCTCTAATCTTATGTCTTTACCAGTTTTATCAATTAATTCTCTTACTAAAGAAATCTTGTTGTATGTTCCTTCAATAAACTTTTGACCCGGGAAACCAGGATTTACAGACATCAATAAAACCATGTCTAATTTATTTAAACAATGTTCGAGATAACTTAATGGCGTTGCAGGATTTAGCACTATTCCAGCTTTACAATCATGCTCCTTAATTAAACCAATTGTTCTATCAATATGATCGCTAGCTTCTGGATGGAATGTTATATAATCAGCACCGGCTTTTGCAAAGTCAGGAATGATCCGGTCTACTGGCTTGATCATAAGATGAACATCAATCGGGCTAGTTATACCATAATCTCTTAATGCAGAGCAAACCATCGGCCCAAATGTCAAATTAGGAACATAATGATTATCCATGACATCAAAATGTATAATATCAGCGCCGGAATTTATAACCTTTTCAACATCTTCCCCAAGTCTTGAAAAATCTGCAGAGAGAATAGATGGAGCTATCTTGTAATCTTTCATATTAGCCTAAACCTAATTT
>JAURQW010000012.1 GCA_030835925.1 Gammaproteobacteria bacterium | reverse complement strand
TTAAATCCAGCAAATAATGTTAGGAGAAGTGGCTGAGTGGTTGAAAGCGGCACCCTGCTAAGGTGTTATAGGGTTTAAACTCTATCGAGGGTTCGAATCCCTCCTTCTCCATGATTAGAATTGACTTATATAAAAAATTAAATAAAGGAATTAAACACATGAAATATATAATATTATTTACTTATTCATTATCATTTTTACTATCGTTTTTGATAAACAATTCATATGCAGGAGGAAAGGATAGCCAATTCTCTGACATTATGACAACTTCAAATTACTATGGTTCGTATTCACTTTCAGCAGGCCAGCTTGATTGGAGTAAGAATGGAACTTCAGCTGACAACGAACCTATGCTTTACCAACCCATTTCTATAGATAGCTGGTTAGGGAAAAAACTTACTCAAGATACAGAGGGTGTTCTAAGTGCTAAATTTACGTATTATGGGCGTTCTGGTAATATCGGTGAACCAGAAGACGATGCTATTCGCCAAGCTTTAAATCTAAACCTATTGCATCTTAGACATTATGATAACTCTACAAGCTACATTAATTTAGGATATATTTACTCCGAGGAAAATGAAACTGGTAGTTCAAATCTTGATGCAAATAGTTTCATTGTCAGTACGGGGTTAGCTACGGAGTCTATTGTTTTAGAATTTGGGATTGGTTCATCAAATACAGAGACACGGAGTTATTATGTTGATGAGATAATTTATTACAATTTAACTTATAAATTGCCGATATCGAGCAAAATTAATTTGATTGCTACAAAGCATTATACAGAATATGAGAGAAAAATTGCATCTATAAGTGATAGTGATGGTGATGAAATGGATATATCAGGTCTGAAAGTGACTTACGATCTTAAAAATTCATTTATAACTCTCGGTGGTGAGAGATATACCATTAAAAATGGACCAGCTCCGGAGCATACCGGCGGCAGTATTTATTTTTCTTGGACGCTACCTTTTGGTAAATCACCTAATAGCAGAACAAACTTCATACTGGATAACCGTCCAGCTGTTGATAGAGTAATAGGGTTTGGCGCAGCCTTTAACTAGTTGTTTTTGAGATTTTTTGGAAGGCAGTTAATGCTCTTTGTCTGGTAGCTGATAAATCTACAATTGGATATGGATAATCGCTGCCAAGTTTTACACCATATTCATTTAGAATATTTTTATCAAGTTCACTCGGTAAATGTGTGTATTTATTAGGAATATTATTTAATTCTGGTACATATTTACTAATATATTCGGCATCAGGATCAAATTTTTTGGTTTGTGTTACAGGATTAAAGATTCTAAAGTAGGGCGCTGCATCTGCGCCAGTTCCCGGAACCCACTGCCAGCTCGCGCTGTTGCTAGCAACATCGGCATCCATAAGCGTATCCCAAAACCAAGGATTTAGAGCATAAAGAGAAAGTCCAAAAAATCTAACACATTCAGGAGAAGTGGCTGAGTGGTTGAAAGCGGCACCCTGCTAAGGTGTTATAGGGTTTAAACTCTATCGAGGGTTCGAATCCCTCCTTCTCCATTCTATTGTTTTCTGTTTTTCGTTAGCAAAGACATATAATCCATGGACATGCGATCAGGTTTAAACAACTCGTTGACTCTTTTTATACCATTTTCACCCATTTTTTTTGCTAAAGTAGCATCTTCAATTAAGCGAATTATATTCTTTGAGAATCCAGCAATATCTTTAATATCAGTATGAAATCCACAATATCCGTTATCTCCAATAGTTTCCGGCAGTCCGCCGATACTAGTCGCAACAATTGGAATACCATATGACATAGCTTCGATCGCAGTCAAGCCAAATGACTCATATTCTTGACTTGGAATGACTATGATGTCTGCGATAGACATATATTCCGAAATATCTGAAACGAAACCTGCGAAATGGACCTTATAACCCCATTTGAATCTTGTTACTAGGGACTTTAGGTACGCAGTCTCTTTTTTTGTTCCTGAGCCTATGAAGAATAAGTTCAGATATTTATACTTTGCGAATACATCACTCATTGCGTTTATTAGATATTCATGACCTTTTCTTGGTTCGAAAGTACCGATCATTAATACGATCTTACTATTATGCGTAATCTTATACTTTTGTTTAATAAATGACTTAATATTACTAACAGGATTATTATATAAGCTATTGTAAATGAATGATATTTTTTTAGAATTTTTAAAAATATATCTTTGCTTAATACTATTTGCACAATCATTTGAGACACTGACAATATCGCTACATGAGCGATTTAGCTTACTATCAATTAATATCTCATATGGGGCAAATATCATCCTATATTTTATTGAGTAATTATGAAAATTATGGATTGATTGCTGCTTATAGAGAGAAAACCAAGCAATATTAGCTAGTCTGCAAGTCTCACCACCAGGGTATCCGCCATTGACTGACATTAGTTGCTCCCCTCCAATTTTTTTCAATATTTTTTTGATTTTTAAGTATTGGTATGGGGCTAATAATACTCTAAATGCTTGTCTAGCCATTCTCTGTAAGATCATTGGAAGATATTTTAAGAAATTTGATAGAAATGACCAGTTCAATGGTAACGAGTGACATATAATCTCAACGCCTTTTGGTAGAATGCTCTCTAGGTATGGCAGACCAGGATGATTTTTATTGCAGATAACAATAAATTTATCATCATTTGGCCAATTCTTTATTAATGAGGCTATAAAGGTATCCATTCCACCGCCTCTATGATTTTCTGTAAAGATAATGATTTTCATTTATTAGGACAATTTAAGTCATGGTATTATAAGAAACAAGGAATATATTTATGATGCTTCAGATAATTACAGTTCTACTCGCGATAACGATTATTTTACTACTTGCGTATATTTTACTACAAAAGCAGGCTGACAAAAAAAATAATCCTATTGATGAGCATACGATTTCTCTGAATAAGCTGAAAGAGAGCATTGAGATTTTGAAAAGTTCATATGGGGATAGCTCTAATGAATTAAATAAAAATATATCGCAAATGTATACTCTTTTAACTGGAAGTTCAAAAGCACAAGGCCAATTTGGAGAAATATCATTAAAAATGATCTTAGAGCATGCCGGTTTTATTGAAAATATTGGGTATCAAGAACAAAAAAAAATAGGATCTGAAAAGCCAGATATAGTAATTAATCTCCCAGAAAATCGAAAAGTTATTATAGACTCCAAAGTCTCCTTGACTGATTATAGTTCTTATCTAAACTCCCATTCGGAAAGTGATAAGTTGATCTTCAAAAAAAATCATATTATGTCGGTCAAAAGGCATATCAAAACACTATCATCAACAGAATATAGATCGCTTTATGGCAAAGATACTCTAGACCTTGTAATTATGTTTATGAATGTAGAAGGAGCTTATATTATGGCATGTGATGATGAGCTTATAAAAGAGGCGTTAAAGGCAAAAATTGCCATAGTGGGCCCGACTACGTTAATAGCTATTTTGCAAATAATCAATCGTGCTTGGAGTAATAAAAAACAATCTGAGGATACTGGCAGAGTGATTGATTTGGCTACATCTATGTATGATTCCGCTGTGTTAGTTTCTGAATCATTTCTTGATTTTGAAGACTTATTTGAAAAATCACGAATAAAAGTTGATCAAGGCAAAAAAAGAGCTCAAAATCTTGTTAACAAAACTGAAAAAATGCGTACAATGGGTGGCTTGGAACCAAAGAAAGAGGTTCCAACTAAATTAAGAAGTATAAATAAAGATCAATAATAAATGCGCCAATAGCTCAGCTGGATAGAGCACAAGCCTTCTAAGCTTGGGGTCGGGAGTTCGAATCTCTCTTGGCGTATTTAATAGTCAGATCTTCTTAACGGCTTTATTAAAGAAATTAAAGAAACTGCCGCTCGCTAAATTCCAATATTTCATATCATAATCTCTATATAACTTTATGATTTCTATGGATTCTTTCTTTAGTTCAGTTTTTAAAACATTAATGAAATCTCTGACATGGCCGCATGGGCAGGCTAATGTAACGATATTTTTTATATTATTTTGCTTGGCCCAAGTAACAATCTGTTCAATTTGATCTAAATCCATTGATTGCATCTGAATATCATTAATATGTTGCGACAATAGCTTCATGTTCGAGACAGATATGTCATGCTTGAACTTAGATACATTTTTAGAGTAATTAGTTTTCTCGGTGGCTGTGAGTGCCATTATATAAGCGTTTTGTATTGGGAAGTTTATTCTATCGCTACTCAAAACATGCATGTCTTCAGTTGTTATTAGCAAGCCTGATTGATCCCATGCAAAATCTCTTGTCTCATGAAATTTAATCGAATTCATTTTATAGTCTATAAAACTTATTTCAGCCGGAATAGTAGAGAAGTCACTTTCTTTTGGATTAAAACGATTTTTTGTAAATTTTTCAATATTCCAGTCTTTGGCTAAATATGCTTTGCCTTTTGTTTGAATGCCTGCAACCCATCGCCAACTTAACGTGTTAGATGCTGGATCACCGTCCAGTAGATTATTTAGAAATAGGTTAGCACCTAGATACCATGGGATCTTAAGAGTATGAATCCAGATGCTTGCGTACCACATTCTTGCATGATTATGAAGATAATTGGTTTGCAATAATTCTTCCGTCCAGGCATCAAAGCAATCTATTCCAGTATTTAATGAGATAACTTTCTCATATAATTGATTTTTATCATTTTTTTTCATTAGTAATTTATAATCAGTCCATACCTGAGGCCTTAGTTCTAACCATGCTTTCCAATATGTTCTCCAGAAAACTTCTTGAATAAACTTTTCAATTTTTGGTAACGGGAACTTACTCATTGCCTGAGTCATTACCTCTTCTTCTGTGACGATGCGATGCCTTATATATGGGGATAATTGACTAACATTGTCGTGTTTAGAAGGCCCAAGATCGTAATTTCTTTTACTGACATAGTTATGAAGTTTGGTATTAATGAAATTTTCTAGAATATTTAAGGCAGATTCCCTGTCTGCTCCATTTTCCATAATAGATTTAAACATAATCAATTATAAGCATAATGCACTCTGTTGTATAATAAAGTATAAGAAAGACATCGGAGGTCACTATGAGTATCTATGGAATAACAGTATTAATAAGTATATGGGTAGGTGTAATTGTATTCTTTTCAGCAATAATTGCGCCCACGGTATTTAAAACTCTCGACGAGAAGAGCGCAGGTGTATTTTTGAGAGCATTTTTTCCAAAATACTACCTATTTGCTATTGTAATTGGTTTAGCTGCCCTTGCTCTAATAATGATATTTGACATCAAGGTTAGTAATATTTTATATATAGCTATAGTCTCGATGACTATTTTAAGTATAATTAGCAGATTCATGATACCTATGATCAATAATGCTAGGGACATGGGGGAAAAGGGTAAAGAAAAATTTAATAGACTTCACATGTTGAGTGTTTCTCTAAATGTCATTACTCTGGTGATAGGTCTATTTTTTATTTATAAAGTTTAATTATGTCATATAAAACAATAATATCTGCTAAAGACTTGATGAAAAATTTAAGTAATGATAATTTTATTATTTTTGATTGTAGATGTGATATCAGTGACTCATCTTATGGGATAGACGCATATAACGAGGGACACATTGAAAATTCTATTTTTGTTGATATTGATCATGATTTAGCCAGCGAAAAGACTGTAGATACTGGAAGACACCCTTTGCCAGACCCTCAATTAATCTCCGAAAAGCTCTCTCAGTGGGGTATGACTAATAACAAGCAGGCGGTTATATATGATGATGCAGGTGGAGCATTTGCTGGAAGGATGTGGTGGATACTTAAATGGCTGGGCCATTCTGATGTAGCTGTTTTAGATGGAGCTCTAGGAGCATGGATGTCAGGCGGTGGTAAATTGACATCTAAGGAAACTATATTTGAGAGAGGAATTTTTGAGCCTAGTCTAAATGATAGCATGCATGTTTCCATCAAAGATGTTGAAGATGCTCAGTATAAGATGAATAAGCTCATTATAGATGCACGCTCTAAGGAGAGATACTTGGGCATCAAAGACCCGGTTGATCCAATTGCAGGACACATTCCTGGTGCTGTATCTCACCCTCTAGGTAAAAACTTAGATAAAAATGGGCATTTTAAAAGCCCTGAGGAGTTACGACATAACTTCATTAAATTACTTGGAGACACAGCCAGTTCTGACATAATCTCTATGTGTGGATCAGGAATAACAGCTTGTCATAATATTTTGGCGCTAGAAATAAGCGGGATCAAGGGTGTTTCACTGTTTGTTGGGTCATGGAGTGAATGGATTACTGATAAATCTCGCCCAATAGCAAAAATTGATGAATAATTATTTATAAGTTTCTTCGATATATGATTGTAATATATCAATAAATTGTTCTTCAATATCATGGCCTTGCAAAGTTTTATATTTTTTACCATCAATATAAACGGGTGCAGAGGGATCCTCATTATTGCCAGGTAGGCTTATGCCAATATTTGCATGTTTGGATTCTCCTGGGCCATTCACTATGCAACCCATGACAGCTATATTCATATTCTCTACACCAGGATGTGATTTTTTCCAAACAGGCATTTTTTCATTAATATACCCCTTTATAGATTTAGATAATTCAACGAAGTAATTATTACTAGTTCTCCCACAACCAGGGCATGATATGACTCTAGGCGTATAATTTCTTATACCTAGGGATGACAAAACTTGCTGACAGACTTTAACTTCCTCAGTTCTTGAGCTAGCTTTATCAGGCGTTAATGATACTCGAATTGTATCTCCAATACCTTGATTAATGAGGATCGAGAGAGCAGCTACAGATGATATTACCGCATCCCTTCCTAACCCGGCCTCTGTTAGACCCAAGTGAAGAGGGTATTTGCATTTATTTGATAAATCTGTGTATACATCAACCAAGTCATTAACATTGCTTGTTTTACATGAAATTATGATTTTATCTTCTGGCAGACCAAGAGAAATAGCTTGGACAGCTGAATCGATCACAGATTTCACTAAAGCATTTTTTATTAATAATGAATAACTTATATCTCTTTTATCATTATCTTTCTGTTTTAGAAGCTCATCCATGGTGTCTTTATTTAAGCTGCCCCAATTTGCTCCAATTCTAACTGGTTTGTTATTTTTGATAGCAATATTTATAATTTTCTCAAAGTTATCATCATATTTGGATTTTCCTCCTATATTTCCAGGATTTATACGATATTTGTCCAAAGCTGCAGCAGCTCCAGGATATGATGAGAGAAGCAAATGTCCATTGAAGTGAAAGTCACCAACTATGGGAACATTGCAATTATTTTGAATTAATTTGTTCTTAATATCTTCTACACTTTTAGCAGAATCTTGGTCATTTACAGTTATACGAACTATCTCTGAGCCCGCATCATGTAGTTCAAGAATTTGATCAACAGTTTTTTTTACATCAGATGTATTTGTATTAGTCATAGACTGAACTCTTATTGGATGATTTGACCCAATAAGAACATTGCCGACTTTGACAGTATGTGTCTCTATACGTTTATTCATTAATATATTATATTGCATAATCAATCTTTATATATAAAATAATGTTGAGTAATAATTATAGAGAGTATCTTATGGCATCGACAAAAGATGATGGTAACAAAATTAATGATCCTGATGTATCAGTTAATACCGAATCAGAAACTATTGAAGATTCTGAGAAAGAGTTGAGTGAAATTGAAATTTTACAAAAAAAATATGATGAAAATTATGATGCTTTACTTCGTGCCACCGCAGAAATAGAAAACATCAAGAAACGAAGTCAAAAAGAAGTAGAAAATGCTTACAAATATTCAACCGAATCTATACTACAGGAGATTATCCCTATCTATGATAGTCTAAGTCTCAGTTGCAACCTGAGCGACGACAAAATAACAAAGGAACAACTAGATGAGGGCAATAAGTTATTGCTTTCTATGTTCCAAAAAATCTTTGAAAAAAATAATATCGAAGAAATTAACCCTCAAGGAGAGTCTTTCAACCCCGAGTTCCATCAGGCCATAAGTACCATTGAAAACAATAATGAAGAAAATGACAAGATAACAGAGGTTGTTCAAAAAGGCTATCTTTTGAACAATAGAGTTATTAAGCCTGCCCTCGTTATAGTTATAAAAAATAAACAATAAGACTTGAAAAAAAAGATATCGTCTACATCTTTCAGTCAGAAACAATTTTAGGAGTTAATAATGGGAAGAATAATTGGAATTGACTTAGGCACCACTAATTCATGTGTATCTGTTATGGATGGTGATACACCAAAAGTTATTGAAAATAGTGAAGGCGATAGAACAACGCCATCATTTGTAGCTTATACTGATGATAGTTCATTAGTTGGGCAACCAGCTAAACGTCAAGCAGTCATGAATCCTAAAGATACTTTATATGCAATTAAAAGGCTAATAGGTAGAAAATTTGAAGAAGATGCTGTTAAACAGGATCAAGATATAGTCCCTTATAAAATTGTTAAAGCTGAAAATGGTGACGCTTGGGTAGAAGCCAAAGGAAAGAAAATATCCCCACCAGAGGTTTCAGCAAAGATACTTCAAAAAATGAAAACTACTGCCGAAGATTTTCTTGGATCAGAGGTTACAGAAGCTGTAATCACTGTCCCAGCTTATTTTAATGATGCTCAAAGACAAGCAACAAAAGATGCTGGAAAAATTGCTGGCTTAGATGTAAAACGAATCATTAGTGAACCAACAGCAGCTGCTTTGGCGTATGGACTTGATAAAAAACAAGCTGAGCAAAAAATTGTTGTATATGATCTAGGCGGAGGAACATTTGATGTTTCAATAATAGAGATTTCGAACCTTGATGGCGAGCAATCATTCGATGTACTGTCTACCAGTGGAGATACATTCCTTGGTGGAGAAGATTTTGATTTAAGATTAATTGATCATTTAGTAGATGAATTTAAAAAGGAACAAGGTGTAGATCTGAGAAACGATCCTTCAGCAATTCAAAGATTAAAAGAAGCTGCAGAAAAAGCTAAAATTGAATTATCATCTAGTTCTCAAACTGATATTAATTTACCTTATGTTACTGCTGATGCTTCTGGGCCTAAGCACTTAAACATGAAGCTAACAAGAGCTAAGCTTGAGTCATTAGTATCAGATTTAGTAGAAAAAACTATAGAGCCTTGTAAAATAGCTCTTAAAGAAGCTGGGTTAAGCACAAGTGATATTAATGAAGTAATACTTGTAGGCGGACAAACAAGAATGCCTAAGGTACAAGAAGCTGTTCAACAGTTCTTTAAAAAAGAGCCTAAAAAAGAAGTTAATCCAGATGAAGCTGTGGCTATGGGTGCTGCAATTCAAGCTGGTGTTTTAGGTGGTGATGTTAAAGATGTTTTATTACTAGACGTTACTCCACTAACATTGGGAATAGAAACTATGGGTGGTGTTAGAACTCCTCTTATAGAAAAAAATACTACAATACCAACCAAGAAATCTCAAACGTTCTCTACAGCTGAAGATAACCAACCTGCAGTAACTGTTCATGTCCTTCAAGGTGAAAGGGAAATGGCTTCAGGAAATAAATCTTTAGGTAGGTTTGATTTAACAGACATACCTCCAGCTCCAAGAGGAACACCTCAAATTGAAGTAACATTTGATATTGATGCTAATGGTATTTTGAATGTTTCAGCTAAAGATAAAGCAACTGGAAAAGAACAGTCAATTGTAATTAAAGATTCCAGCGGATTATCTGATGATGAGATTAATCAAATGGTTAAGGATGCTGAAACTCATGCTGAAGAAGACAAAAAAGCAAAAGCTTTGGTTGATGTAAAAAACCAAGCAGAAGCTATGATCTTAGGATCTGAGAAATCGATCAAAGATCTTGGAGACAAAGCTGACAAGTCTGAGGTTGAAAAAGTGAACGCAGCTATCAAAGATCTTCAAGAAGAGCTGAAAAGTGATGATGCTGAAAAAATAACTGAAAAAACAATGAAGTTAACCGAAGCTGCTGGTAAGATTGCTGAACAAGCTTACAAAGAAGAAGCTGCTAAACGACAAGGCGCAGAAACTTCAACTGAAGATGCAAAAACTAAACCGAATGACAATGTCGTCGATGCAGATTTTACAGAAGTTAAAGAAGAAAGCGAAGATTCAAAGGCTGAAAATAAATAATAATGGCTAAAACTGATTATTACCAATCACTTGGCGTGAGCCGAGACGCTTCTGCTGCTGAAATTAAGAAAGCATATAAAAAGCTTGCCATGAAACATCATCCTGATCGTAATCAGGGTAACAAAGAGTCTGAGGAGAAATTTAAAGAGTTATCAGAAGCATATGAGGTTTTGAGCGACTCAAATAAAAGACAAACTTATGACCAATTTGGTCATGAGGGAATGGATTCTAGATTTGGTGGTGGCGCAGGCGGCTTTTCTGGTGGCGGATCATTTAATGATATATTTGGTGACGTATTTGGCGACATTTTTGGTGGTAGCGGAAGAGGTCAACAAAGAAGAGGAGCAGACTTAGAATATCAAATTGAACTTTCCCTTGAAGAGGCTATAAGTGGCAAAGAAGTCAAGATGAAAGTGCCAACCAGTGTAAACTGTAAAGATTGTGATGCTACTGGTGCAAAAAATGGTACTGCCTTTAGTACATGCTCTCAATGTAATGGAGCTGGACAAGTTAGAATGAGTCAAGGATTTTTTTCAGTTCAACAACCTTGTCCACGATGTGGTGGAAGAGGTCAAATGATAGATCAACCATGTAGCACATGTTCTGGTGCTGGTAAAATTAAAAAAACTAAAAACTTGTCTGTAAATATACCAAGTGGCGTTGACACTGGAGATCAAATTCGATTATCTGGTGAGGGAGAAGCTGGAGGACAAGGTGTCCAGTCGGGAGATTTATATGTATCTGTTAGAGTTAAACCACACTCAATTTTTCAAAGACAACAAGATGATCTTTTATGTGAATTGCCAATAAACTTTACAACTGCCACACTCGGAGATAAGGTAATTATTCCGACGCTTAATGGGAAAGTAGAGCTGAAGATACCTAATGGTACACAGTCTGGCAAACAATTTAGAATTAAAGGTAAAGGCGTTAAATCAGTCAGGTCTAATTCAACTGGAGATTTATATTGCAGGGTTCATGTGGAAACACCTGTCAATTTAACAAAAGAACAAAAAGATCTTTTGTCTCAACTTGACAACTCTTTTAGAAAAAGCAAATCTAAACACATACCTAAAGAAAATGGCTGGGTAGACAAGATAAAGGATTTTTTTGAGTAAAATATGATTTGTAAAATAGCTATGAATGGTTTTCTTGGTAGAATGGGTCAATCCATTTTCCAAGAGTCAAATAATCATCAAGATGCAGAAATAACTCTTGGTTGTGATTCTGATAATAAAATAAATTCTATTGAAAATAATTTTAATTTAACCTTAACTTCAAATATAACTGAATTCACTGAATTATTTGATGTTGTTATTGATTTTTCTCTACCAATCCCATCGATTGCGGCGATAAATAAGTGTGTTGAATTAAGAAAAGCTATAACGATTGGTACCACAGGTTTTGATAACGATCAATTAGATATCATCTCTAAAGCTTCAAAAACTATCCCAATTTTATTAGCTCCAAATATGAGCCAAGGTGTTAATGTAACTTTCAAGTCACTTGCTTTAATATCTAAAGTGCTAAAAGGTTACAAGATTTTAATCAAAGAGATACATCATATAAATAAGGTAGACTCACCATCGGGAACCGCTATTAAGATGGCGCAGGTAATTTGTGATAGTCAAAATACACCTCTTGGTGATATAAAATCATCAAAATGTCCAATCAAATTTGAATCATTAAGACAGGATACTGAAATTGGAACACATGAGGTGATATTTACCGATAAAAATGACGAGATTCGTTTGATTCATATTGCGAATGATAGGAGTATTTTTGCAAAAGGAGCTATTCAGACAGCAAAATGGATTAAAGATCAATCGCCTGGTTTATACTCATATAATGACTTCATGGAAGATGCACTATGACTAGATATGCTGCATTATTCCCAGGTCAGGGATCTCAGAATAAAAATATGTTTGAGAGTTATAAAAAAAATACAATATTTAATGAATACATAACTAAATCGTCACAAATACTTGGTTATGATATCAGCAAAGCTATACAAGATGACTCAAAATTAAATAACACAACATATACACAACCAATTATGGTAGCGACATCTATAGCCATGTGGAATGTTTGGATTGACAGGATAAATATTATGCCCCAGCTTGCTGCAGGCCATAGTCTAGGGGAGTATTCAGCTTTAGTAGCCAATCAGACTCTATCCTTAGAAGATTGTCTTAATCTAGTCACAGAACGCGCCAGGTTTATGGTCGATGCTATGACTGGAGTACAAGGCGGAATGGCTGCAATAATGTCAAATAACCCTGAAATGAATTTATCTGATACTGTAGAGAAAGTCTGTGAACAACTATCAAATGATAAAGAGATTATTCAGCCTGTTAATTATAATTCGAAAAATCAGATCGTGATTGCTGGACATAAAAATCTTATCGACTCATGTGAGCCTGTATTTAAAACACAAGGAGTTAAAAGGGTTATTATTTTGCCGGTCAGTGTCGCTGCTCATTCATCAATCATGAACTCATGTTCAGATAAGCTATTTAAATTATTGAATAATATAGATGTTTTAAAAAAAGAAAGCTTATTCCCAGTTATACATAATTCAGATGCATCGATAAAAGACAGTAAACTTGATATAATCAAATCTTTGTGTGACCAAGTGTGTAATCCTGTATTATGGGAAAAAACCATTGAAAAGATATTCAGTGAAAATATAGGTAATTATATTGAGATAGGGCCTGGTAAGGTTCTAACTGGTTTGAATAGCAAAATATTAATAAATAAAGATGGGGTGACAAGCTCTTCTATAGACAAATATGAGTCTATTGATGGAGTAAGTGAGGCATATAATGGCTGATTCAAAAATAGCATTAATAACTGGAGCAAACAGGGGTATTGGTAAAGAAATACTAATTTCTCTATCAAATGATGGTTTTACTGTAATTGGTACATCTAGATCACAGCAAGGCATTGATGATGTCAATAATGTATTAAAATCGACTAATGGAAGTGGCTGCGGTGTTATCTTTGATGTAACTGATAAGAATGCTGTTTCGACTTTAAACGAAAAAATAACAAGTGAATATGGCAAAGTCTCAGTGTTGGTAAATAATGCCGGAATTACAATGGATAATCTGTTGATTAGAATGAGCGATAAAGAGTGGGACGAAGTAATAGACACTAACTTGACCTCAATATACCGCATAACAAAAGAATTCGTCAAAGATATGATGAAAGAAAGATATGGTCGAGTTATTAACATAGGCTCTGTTGTGGGCGTTAGTGGCAATGCTGGCCAAACAAACTATTCATCAACGAAATCAGCTTTATTAGGATTTACAAAATCGTTAGCTAAAGAGGTTGCAAGCAGAAATATTACAGTAAATACTATTTCTCCTGGATTTATTGATACAGATATGACAAAAAAATTAAAAGATTCTCAGAAAGACATGCTTGTTAAGTCCATTCCTCTTGGAAGGATGGGGCTAGCATCAGAGTTGGCGAATGTGGTAGGGTTTTTGGCATCTGATAAGGCGTCTTACATCACAGGTGAAAATATTAATGTAAATGGTGGGTTATATATGTGAAAACAAGTAAATTTCTTGTAGAATGTTTGTAGATATCATCGCAGTACAATATAAATAAAGGAGACAAAAAAACATGAGTAATATAGATGAGCGAGTAAAAAGTGTTGTAGTAAAACAGCTAGGGGTAAAAGATGAAGATGTAAAAAATGATTCAAAGTTCATTGATGATTTAGGTGCTGATTCTCTTGATACAGTTGAATTAGTGATGGGTCTTGAAGAAGAATTTGATACAGAAATTCCGGATGAAGAAGCAGAAAAAATAACAACCGTTCAACAAGCTATTGATTACGTTAATAAAAATCTATAATTAATAAAAATGCAGAAAAGAAGAGTCGTAGTTACTGGTTTGGGATGTATATCGCCGGTTGGCAATACTGTTGATGACTTATGGTCAGCCCTTAATGCTGGTAAATCTGGTGTTCAACCGATTACCGTATTTGATGCTAGCGATATGCCTGTCAAATTTTCTGCACCCATAAAAGATTTTAATGCGGAAAAATATTTTGACATTAAAGAGCAACGCAAATTAGACCTATTTATGCAATATGGTATGGCAGCTGGCATAGATGCCATCACAGACTCAGGTCTAGAAAATTGTGATTTGGATCTTGAAAGAATTGGCGTTGCAATAGGATCGGGAATCGGAGGCTTACCTAGTATTGAAAAAACACATAATACTTATTTGAAATCAGGCCCTAAGAGAATTTCTCCATTTTTTATACCCGCAACAATAATAAATATGATTTCTGGTAATTTGTCCATTAAATATGGTTATAAGGGTCCAAACTTATCAATTGTTACAGCGTGTACAACAGGCACTCATAATATAGGAGAGGGATATAGGCAAATACAGTATTCTCATGCTGATTTAATGGTATGTGGAGGTGCTGAAATGGCCACTACACCTCTTGGTATAGGTGGTTTTGCAGCTGCAAGAGCATTATCGACAAGAAATGATGATCCAGAAAAGGCTAGCAGACCATGGGATACTGGAAGAGACGGCTTTGTACTTGGTGATGGAGCTGGAGTGTTGGTACTTGAAGAATTAGAGCATGCGAAAAGAAGAGGGGCGAAAATATATGCAGAGCTATCTGGTTATGGCATGAGTGCTGATGCCTTTCACATGACTCTCCCATCAGAGAGCGGAGAAGGCGCTCAGAGAAGTATGAAAAATGCTATAAAAGATGCTGACTTAAGTATTGAAGATATAAGCTATATTAATGCTCATGGAACATCAACACCTGCAGGTGACATTGTTGAAGCTAAAGCTGTTAAAAATTTATTTGGAAACCATTCAAAAAACTTAGTCGTAAATTCCACTAAGTCAATGATAGGGCATTTGCTTGGCGCAGCAGGTGGAGTTGAAGCACTAGTAACTGTATTATCTTTAAAGAATCAAATGATACATCAAACAATAAATGTGGATAATCAAGATCCTGAGTGTGATTTGGATTTTAATACTGAGTCGTCCAAAAAAATGAATATTAATCATGCCTTGACCAATTCTTTTGGTTTTGGTGGAACGAATGGTTCTATAGTATTTTCAAAATATGATTGATCAGTTAAATGAATCATTCTAAGTTTAATATCTTTATTAATCCAAAAAATATCTCTATTCATGATAGAGGTTTTAATTATGGAGATGGCTTATTTGAAACAATTCTTATAAAAGATTCAAAAATAAAATATTTAATAGATCATACAAAAAGACTCCATGCTGGATGCAAAAAACTAAAACTTAATAAGCCCAGCTTGGATCTTCTTGAAAAAAATATAAATAAGGCTATTGGTAAAAAAACAAACTGTGTAATCAAAGTAATATTAACACGTGGGTCTAGCTCATTTGGTTATAAATTTACAAAAGATATAAGTCATAATTTATATTTTATCAAACATGATAAGACATCAGCTGTTAAAAAAAATAGAGCGGTCAAGTTAAAAATTTCCAACTATAATATTTATGAGAATTCTGATTTAGCAAAAATTAAACATTTGAATAGGATTGATCAATGTTTAATTGCGAGCGAATTGAATAATCAAAAAAATATGGATGATTTAGTTGTTACGTATAATAATAATATTATAGAAACTTTATCATCAAACATATTTTTTGTTAGCCTTAATAAGTCAAATATAATTTTCTATTCCCCAAAGATAACAAAATGTGGGATTGATGGAATAATAAAAAACCAAATTATTAAATTTTTAAAGAATAAAAAGTATAAAGTCCTGGAAAAAAATATATCTATTAAGACCTTAAAGAATTATGATGTCTCATTTAAAGTTAACTCGGTTCAGGGTTTGGTTTTTATTGATCAAATCGAAAATAATAAATTTTCTAAGGACCATATAATATATAATATATTGAAGGGTTTTATATATTAATGTATGGCTATTGGAAAATTTATAATATTTGAAGGTAATGAGGGAACTGGGAAATCTACCCATATACAGTATGCCTCTGATTACCTTAAGAAGTGTGACATAGAATGTATAGTTACAAGGGAGCCTGGCGGTACGGCTTTCGGAGAATCAGTCAGAAATATACTATTAGATACCAATTCTAACCTAGACTCAGTATCTGAAGCAGTCTTGTTTTATGCCTCAAGAGTTTACAACTATAACAATGTTATCCTAAAAGCATTATCAGAAGGCAAGTATGTTATTTGCGATAGGTTTCATTATTCTACTTTGGTATATCAAGGTGTTTCTCAAGGCAACAAAGAAGTTATTGATCTACATAATGTTCTAGATGGATATTTCGCTAAAAATATTTCTCTGATATTCCACCTTGACGCATCCATTGAGACTAGTTTTTCAAGAATTAATGAAAGAGATATATCAGATAAATTTGAAAAACAAGGAAAAGAATTTTTAATAAAAATTAAAGAGGCATATTCAGAAGTATTCAAAAATAATACTAAAGTTATTAATATTTCAACAGATGGCGACAAAAAGGATGTTGAAAAAGTATTAAAAGGATATTTGGATAGGTTAATAAATGAGTAACCTAGAAAGCAACCTCAATCAGTTTGCTAACCAGTATGATTTTAAAAAAAGGAATTATAATATAATTATTCATTCGCCTAATGCTACGGGAAAATATTCTTTTGTTAATCGTCTTATTGAAAAATATTATGAATCTAATGGTATTGCATATTCTGATAACTTAATGTCAAGTTCAGATATATTTTACTTATCTTTGCCTTTATATAATAAATCTGGAAAATTCGAGCGAATGATCAGTAACAAAGAAAGAATATTATATGAATTGGGGTTCGAAGACAAATTTGATAATTGTAGAGTAGGGTCAGATATAGCAATAGACCATATCAGAGATTTAAAAGAGTTCACTAATATTACCGCGAGATATAAGCATAAGTTTATTATCATCAATAATTGTAATTATCTAAATGCTCAATCATCTGCAGCATTGCTTAAAACGCTAGAAGAAACAAATTCGCCATGCATTTTTCTATTGTTAGCTTCTGAAGTAGAATCAATTAAGGATACAGTTAAGAGCAGATGTCATCTTTTTAGATATAATATAAATGAAACTAAAAATATATATGACTCTCATTTTGATTACTATTTATCATCAAAACCGAGTTTAAAAGACATGACTAAAGAATATGAGTGCCTCAATAATTATAAGTTGTTTGAGACTGAATTATCTGATCTTTATGAAAATAAGATTAACCCAATAAATCTTTCTAAGGATTGGATGGAAAGAGGGTGCTTATGTATCGACTATCTATTGTCATTGTTTTATATATTAATGAAAGGTTCATTCCTAGATGATGCAAGTATCATAAAAGGTATTTATGTTACATTATCTAAGAAAATCCCGATTAATAGTTTAAGAGCAACTCATATTATTAGAATTTTGCAGAAACTCAAAATTGATATGCGCGGAAATCTTAACAAAAAACTTTTCTATGACAACTTATTAATTGTTTTAAATAAAGAATTATACTAACATCGCTTTATGAAAACAGATTCTAATAAAAATATCATACAGCTTTTTAAGCATAATAATGATTCTGCTACAGTAACTAAAGTTGCAGACGACTTTGATCTTGTTAGAGGCGGTATGCTTTCTGAGTTAAATATTGCTTATGAAACATGGGGTTCTCTGAATAAAGATAAATCTAATGTCGTCGTAATTTTTACTGGTTTATCTGCTAGCTCACATGTAGCTTCCTCTTCAGTTGATCAGACTCCAGGTTGGTGGGAGGCAGTTGTAGGACATGATAAGGCAATAAATACAAAAGATCATTATGTTATATGTATAAATACGCTAGGTAGTTGTTTCGGGTCAACAAGTCCTGTATCAATTAATAAAAAGACAAATGAGCCATACAGGCTAACATTTCCTGAGCTAACTGTTGAAGATATGGCTAATGCATCATCTTTATTGCTAGAGAAAATAGGTATTGATTCGATAAAAGTTTTAATCGGTCCTTCTTTAGGAGGTATGAAAGCGCTAGCTTTTTCGATCCTGCATAGTACTGTAGTTAAGAATCTTATTTTAATATCTTCTGCAACACAAGCTCTTCCATATGCAATTGCATTAAGATCACTTCAAAGAGAAGTAATCAGAAAAGACCCATTATGGAATAATGGTTTTTATTCTTATAAAAAACCACCATTGAATGGTGTGCGCATTGCTAGAAAAATTGGAATGACATCTTATAGATCTGCTTCTGAATGGACGCAAAGGTTCGGACGAAAAAAGTCAGATGACAATAAGTTGAATCAAAATACTTTTGGTATTGAGAATACAAGCTTTGAGTTTGAAATTGAATCCTACCTAGAGCATCAGGCTGTAAAGTTTCAGGATATCTTTGATGCTAATTGCTATTTATATCTATCAAGAGCGATGGATTGGTTTGATGTGGCCAAACATGGCGAATCAACATTAGATGCTATTTCTAAAACGAAAATAGATAAAGCGTTGGTGCTTGGTGTAACTACAGATGTTCTTTTCCCTTCACAACAACAAAAAGAAATTGCAGAATTATTGTCATTATCTAATACGATAGTCGAATATCAAGAACTTGATTGCATTCAGGGACATGATTCATTTTTAGTAGATACTAATAGATTCTCTAAGGAAATAGAAAATTTTATAAAATCTCTATGAAATATTTATTGATAGCAATTAGTATCTTTTCATTATTCATACCAGATATCAGTGCATCTGAATATGAGGGTCTAGTTGTTAAAGTTACTGATGGAGATAGCGTTAAAATTAAAGTAGGGGAGATTACTAATACAATTAGATTGTTATACATTGACGCTCCAGAAAAAAAACAAGATTATGGAATTAAATCGAAAAAATTCCTTGAGAATTTATTGTTGAATAAAAGAGTTTTTGTAGTTACAGCTAAAGATGATAGATATGGAAGACAGTTAGCTGATATTTATATTTATAAGAATAATGAAGCAACATATATAAATGCCAAAATGATTAAAAGTGGCAATGCCTGGGTTTATAGAAAATATAGGACTAACGGTTATCTTATAAATTTAGAAAATCATGCTAAACTAAATAATAAAGGTTTATGGGGTTATAAAAATCCCATAGAGCCATGTATTTTTAGAAAAAAGTGTAAATAAAAATGATTAAAAAATTGGTTTCATATCTTGTTACAGATATTTTTATCTCTTCATGCGCAACACATAAAACTGTTGATATAATGCAAGCTAATGATGAGGTAATGACATGTAATGAGTTAAAACTTGCATTTGAAAAGGCTGACTTAAATGAAGACGCAGCCCAAAGATGATAATTATCAGAAATTAGTTTCTCAAACTCTAATAAAGCTTGAAGATATTAAGATTAAATATAATCAAGGAATCATTGATGAAGAAAACTATTTTGAAATGCGTCGTAAATTATTAGCAAACTTTGAGTAAAACATGCCTAGGAAAATTTCATTAGTTACAGGAGGGTTTGATCCATTACATTCAGGACATATAGATTATTTTATATCTGCAAAAAATGAAGGAGATTTTTTGCTTGTAGGAATTAATTCTGATGAATGGCTAGAAAGAAAGAAGGGCAAATATTTTCTAAATTATAAAGAAAGATCTACTGTAATTCAGGCGTTATATATGGTCAACGATATCATAGATTTTGATGATAGAGATGATACTGCTATTGATGCAATAAAAAAAACTAAAGAATTATATCCAGATGATCAGGTGGTCTTTTGTAATGGTGGTGATAGAGGAGAGATTAATACACCAGAATATAATGTATTTGTTAATGATGATGATGTGTCATTTAAATTTAATATCGGAGGTTCTAAAACGAACTCTTCAAGTAAAATTCTTGATAGATGGGAAAAGCGTATAAAAAAATAAATAATATATAATAATTTGGTATATTATTACATAAGATAGATTGAGAGGTTTTTTATGGAAGATTTAAACTTTTGGTATCCAGCATTATTGTTTCCAGCTATCCCATTAATGATGATTGTATTTGGCAACAGATATAGCTCTCTAAGTAAATTGATCAGAGACTTACATGATAGAGTTCTAAAAGAAGATGAAGTAAGAGATAAGTTTACTGAACAAATAGAATTATTAACAGATAGGTTGTTCTTAGTAAAGTCAATGCAGACGCTGGCTGGACTAGCATTTATTGCTAATCTATTAACGATATTTTTTAGATATATAGATGTACCTTCTGTTGCTTTTAGCTTGTTTGGAGTAGCCACAATATTATTAAGCGCATCTATACTCTTGTTTGTTATAGAAATTCAAAAATCATCGTCTGCACTTTCCAAGCATATTAGTGATCTTAAAAAGTGAATTAATTTTAAGTTAAACCACGATTATTTTTTATAAATAACAAAAAAGCAATAAATTCATAGAAGATATTAAAAACTTGAAAAATTATAGGTAAATTTAGAATTTTACTTAATAACTTGTAATTAGGTAAATTGCTCCATAATATTATAAATGCGCTTGCACCAGAGTAAATGGTTTTACCATCTATCACATGAAGCCTCCTCATCATTTCTTTATGCGATTTTCCTAAGATTTTTAGATCTTTCGATGGGTTATTAATGTCAACCCAAATTATATTAGAAATATTTTTCTTTTTATAATGGGATATTTCAATATTACATACAGTGCATTTTTGATTATAATAAACTCTAATCATTATCTTTTTACGATCATTCTCCCTGAATAGTCAATTCGATGCATAAGCGGCTCTTCATTAATACTATGAAAATACTCATCAACAGCTTTTTTTGCTCCATGAAAGTGACCATAATCATCTATTATTAGTACTCCGCCTCTGACCAGAAGAGGGTATAGTGCTTCTAGTTCGATCTTTGTAGATTCATACCAATCAGTATCTAATCTTAGGAGCGCAATTTCTCCTGGAGTATTTTCAGGCAGGGTTTGCTCAACTTTGCCTTCTATATATTTAATGTTTTTTTCTGGATACGCCGTAGATCTCATATTTTTAATGACAAGATCCTTTGGAGCATATGCCCACATATTATATTTATCAGTAGTTTTATCAAGATCCTTAAGGAGTTCCATGCCCTTTATTTTAGTCTCAACCTCAATATCATCATCTGTAGGATTTGTCATACCATCAAATGTATCATACAGCCATATTTCCCTTTCAAATTGCCCATTTTCTACTAAAGTATTTGCCATCATCATGCAAGACCCACCTTTCCAAACACCACATTCCACAAAAGATCCACGGATATTATTTTTAGCTATGTATTCTACCGCAGATTTCAAGGCATATATTCTTTCAATACTAGTCATCGTAAATGGTTCTATAGCTTTAAACTCACTTACAAAATCATTACAATAATCAATAGGATAACCAACTTTATTAATCTTGATTATTTTATATCCAAACAGCTTCATTAATTTTTTTATAATATTTTTCATGATTTTGTATTTTCCTCAATAAATTTATTAGCAAGAATAAAAAGTTCATCTTTCCTCTTTTTATCCATCTTACCAAGTATTGCCGCCATCATGCTTAATCTTGGGTTAGATTTAAAAAATTTTAGATGCTTATCAATAAATCTCCAATATAGTCCATCTAAAACTTTACACCAATCGCCTTTTTTAAAATCCATCATTTTCAGCATATAATTTGAACCACACAGATAAGGTTTGGTGGCCATTATGCCTCCATCAGCAAATAAACCCATGCTATAAACATTAGGTGTCATAACCCAGTCAGATGAGTCTATGTACATCTCCATAAACCAGTTGTAAACAATTTTTGGGTCAATTTCACATAAGTTCATTATATTAGCCTGAATCATTAATCTTTCAATGTGATGCGCATAAGAATATTTTAATGTGCTTTTAATGCTTTGATCTAAAGGTAGTAAGCCAGTAGAACCATCATACCAAGAATTTTTCATTTTGCGATTATTGCCGAAGAAATTAGAGTTAGACATAATTTTTGCATCTTGTTGATATATTCCTCTCATAAATTCTCTCCAACCAATAATTTGTCTAATGAACCCTTCGTAGGAGTTTATTTTTATGTTCTTTTTCTTTAGTACTCTTGAAATAATATCATCTGGAATAATAAGCCCAATATTCAGAAGAGGACTGAGAACAGAATGAAACCAAAAAGGTGAACGTCCATCAACAGAGTCCTCATAATCGCCAAATTCATTGAGTTTTTCGGAAATAAAATGATCAAGCATAGCTAGCGCGGTTTTTCTGGTAGTAGGGTAGTTGAAGTCATCAGTTTCTCCATAATTATCTGGAAAAACTTTATTTATAATCTTTTTTATGTCTTTTGTATGAGTAGTATCTTTATAATTTCTAAATATAGGTACATCGATGTTTTTTGGTATTTTCTTCCTATTCTCTTTATCATGGGACCATTTACCACCTTTAGGCTTACCATTCTCTAGTAATATGTTCATTTTTTTGCGCTGAGCTATATAGAAGGATGCCATCTTGTATTTAGGTAGTGTTTTACTAGGAGGGGAGAGCTCTAGGAATTCATCTCTATTTGTTAGAAACATAGGTGTTTTTATGATATTGACTTTAATATTGCACACCTTTTTTAACCTAAGCATCTCTTTTTCAAACCATTTGTCCTCTATTTCGAAAAAGCTTATTTCTTGAATCTTTTCTTTATTAATAAACTTAATTAAGTATGATGTATAAGTACCTGTTAAACCTGGGTTTAGTTGATGGTAATGTACATCAATTTTAGAGCTTATTAAGTCATCTTTATATGATCTCATTGCTGATAAAAATAGTGTTATTTTATGTTTATGATGTTTCTGGTAAGTACATAACTGATAATCTTCTCTCATGTATACACAGTCAGGCTTAACTTTCCTTATATGTTTAACAGGGAATAGCTGATTACCAAGTATTATAAGTGCATTTGTCATTATATGTTCGTATAATATATATTATGTCTATAATTAATGTTAATATAATTCTTAATCATCATATTTATGATAATTAGGTATAAATAACTTGGTCCCGTTAAGCATATATTCACCTATAAGAAACTGTGCTTCTTTTGAAATAATCCAGCCATAAAACAAATCAATGTTTCTATTGTTTGCATTAACACATCTATCAGGGTCTAGCCTAACAAGGCCATATTGATTAAACATTATGGGGTCTCCTTCAAATAAAATTGAATGGTTAGCTTTATTTTTGAAATTTAGCCATGTGGCACGATCAGTATATGTATATGCATTCTTTCCAATGGCGATATTTATAGTAGAACCCATCCCTTGACCTGCCTCAAGATACCACTGTCCACTGAAGTCTATTGGATTAATCTTTATAAGAGCCCAAATATTGTTTTCTGAAATATTAGTTCCGCTCCCATCACCTCTAGATATAAATAAATTACTAGAAGTTGAAATCTTCCTAAATACATCAGAGGCATTCTTCAATGACTGAATATCAGCCGGGTCATTATCTGGACCAATGATGACAAAATCATTATACATAAGATCATCTCTAGAGATGCCATATCCATCTAGTATGAATTTATTTTCGAGTTCTAAGGCATGAGTTAATAATATATCACCATTACAACTTTTAGCTGCTTGAAGTGCTTGACCAGTTCCTAAAGCGATCACTTGAACTTGTATATTATATTTGCTTTGAAAAAAAGGTAATAAGTATTCTAGTAATCCAGAATCTCTTGTAGATGTTGTTGAGAGTAATTTTATGGCATTTAAGTCTGAACCATAAGATACATTGGATAGCATAAGCATAAAAATAAGAAGTATTTTCATATAATTTTACCTCCTTCCATTATTACCGGACTGTTTGTAAACTTCTTGATTTGATCAATAGATTGGCTAACTATAATAATTTTAATAGTATTTGACAGTTTTAAAATTTCTTCATTAATAATACTTGAATAATTTATATCCAAATTACTTGTAGGTTCATCCAAAAATAATATTTCTGGGTTTAATGATATTGATCGTATAAATGATAATAATTGTTGTTCTCCAGACGATAATTTAATAGCTGGTATATCTGCAAGATAGGTTAGATTGTAATATGCTAAATACTTCGAAATTATTTTTTCAGAATAAGCATAACTTTTTCCAATACAGGATAACGCATGCAATAGGTTATCCTTTACAGATCTATTTAAAAATATTGGTTTTTGAAAAATAAATCCTGATGATTTTATTAAACCTTCATTATGATATTTCAATACCCCGCTTGTCTCTTTAGATAATCCAGCAAGTATTTTAAGTAAAGTTGACTTCCCTGCTCCATTATGACCTGTTATGACAGTTATATCTTTATCATAAATATCTAGATTAATATTTTTAAGCACATGTCTATCAGCTATTTTCTTACATATATCATTAAGTTGAATAATAATTTTAGACAAGGTTTTTTTCTCCATATACTTTAAGAGAATGGAGAATTATATTAACAAACAAAGCTATTGTAATTAATGTAATACCAAGGCTTATTGCATTAGCAAGATCACCTCTAGATGTTTCCAGGACTATACCTGTAGTCATCGTACGTGTCAAATGTGCAATATTTCCCCCAACAATTATTATTGCTCCTACTTCAGACAATGCTCTGCCAAAACCAACCAAAAGATTAATTGTTAAAGCATACTTTGCTTCCCAAACTAAAGTAAATACTCTTTTAGTATAAGATGCATGCATTGATAATAAAAGATCATTGTATTTGTGATAATATCTCGTTAATGTTACTTGCGATAAGCTAATTAAGATTGGAGTAATAAGAATTGTTTGAGCTATAATCATTGCATTTACTGTATACAAAAGATCATATGAACCAAGAATACCTTGGCTTGAAAAAACTATATATAGCAATAACCCGACAACAACTGGCGGTAATGCCATCAAGGTATTTACTAAAACTATTAAAAGAGATTTACCATAAAATTCTTTTGTAGCCAGTATTGATGAAATAGGAATAGATACTATAAATGATATTAAAATTGCTGTAAAAGATACCTCAAGGGATGTGAATATAATTTGTATATAATCCGATTCTAAGTTAAGAATATTTTCTATCGAAGTCATAAGAGCTATTTGAAAATCCATTATAATGTATCTATAAAGTTTTTATATTCTTTGCAGGAATCCTTGATTTTAACAGATGAATATTTATTAAGAAGGTTGCTTCTTGGTTGTAACGTTTGGGCTAAATACTCAGGCATATTCAATGCATTTGATAATGATGAACATAATGTGTTGAAATCTAATATATTTATCCCAGATATGAATATAGAATAATCTTCAGTGAAGCCTTTTTTCTTAATATATTCTTCATAATCTGGCATTATATATAATTGTGGTCTATTTAATATAGAGAAATCTGTATTAGTATTTGAGTAATCATTCACTAGACAATCCACTTCATTTAGAAAATTATTTGTATCATATAAATGTTCTTCGGTTTCATTGATATATCTAATATTAGTATCGTTAAAGTTATAATTATTATTTTCGCTTATTGCATGAATGGAATAGTAGAAAAAAAAATTATGTTTCGCCAAAAATGAATTAAATTCTTCCCAGTCAAAACCATCAATATTAGTTATAGGATTTGGATACTGATAAGGTCTCCATGTGGGAGTATATAAAATTGTTTTTGAGTTTTCAGAAAAGTTTTGATTTAATCTGCGCGACCATATTTTATATGAGTTTTTCTCTTTTACTTTATTCTGATTAAAATATTGGTCACATTGCGGTGACCCTAAGACTAGAACTTTCTTTGATTCTAACCCAAAATTTTTTATTCCAATTAACTCAGCACAGTATTTATTATTAAAACAAATATAATCAAAGTCTTTGTACCTATTTTTTATTCTATAACCTTTAGGTAATGTGGTCTTAGGGCTATTACCATGCATGGTACATATTTTAATTACATCATCATTGATTATATTTAGAAAATTAAAATAAGCATCACCAGCATTTATAACAATTTTTGTTCTAAGCGCAACCCAGAGATAGTTTATTAAGTTTTTTTTTGTTAAATATTTAAGATTATTCTCTTCAAAATATTGCTTTATTTGAATGCTTTCTGTTACATAATAGACGTCATAGTTAGTCAAATACTTTGAAAGATATTCAAATAAGTATCTTGTATTAGTCTTATAAGTATAATGATCTATAGAGCTCAGAATAATTATATTTTTTTGTTTAATAAAAAGCTTGGCTCCTCTTAGGACTGTTCCAATGATCAATCTAAGCATTATATAAAGGTATTTAAGCATCAATTATGTATATCCCTTTTTTATCATTCATTCTATAAGAATTATTTATCTTTTTTATGAATAGACTCCTTAGCACTGGATGTATAACATAATGATCATGTCCATAAAATTTATTAATTCTTATTTTCTTTTTCTTTTTTAAGTTTTCTAGATGAGGAAAAAGTTTTTTTAAAGATATGGATCTGATGAACGGGTCATATATATAGTCGATAAAAAAGCTTTGATCATTTTCTATAAAAATATTCTGATGTATATGACTGATATCTAAAACTTCTCCCCTATCTAGCTCTTTTCTCATTATGAATGTTGTGCAAGAAACACTCTGTTTATTTAAATAACTATAGTGAAAGCATGTACTGCCACGATAATAGTTGATATCTCCAGGATGGACATGTATAAAGTCTATATCTAGCGACAAAACTTCTTTTTTTAATATGCCGCCTCCAGTGAATATAAAGTTTTTACACTCAGCTTTGCTTAAGGCTTCGCGTATTTCTTGGCTATTAATGTCAGTGCTATCTATTAGAGATAAGTTAATATCTTTATGTTTAATCAACAATTCTAGATTATCGTTAAGCGAAAAATATTTCTCTGCATAAGAGTATTTTTTTGCTTCAAGTAAAATATCATTTGGTAAAAAAGGCCATTTACCCATCACTATAGCTTCTTTTGGTAGAATATTATTTGTAGATAACATATGAAGGTATGCTAAAGATCTTGTAGAAGGATATAAAATGATACCAAAATTAGATATTTTCATTATAATTTCTCGAAAATTAATAATTCATGATTAATCAGATACTTGACAAGAGGATAGTCTTTTAATTCATGTAATGTGAAGTCAGTAAGAATAAATTCATTAATCTTTATAGATGTACTTAAATAATTAAAATCATTAGTTTTTGTATACATTAATTGCAGCAAGTATGATACTGTAAATAACATATTTATATCATTCTTTTGAGAAGTAGCATCTAACTTTTTCTTTTTAGAATCAAACTCTGTGTAAAGCGCCCTATGCAATTCAAAATATCTTTTAAGATACATAATCAATTTAATATCGTGTTCATCTAATGATTCAAAGTTATTTATTAGTTTAATCAATCTGTTTAAGATCGAAGAACTTGATTTATTCAAGCTAATATAGGAATCAATAACTTTATTTACTTCATATTTAATATTATTAATATCAGAATCTATCGAATGCCTTATCTCTTCGAGAAACAATTTTCTTTGGTTGATGAATTCA
This sequence comes from Gammaproteobacteria bacterium, assembly GCA_030835925.1. GTDB lineage: Bacteria > Pseudomonadota > Gammaproteobacteria. The sequence goes on along the minus strand of JAURQW010000012.1, from coordinate 52,254 downwards.
TCGAGATAAGTTGATATATCAAGCACTGGGTAAGAATGAATATTTTTAGCATTCATAATATTTAAAACTTAAACTCCTTGTTAAGATACAATTCTTTTGCAACAACATAATCACTCTCTGTATCTATTTCCAGCCATTCATTTTTTGTAAAATGTGGTGTAACCTCAATTTTATCATCAATCATTTCTTGTAATATATCGGTCATATAACCATTTTTAAATTGATTGCCAGATGATTTCCATTTTTCTTTGAGTAACTTTTTCTTATCATATAACGATAGCATTTTTCTCATGCCATCTAATGTAAATTTATTTAATCCTACATATCGATAATCTAACGACTTTGATTCAGTAACTGGTTGTCCAATTTTTATTACTTTATTATTTTTTATCTGAAGATCTTCTAAATCTTCTGTTAAAGAGCCATAACGGTGATTCCAATATTTCTTCCAATCTGAATCGACAGTGACGACTACTGAGCTTTTGTTTTTAATAAGAGATGCTAGTAAGTTAGTAGAAAATAAAATATCTGAGTACGATATTATACAATCATCATTTATTTGATCTCTGGCGCACATTAATGACTCAATCATATTCGTTTTATCATATAAATCATTATCAACATACTTAATATCTTTATAATCAATTTTATTTTTTTTATAGCCCCGTACAATAGTTATATCTGTAAATCCAGCTAATCTATATATAGATATTTGATGCTCCAATAAAGTTTTGCCCATGAAGTCAAGCATACCTTTAGGCCTATCTGAGGTTAGTTTTCCCAATCTAGTTCCTTTCCCTGCAGCTAATATAATTGCTTTCATCTTATTTCAAAAATAATTTAAATATATACTCATCAAAATCTTTACAGAAGTTTTTTCTTTCGGGATGCCATTGAATACCTATGATTGGTAATTTAACATGATTATAAATTTCTACTAGTTCACCATCATCTGAAAAACCTACTGGTACTAAATTAGTAGCAAGTTGCGGTTTTGTGATGCCTTGGTTATGATATGAGTTTACTATAATTGACTCCCTCTTCATCTTTTTTGCAAAGTCTTTAGTAAAATTTACTTTATGCTTCTTTTTATTAATAGAATTAGTAATCTCACAAATATCTTTTGTAAGTTTACCACCTAAACAGACGTTTATAATTTGGAAGCCTCTGCAAATACCAAGAACTGGAATCTTTTTCTCTACAGAATATTTTACAAGTATTTGCTCATTTAAGTCTCTTTGATAAAGATTATTATTTAGTTTTGCAGCTTTCTTGTTATATAGGGATGGACATATATCATCTCCACCTGTCAATATGATATGACTACATCTATTTTTTTTATAAAAACCAATGATATCTTTTGTATTATTAGGAAGTATAATTGGATTAATCTCATATTGGTTTAGATACTTTATGTATGAAGATTCAAGATAATCGTAGTACTCACCATATTTATTTTTGCCAATTCTTTGTGTTATTAAAATATTTTTCATATTATCTTCTTGATTTTTTTATTTTTACAATCAAGCAATATTTTTTCAGAAGTGTTTACTGTTTCATAAACTAATGAACCACAACCAATCGCAGCAGGTATATTAAATTCAGCACACCTAATTGCCATATGCGACGCTAACCCACCATATAAAGTTATCAAGCCTTTTATCTTATATGAGAATATCCAATCATAACCAGGATCAGCATTATCTATTACAACTATTTTATTAGTGATGTTTGTTGTTTCTTGCATCTTTATATTAATAACTTTTGATTCAACTATTTCGTCAGTAATGAAATTTGGCACTGTTGTATGATTAGCTATGACAGTAAGACCCTGAAGATTAAATAGCAATGACGGTAACGAGATATGATTTAAGACTTCATGATTATTACGTCTAGAAATTATCAATGATGTGCATAATTCATGCGCTGAACTAACATCCATATCTGAATTCAAAATTATTTTAAGAGTCTGATAATCTATGTAGGAAAAATCTTGTCTGTTGATATTGATTACATTACCAATATCAGCAATCATTTCTATAATTCCGCTTATAACCTTGCTATATTCAAATTTATATTTTTCTCGATTTTTTATAGATGATTCAAGAAAGTTTATAAACCCTTTATAATCGATATTAAGTTTTAATTCTTTTAGAGATATATTAATATCTTTTACTAATTCAGGATTAACAGATTTTCTATTATCCTTTATATTTTTCCTTATGTTTTTTGATAATAAGTTTTTCATCTGATCATATCTTTTATTATTAATGTTATATGTATCAGGTCTTAGATGACCATACTTTTTAAAGAATCTTGCTTTCTTCTTAGTGTCACTTGCCATAGCCAAGTCATCCTGCATAGTAGACGATACAGTTTTTATTTTTGATAACAGTAATTCACAGTCTTCTTTATATTTAGGATTATGATCAATAAAACTTTTTATAAAATCTTTGGCAATAAATGTTAATCTTGCTGCTCTACAGAATTGTGGCGTACCATTCTTTCGAATTTGATCTATATATGTTACTAGCGTTAAAAGATTTCTCTTCCAATTAGCTTTAGTTGTTGGGATATATTTAAAATTCTTAACAAGCTTTTTTATTGAAGTTGTATCATTAGAAAAAATATCTTTATAATCTTTGAAAATATTCTTGGTCAGTTTATATAAAGAATTGCGGATTTGAGTAATTTCATCAATATTAAAATTATTTTGTAATAACTCATCCATTGAGTTATCAGTATTCATATTGAAAGAACTTAGCACAACCTCAAATTCTAACTTATCATGATATTGAGGATAACTCTTAAGTTTTTTATTATAATACTTGATTAGCTTATCTTTTAGAGAATTAGGAATATCTTTTGGGGTTAATGTTTCAAAAGACTTTTTTAAATTAATATAAGGCTTATTTCCTATCTTTGTACTAAGAGAGCCTTCAGATTTACTATACCCAAGAGATAGTAGTGATGAATTCCATACATCATCCATCAGAATCTTGTTAAACAATGATTCACCTAACGGTAAAGGCCTATCTCCGATAAGCTCTGCAGGGTTCCAGAAACCCATATCACTCAATATGACTTCACCATCACCGAGGTGATTTATTTCCTTTTTATATATATTTTTGATTTTTTTATGGTTATCAAATATTTTTAAATCATTATGCTCAGGGTATTTTGAGTTAGCGGCTAATGGTCTTACCTGAAAAATAATTATTTGTTTTTTCTTGTTGATCGCAAACTCTATATCTAGAGCTAGATTGGGGAGAAGATCTTCTATTTCTCTTATAGAAATAATCAAGTTTTTCCATTTAGATGGAATACTTTTAATCTCAATATTTCTTATTATTTCTACCTTATCACCAACTAGACCACCAGTTACAGTATCTGTTTGCATAGATTTATCATCAAAATTAATAATGTAGTACGGAGAGTTATTCTTAAGATTACGTGTCAGACATACACCGCTAATAATCACATCATTAGATTGTTCTTGTATAATAATCTGATCAAATTGATCCTTTTTGCCTTTATTGTAACTCTGCTTCACTTTGTTTATTGAATGCTTTAACTGCTTTCTATCAGAGTTATCTACATTAAGTTCTGAATGATATAACCCAGCACCAGAAGTACTCATCATATCCTCAGACAATGATGAGCTCCTAACCACTACTTTCTTTGTACCAAATATTTCCTGTGATTTTTTAATGATTTTATCAGATGAACCTCTCCACTCTTTTATATTAAATGTGAATAGTTTTTCTATGTATGATTTCTTTAATTGATTAGATAGATTTTTTAATGTTTCAGCTTTAGTCGTATTTATATCAAATGCATGGTTATAATTTACTTGATTATTTAATGAATGTGTAATCTTGCTAACTTTCGGTGATTCTTTGAAGGCTCTTCTGATGTTACTACGAGAAAGTTTATTATAAAAACCTGGTTTAATAATTTTTCCTCCAATCTCATTAACTATTTTAGTTCCAGGTAGAAAATTCCATTTTTGATACATCGGAAAAAAATAAATTGTAGCCTGAGGATATTTTTTTATTATTTTTTTAAGATTACTAGATGGATCTAAGGAATCTTGTTGCATAATCTTGTCAACATATCTTATTTGCTGTATAACGCTACTTCGCTCTATATAATTACATATTAAAGGTGACTGCCATTCATTAGCAGCTTTATCAGATATTATTCCACATATATGTAAGTCGCATTTTGCTTTTGCTTTTTTAAGTAATTCAAGATGTCCATAATGCAAAAGATCACCAATTAAATATGAATATGATATTTTTAGTTTAGTCATTTTTCTTATTCACTATATATTTATAAAACTTGGCTGGCACAAGAGTGGTTAAAATTAATAAATATATCTTTATATTCATGCAATTATATTTTAATGATTTTAGATATGACCTATATGATTCATAATTTAAACAATTTAAGTAAAATTGTTTACCAGTATTTTTCCAGCAGTTTGCAAGAGCTTTGTTTAATATCTTTTTTTGATCTTTCAAGTGGCTTTCTATAACATAAATAATAGCTTTTGTATTTCTTGATATATTCGAACTCTCTGAATCCTCATGTATCTGGTAATACCCTAAAGGCTCATTAGTAAAAAAAATCTCTGTGTTATTCTTTGCTAATTTTATCCATAAATCATAATCTTCAGCTGTTATCATTTCTCTGTTCTCTGAAAAACTCTTTACAGTAATTATATTATCTCTATTAACAATCATCGCAGATAATGATACTGAATTCCCTCTAACAAGTAGTTGTTTATAATTAAAATATCTTTCAGGTCCATATTTTCTAATTTGTTGACACCTTGTAGCATCTATCCAGTATTCAGCATGACAAACACCGTCATAGCCTGGATTATTTTTTAAAATACTTATGCATTTCTCAAGTTTATCTGCTCTCCAATAGTCATCAGAATCTAAAAATGCAATAAATTCACCTTTCGCTTTTGATATACCTAAATTGCGCGATTTTGCAATATTTCCTTCGTTTTGGATACTATATAAACGAATATTATTACCTGAATAAGAGCCAACCAAGTCTTTTGTACTATCTGTGGAATTGTTATCAACTATTATTAGCTCCCAATCTTTATACGACTGCCTAACCACTGAATCAATTGCTCTTTTGAGGAACAATTCTGCTCTATTATAAGTTGGCAAAATAATTGAAAATTTCATTTTGTAAAATTATCTTTACAATATATGTATAATTTTTGAATCTCATCTTCATGATTAACCAATATATCTGGTATCTTTGAAGAAATTTTATTATTTAATAGTGCAAAATTTTTGGTTTTTTTATTATGCTTATTATATTCAATTTGTAAAGATACACCTAAAGTCTTTCTAAGAATATTTTTAATATATTTACTAAACTCAATCAATTCTCTTGTTTCACCTGATGTTAAATTATATAAACCTTCTTTTATATTGTTATTGCTTATAATATGCTCGACAACATCGCAAAAGTATGTGACTGGTAGGAAATCTCTTCTGTTGTATGGATTGTTCTTAATAATTAATGATTTATTAGTTACTGACCCTTTGCAAATATCATTAACAAATAAATTCCAGCAGTCTTTTGTCCTGGTTATCGGATAGCCATAACAGTTAGATAGTCTCAACGTATAGAACTTGGGATTTAACATAGTAGATTTTTTGATTATATCCTCCACTGCAATTTTACTTAAAGCATAAGGGTGATTATTTAGTGTAGCGCTTTCTTCATCAACATCTCCTTCTGGGTTCTCAGAATAAACATGTATTGACGATAATAATATAACTTTAGATATCGTATTCGACTTTATAGCTTTTAAAAGATTTTGTGTATATTTCTTATATAAAGATATTTGATTAACTGGATCGTTTGAACACTGTTGAGCTGTTGGTCCAAAAGCATGCACTACAATATCTATATTCTTTAGTATTTTATTTAATTGATTCTGATCGTCCCAATCAATATTGATTACAGAACCAAAATTTTTTAAATAATCATGTTCTTCTGCTCTTCTAGATAACATTGTTAGTATATATTTCTTTTTTTGATGAAGATGATTAGCCAGTCTTCCACCTAGTAATCCAGATGCGCCTGTTATAAGTATTCTCATTGACTTATTTTCACTGCCATTGAAGCTTGCCTTGTTGATAGAAGTCTTCTGGTAATTTATGGTTTATTCGGGTACCCATACGATGCCTATGACCACCATTTTTATATATGTATAGTTCTTGATTATATGTGACATTTACTAGAGGCTGTCGTTCTAGCGTTACTTCTTCGCTAGATATATGATTAATAAAATATGATGAGTAATCCACTATTTATTATCATCTAAGAACTTTTTTAATTTATTTTTATAAAGATTAAGTTTTTTCTTATTAATACTATCTCTACTAGCTATAGAAAAATTAAATGCTCTACGATTTTTATTTGAAATATTGGACTTACTTCCATGAACAACTAGTGCATCATGTATAACACAATCTCCTGGAGAAACATCAATAAAAACTTTCTTGAATTTTTTAATTAGTCTTTTGAATTCTTCTGTTTTCTCTATAGTCATAGATGCCCCTAGATTGCCTTCAGGAATATGATTAACAAGACCTAATTTAGAAGATCCTTTATAATAAAATAATCCTCCATTATCTTTGTCTGATTTATCAATTGCAACCCAACATGTCAGAGCTTCAGCATTATTTAAATTAAAAAATGCATTATCTTGATGTATTTTCGTAGAAAGCCCAACATTTTTAGGTTTAGCAAAAAGCGAAGAATTGAATATTCTCTTGCTTGTTGAACCATACCTTAGTTTGACAATATCTCTCAATTTGCTATCTAATATTAAATTTTTATAATAAGTAGAATATAGATGAATATTATGCATGCTACTAAGTATTAATTTGTCATTAACTTTAATAAAATGCTTGTCTCTTCTATTCATTTCCGCTTCTTTAAGAATTTTTATTTCTACTTTAATCTCAGATAAAACTTTTTTATCAAAGAAATTTTTGATAATAACAAAATTATCATTTTTCAGCTTATCAACAACTTTACGTATATCTGTCATTTAAATTTGTATGGTGTTACTTTATTTTTTGAATTTTCTATTCCTTTATTCCATGATTCTATTTGTTTGATAATATCTACACCTGTATTCTTTGACCATAAACGTATTAATTTATTGAATACTTTACCAGGTTTTCCATCACCTATTTTGAGAGAATTTAGAGATGTAACAGGTAACATACAAAATGGCGTAGCAGAAATGAATGCTTCATCAGCTTCATACACATCATAAGGTTCGATATTTTTCTCAATAACATTTATATCTAAAGTTTTACATAAGTCTTTCATAATATAATCTCTACTAATTCCTCTAAGCATATTTCTACCTTCTGGCGAGATTACAGTATTATTCTTAACAATAAAAAAATTATCTCCACTCCCCTCCGTAATATATCCATCAGTATCAAGCATTAAAGGCCAATTATTTTCACCTTTAAATAATGATGCTTCTATGTTTGCCATTAAATAAAAGAGACGACTTCTATTTTTAATTTTTGGATCCATTAAGTGTGCGGGAATAACTTTCTGATTAGTAATTACATTGTTTATTCCCGTTGAGAATAACTTTCCCATACCTTGAACTGTCCATTTTAACGGGAAGTCTGCAATAATTAAATTGTATCCACGATGGATACCATTGATCCCCTCATAAATTCCCAAAACACCCCTTGATACGTCTATTAGTAACCTATGTTCATCGTCTTCATCAAATGCATCTTGATTCATTTGGGCGGTTTTTATGCATAAATTATATACATCTTCTTTACTCTCTGGTAATTCTATACGAAGAATTTTTAACCCCATAAATAATCTATCGATATGTTCTTTGAGTTTAAAATGTTCGCCATTGAATGACCTAGTCATTTCAAATACCATGTCACCAAACATTAAAGATGAGTCAAAGATTGATACCTTTGCTTCACATTCATCAACAAATTTTCCATTCATATATACTTTTCTATTTGCCATTGCTTATCGTACCATTTTTTAATTATTTTTTAAGATTTTTGTTGTCATGAAATAATTACAAATCTCAATATCATCCTCTTCATCTATTTCATATACCTTCCATGCATCCATTTCATATATTCCAATTTTTCCACCAAATCTATTTTTATTCTTTTTTAAGATATCTGGTTTAACTATATAAAATGATCCATTTTCAGAATATTGAGGCGTTATATTTTGTCTCATTTGTCTCGCCTTATAATTAAAATTTATACTACAGAAATTATCATCTATAGATCTCCATAAACATAAATCTTTCATATCTGTAGCTGAAAAAAGTGAATCATAATCATTTTTTATAAAACTATCAATGGCATTATCGATATCGTCAGTCTCTCTTAATGGTGATGTGCATTGCAAAAAGACAACTAAATCAATACTGGTAGTCTTCTCGATTTTCTCTATTGCATGTAATAGTGCATCTTCGCTTGAAGATGTATCTGTTGACAACTCATCTGGCCTTAATATTGGTATCGCGCCATAGCTTGCTGATAAATCCAAGATATCTTTATTATCAGAAGTAACATAAACATTCTGGCTTATATGCTTACTTTTTAGTGATTGTTCTATAGTCCAATATATTAATGGTTTATTACAAAAATTAATAATATTTTTATTTTTTATTCCTTTACTATTTCCTCTTGCGGGTATTATTGCGATAACATTCATTATATTTTACCTTTCAGAGCTTTTAAACTCTGCCAATTGATTTAATGTAATACCTAAGATACTTATTTTTTTTGCCATGGAGGATTGCCCTGCTTGTATAGTTCTTCTAATAAACTATGATCTCTCCTTGTGTCCATGCATTGCCAGAAACCATCGTGCTTAAACGCAAATAAATTTTTATCTTTTGTCGCTGATTCTAACGGCTCTCTTTCAAGCATGATTGAATCAGAGCTAATATATTTAAAAAAATCATTTTCTAAAAGAAAAAATCCGCCATTTATCCACCCGGTCTGAAGCTGTGGTTTTTCCTCAAAGGACAACACCCTATCACCATCTAAATCTAATTCTCCAAATCTAGCCGCTGGATGAACTGCTGTTACTGTAGCTAACCCACCATGGTTATTATGAAATATTTCTAGTTGAGATAAATCTACATTAGATAACCCATCTCCATATGTAAGAAAACATTTTTCGCCATTTAATGACGAGCTAATTTGTTTAGCCCTCCCACCAGTCGCAGTATGGAGTCCTGTATCATGAAGATTAATGCTCCATTCAAAAGAATGTTCATTAAAATATTTTTCAATTACATTAGCTTTATATCCTAGTGCTATATGAAACTGAGTATGCCCATATGAAGCAAAATGTTCCATGAGGTGAATAATTATAGGCTTTCCCCCTACTGATACCATAGGTTTTGGGATAAGATCTGTGACCTCCCCAAGTCTTGTTCCGAATCCACCCGCCAATATTATTACTCTCATTTTATTTGAACTCAAATTTATTAATATCAATTTTTTTCACTTCATCGTCACTATGAGTAATATCTGCAATATTTGCAATAATGTTTGCATCCTTTCCTATTCCCTTAAATCCAAAAATTATATTTGGCGGTACTGTGATCCTGCAATAGTTGTCACTAGAGACTGTGATCTCCATGCGATTATCTATCAATCCCTCTGAGCTAACTTGAATAAAATTAAAACGCACTGAGCCAGATGGTACTATTAGATTTAATGTCATTTTTTTATGGATTTTCCAAGCTTTTATTTTATCTTTTAAAATATTTGAAAAATAAATCTCTCCAAAATCAGTGTATCCATCATCTGTCTTTTTCATCCCATGAAGAACATCTCCGTTAGATACGTGTATCCTTTTTAAATGGGTGATAATTATTTCTTCTATCATCTATCTAATAACGCTATATATCTCTCAATCTGCTCTAATGATAACTTATAGGCATTATTCGGACTTGAATTATAATATGTCTCATACCATTGACTTGTCATCTTGGCAGTATTCTTAAAATTAATCTTAGATGACCAATTAAGTAATTTTTTTGCTTTTAAACAATTCAAACTAAGGAGATTGGCTTCATATCGTTTATTTTTATCTAGGATTACTTTAGACTCTGACCCCGGATAATATAAAGATAGATTATCAACTAATTCTTTAACAGTATGAGAGGAACTTGAATTAGGACCAAAATTAAAAGCTTCGCCGTTTAGATTTTGATCTTTGGATAATGATTTTGCAAGTGTCAGGTATCCGCTTAATGGCTCAAGAACATGTTGCCATGGTCTTGTTGATTTAGCATTTCTTATAATTACTTTTTTTCCTTCAGACCATGATTTCATGCAATCTGGGACTATCCTATGTTTTGCCCAATCACCTCCGCCCATTACATTGCCTGCTCTAGCAGAACAGATTCTGACATTGGAAGATTTAGTTTTAAAATATGATTCATAATAACTTCGTATTATAAGTTCAGCTGATGCTTTTGATGAGCTATAGGGGTCAAGTCCACCGAGTCTATCCTTTTCCTTATAATTAACTTTTTTGTCAATATTCTCATAACATTTATCACTAGTAATTAAAATTGCAGTACATTTATGATTACTTTCCTTTAATGACTCTAATATATTCAGCGTACCAACTGTATTTGATAGATAGGTTGCATATGGATCGTTATATGATTCTAATACTATAGCTTGAGCTCCTAAATGAAATATATAATCTGGCTTAGAATTTTTAATAATTTTCGTAATTAATTTTTTATTTGATAAATCAAATTTTTCATTTTTGAGATAAAACTTATTATTAAGCTTATAATGAGATGGGATTGTTGGTATATCTTTAGAGACTCCAATTACCTTTGCGCCCATGAGATTAAGCCATAGTGATAACCATGAACCCTTAAAGCCCGTGTTACCTGTAACAAGGACTGTTTTATTTTTGAAATGACTGACAAAGTTCATTTAAACTCAACCACGCAGACTCTTGAGTTTGTCTTTCTCGCCTTGGAGTAGCGACCTAGGACCACCGTCACCAGCGCTAGCTTCGATTTCTCTTATAAATGCAACTAATTCATTCAGTTCTTTAGGCTCAAGTGAGGCCTTATGATCAGAGCCCCATAATTCTTTATCAAGAGTTATATGTCTTTCTACATATTTTGCTCCAATTGCAACAGCATGAATTGTAGGCATAAGTCCTAACTCATGTCCACTATAACCAATGATTTTATTTTTATATTTAGACTGTAACCAACTGATATATCTAATATTTATTTGATTTAAAGGAGAGGGATAAGTGGAATTTGTGTGCATAATTATATCAGGATCACACCAAGAAATAGCTTGCTCAATCTCTTTTTCTGTACTCATACCTGTTGATATAATTAGCTCAGTATTTTCTTGTCTTGCTTTTTTACATAACTTTTCATCAACAATCAAAGCTGAGGGTATTTTTGTTATAGAACAATACTGTTTCATAAAATCTACAGAATCTAGATCCCAAACACTGCAAAACCACTTAATCTTCTGTTTCTTACAATATTTGTCAATATGGTCATATTCTTTTTTATCAAATTCAGTTTTCTTTTTATACTCTAGGTATGTCATATCACCCCAAGGAGTAGACTTAGGAACATTCTTTTGTTTTTCTGGTACACAGATATCTGGATTCCTTTTTTGAAATTTAATATAATCACAACCAGAATCAACGGCTACATCAATTAGTTTTTCTGCCATAGTGATATCGCCATTATGATTAATGCCACCTTCGGCAATTATTTTTACACCCATTATTGTCTCCAGAAAAATTGCAATACTAGCTAATTAATATAGCATCAAGCCTAACATGATAATAGCTAAGTATAATTTTATTTTGAGTTCCTGTTATACTGATCTTCAATTCTAATAATATCGTTTTCCGATAACTTTGTTCCAAGTTGAGTTTCTAAAATAATTAGTGGTTCATCTGTATTATTAGTAACTTTATGTTCAGTTTTCCGAGGAACATATGTAGATTCAGATTTTTTTAAAGTGATCTCATTTTTATTTATTAAGATAGTTGCAGTGCCTTCTAAAACAATCCAGTGCTCTGATCTAAAATTATGAATTTGTAATGAGATACTTTGTTTGGAAAATATTACAATCTTTTTAACCAAAAACTCTTTATTATTGATTAAAGTATTATAGTATCCCCAGGGTTTATGAACAGTAGTCTCCCAAGATGTTACTTTATCAGAAACAACAGAAACCAAATTTCTCTTTGCATTCAATACTGGGATTACTTTAATTCTGTCATTTAATGATTCTAGTATTAAATTATTAGTTACATCAGAATCAATAAGATAGAAGAAATCTTTATTCATACATTTATGTATAATAGAATCTAAGCTATTTTCTTTTAACATGAATCTTCGTATATCACCGTCTGTTGCAACCCCAACAACTATATTATCATCCTCTATAAATATTATACCTAAGTGATTCCCGTCTATTTTTTTTAAAGCAGACTTAATTGTCTCATTTTTATTTATCAGATACTTATCAATTTTCATATAATATAATGACTAGTAGATTGGCTAAGAGTTAGCTTTAAAATCAATAATATTTTCTGTTTTATTAGGACTATAACCTTCAACAGACTGGTATAGAATCTTTTGTACTTCGTTAATACTTGATTTAGATTTCAAATTAGTAAGGTCTTGAATGAAACGATTAATCTCCTCTACAGAAAGCTTCCCTTCATTTGCATACATAATATGGTCATGTGCTGTCTTGCTTACATTATCGCCAATAAGTAATTCTTCATAAAGTTTTTCACCTGGTCTTAATCCTGTTATTACAATTTCTATATCACCATCAGGGTTTGCTTCATCTTTAATTTCTTTCCCGCTGAGCCTAATCATTTCTTTTGCCAGGCTAAGTATACTCATAGGCTCTCCCATATCTAATAGAAATACTTCACCACCTTTGCTTAACGAACCTGCCTGTATAACAAGCTCTGTAGCTTCACTGATTGTCATAAAATATCTTATTACTCTAGTATCTGTAACCGTTACTGGGCCACCCTCTTTTATTTGATTTCTAAATAATGGCACTACTGAACCGGATGTATCCAGAACATTGCCAAATCTGACCATACAGAATTTAGTTTTACATTGGTTTGATGGCATCTTGTCAACTTTATCTTGCATAGATTGAAGGATTAACTCTGCGAACCTTTTTGTTGCACCCATAATATTTGTTGGTCTAACAGCTTTATCACTTGATATGAGGACAAAGTTTTCAATATTATTTATCAATGCATTTTCAGCCACAACTTTGGTTCCAAATATATTTGTCTTGATTGCTGATATAGGGTTATCTTCAACTAGAGGAACATGCTTATTAGCAGCTGCATGATAAACTGTATCAATCATTTCTGATTTAAAAATGTTAGATACAAAGTCATCATCCGTTACTGAACCAAGAAAAGATTTTAATTGAATACTTTTGTTTTTTATTTTATCAATATTAGAGACTTCATTATCAATTTTATATAAAAAATATTCAGATTGCTCAAGAAGTATAATCTTCTTTGGGTTATGCTGTATTATTTGTCTTGCTAGCTCAGACCCAATTGAGCCACCTGCGCCTGTAACCATAACTGTTTTATTTTCAATACATGACTTCAATAAGAATGGATCTGTCTTAATTGCTACTCTTCCTAATAAATCCTCAATATCAATTCTTTTAAAGTCTGAGACCTGAATTTTTCCAGAAGCATAATCAGATATATCAGGAACTTTTCTAATTAATTTTTGATGAGGAGAAAGCTGTTTGATAATTTCCAAAGTCTCTTTTTTAGTTATCTTATTTTCAATTATTAAAATCTCTTCAATATCTCTTTTGATAATTATATTATTTGTTTGTGAAACGTTATATACAGGTAGTTCAGCAATACTAGATTTTTCGTAATTGACAGCTGAAACTATGAAGCCTATAGGTTGCAATTGATCGTTATTCTTTAAAAATTCTGCTATTTGAATGGATTCTTCATGTGTGCCAACCATTAAGACGTTTCGCTTTTTCATTATATTTTTGAATGCTAGATAACTACTTGCTGTATATCTTATATAGATCACAGATGTAGTTGCCAGTATAAAATAAATTGGATATGTGAACCTTGGTATTGGCATTTCAAATGAAATCATACCTATCGCTAATAGACCAACTGATATTAGACATGCCTTTGAGATTTTCACATATGTATCAACGTTAATATATCGAATTATTGACCGATATAAACGCATTTTTAAAAGAACCGCTATAGTAATAATAGGAGCTACTATAATAAACTGATAAAGCTCCTGAGGTGAGGCACCGGATAATTTATATCCATCATTTATATTAAAAAAACCATCGCCTCTTAAAACAAGAGCGACCCATGCCATTAAAGCGAGAGATACAAAATCAGTTGTTACCATTAACAATCTTTTTGTAAATCTTGGCAAATTAAGTAAATAGTCTTTCAAATCATTCTCTTTAATAATGTTACCTGTTAAATATACTATTAATTCAACCTAATGGGTAGATTAAACTGATGGTTTATAGGAAATAATAAAACCATATTCAAATGAGAATTTTCAAAATGATCATGTGATTTAAATGGTATTTTAGGCCAATTAATGATCCTAATATTATTTTTCATTCCCCATTCTATCCACTTTTTCTTTATTTCATCTGATTCAGCAATACAAGGATACACATATGGACAATAGACCTTATTGATATCGATATGAAAAGAACGTAATTCACTACTAGGCAAGAATCTATTCCATGAAATAAAGTTATGGCGTCTAGTCAGGCATATATGATCTATATCAAACTCATGATTATCTAATATCCTTTTTGAAATATAATCTATACCTTTCTCACTAGAGACTATCTCATTATTTTCAGAGCCATTTATAGATATTTTTGTGCTTTTTTTATTCCTATAAAATCTTAAGAGATATTTAATTTCATCAATATCTGGAATCCTTAATTTAAGATTATTTGTTTCAGGTATAATACTGGCTATGTTAATATTAAGTTCCGAGCCACTCAATAATGGTATAATTTTTCGTAAACTATTAAATGAATAATCTCCATATGAACCTATTCCATTTTTTTCATTTAATGAATGGCAGTTATCTTCAATCGTTATTAATTCATATTCATTTTTAATATCATTAATAGAACTCCAATCCGCCAATACACCAAAATAGTTCACTATGAATAAAATTGAATTTCTTTTGAGATTCTTTTTCAAAAAATTTATATCTGGAGAGAGATCATTGTTTAGCTTATAAAATGAAATGTCGAGATTAAATGATATTAATGACGAAATTACTTCTTTGCATATAAAGCTTGGTAAATATATGTTATTTATATTGTTATTATTTTTTTTAATAATAGATATGATTTTATAGAGAGAATAACGACCTGATTTAGTCAAATAACTTGATGTTGTTATTCCACCCTTGTTACTTTGAAATAGATCTTCAAACTTTATGGTTGGTTGAATTGTTATATTCTTATTAATAAAAATACCAAGATTATATATTATACAAGCCTGATTTATATAGTTTAATATTATTTGGATCTTTAAACCAATCTATAGTTTCCATCATAGCTTTTTTTAATCCTTGCTTTCCATGATACTCCGGTGTCCACCCTATTAGATCCTTAGCTTTTTTATTATTAGCTTTCAATCTATTGACTTCTCCTTTTTTTGGTCTAATTCGCGATCTATCTTTTTTAATTTTTATATCAGTATTAATTATAGAGTTAATTAATGAAAATAAATCACCTATTGATATCTCATAGCCCGAACCAATATTTATGACCTGACCAAGGCTTTTCTTCTTATTTATCATAGCAATGAATCCTTTAACTGTGTCTCTTACATATGTGAAATCTCGAGTAGGATAAAGCGAACCAAGTTTTACATCTTTCTTATTGTTTAAGAGTTGTGTGATAATTGTTGGGATAATAGCTCTATTGGACTGTCTTGGTCCAAATGTGTTAAATGGTCTTATTATGCTTATGGGAATATCGTAACTACTATAGTAAGCATAAGCTAGCTGATCTGCAGCTATTTTTGTAGCTGAATACGGAGACTTAGCTATTACAGGAGTATTTTCGTCTATGGGTATTTTAGTAAAGTCACCATAAACTTCACTGGTTGATGTATGAATCAATTGTTTGATGCCTTTTTCACGGCAGTACTCCAGAACATTCAAGGTCCCTAATGCATTAGTTTGAAGATAAGAATAAGGAGATTCATAAGAATATGGTATAGCTATTAATGATGCTAAATGAAAAATATAGTCAGCTTTATGACATAAATTATTTACAGACCGTTGATCACGTATATCACCAGAAATAACTTTTGTGTTATCAATGATTTTCTTATCTATGGTATCAAGCCAACCCCAACTATTAAGTGAGTTATACATTGTAAAAGCAGTAACATTACATCCAAGTTTAACCAACGATTCAGTTAAATGTGAACCAATAAAGCCATCAGCACCCGTTATTACAACATTAGATTTTTTTAGCTCATTGTTCATATTATATTATTCTTGGTTTATCATATCTTTCAACATATCAGATGTAATATCTTTGCTAGAAAAAGATACAATATTATTTTTATTTAATATCAATACTTTATCACATATATTTACAGATGATAATCTATGTGTGATCATAAAGATCGTAATTTCATTACTAGTGAATTCTTTGATTGACTTGATGATTTCCTCTTCTGTATTTGAGTCTAAAGCATTTGTGGCTTCATCAAATATAATTAACGATGGTTTCAAGTATAATGCTCTTGCGATCCCAAGTCTTTGGCATTGCCCACCACTTAATTTAGCTCCATTTTCACCAATCTTGGACATGATTCCATCTTCAAGCGAATCTACAAGTTGCCTTAACTTCACGCAATCAATTAATTTATTTATAAGATCATAGTCGATATTTTCTTCATTAACTCCAAATGCAATATTTTTTGCTATTGTTGTATCTAAAAATGCTATATTTTGTGAAACATACCCTGTGGTATTACATAATTTATAAATATCTTTTCTGTCTAATATTGTTCCATCTATTAAAACTTGACCAGCAGAAGGCTTATTAAAACCCAATAATAAATCTAATAAGGTTGTTTTGCCTACGCCTGTTTTGCCTAAAAGCCCTACTACATCAGATTTATTTATAGTGAAATTAATATTATTTAATATAGATTTTTCTCCATAAGAAAAAGATATATTACTGAATTTGATATCATGATTGAAATCTAATTTATCTAATGGTCTGGTAATTTTAGTCTCAGCTAGATTGGTAATTTCCTCTATCATCTTCAGTACGGGATAAAAGAATTTTATTGTAGAGAAATTAACATATATTTGTTGTATCAAAGGTAATAATCTATAAGCAGCCAACATAAAAACAGCTAACGTAGGCAAATAAGAAACAATTTCATTATTTAGGCTAATTATATATATTGTTACAGTAAACAACCCTCCAATCGCAAAAATTTCAATGAGATATTTTGGTAGTACAGATAATAATGTATTTTTTGCTGTTAAATTAGAAAAACTTTTTTGTGCACTAGAGAATTCATCTATATAGAAACGCTCGGCATTATAGAACTTTACGTCTTTAATTGACTTGAGTGAATCATTCACATTTTTAAAACGCCTATCATTGCTTATAAGTCTCTCCTTGCCATATCTGGTAATTAAATTCTTTATACTTTTGTAAATTATAAAATATATACTCAATAAACTCATTAGCGAGTATAAGAATATCTCTGGATTAATTATAAACAATAATATAGATATACTGATTAAGACCGTAAATCTTGTTGTGAGTTGCAATAGTGGCATAAGTACATTTTCAGCAACTACAGACGCCTCATCCAGGATGTTTTTGGTTATATGTGAAATATCTGATTTTAAGAAATAATTATAATCCTGAGAAAGATATTTTTCCATAATTAAGACAGCTATCTTATGATTTTGTTCTGCAGTAAACTTTACTGTTCTCCATAAGTTATATGCACTCGTAAGATTGCTTGATACAAATAATACTATTATCGCAATACCGGTATATATAATAGATTCTTGAGTAGATAATTGGAAATTACTATAAATATTTTTCAGGAAATCATATTTACTTAGAAAGTCTGGATCGCTTATAAGTCCAACAAAAGGAACTATTGAGGCTATGCCTATAATTTCAAAGAAGCTTGTAAGAATATTTAAAAAAAATAAATAAACGAGCGCTAGTTTATCACTAGACGAGAATAACCTTGACACTTTCATTAGATCACTAAACATTATTATGTTTTAATTCCATCAGTTATAATTTTTAGAATATCATTATGAGAATACCTGGAATGATTAATTGACATAAGATATTCAGATATGTTTTTTGAAAAGATATTTTTCACTATTTATAAACTTCCATGCCAGTCTTATTATATATAGAGATTATGGTATATGGTGCCAGCGATAGTATAAAAATAAAATGACTGAAATCCGTATATATAACAGATAAGAGCGCCAATGGTAAACACCATATTATATTTAAAGTCAGAATAAAAATATCTACCTTAATATGACTCTTTAGTTTTCTACTCATAATTTGATAGTTATGCATAGAATGTGCTACAAAAAATACTGTTTTAACAGACTCTATTGAAGAACTTATTAGGTTTGACGATTTTTTGTACTGATATCTTAATTTAGTAATAAATCGAAAAATAAATACAAGAATAGTGTCAATTAATGGCGTACTATATAAAATCATACATGTATATAAGGAAATATTTTCTGTGAAGATAAAAAAAGCAAATAGCGTAGATATCATAAAACCAAGATAATAAGATCCAGAGCTACCTAAAAATAGAGATGCTGGAGAATAATTATAGATGCTAAAACCAATCAAAGAGATAACTGACAGTATCATTATAGAAGTCATATTAACCATGCTATCTTGCAAAACAATATCTTGATAAGTAACTATTAATAATAAAGAACAAAGCATAAATATCATTTGCGTTGAAACAAGTAGGTCAATCCCATCGAAGAAATTTAAGGAATTTATCACATATACTATTGACAGAACTATAAAAAATACATCAATAGGATTAGTTGTTATAAAATATATTGCAAAAAATAATGATATTAAGATTTGAAATATGAATCTAATAATTTGAGGCGTATCATAAAAATCATCTGCAACACCTACTAATGAAATGGCAGTTAAGAGGAGTAAATAAAAAAGATCATTCTCATTGACGCCAATCATTAAGAGCATGCTAAAGATCAAGGGAACTGATAGCGCTATACCGCCAGAAGTTGCAATACTGTATTTATATTCCCCTCTTGATGCTTGATCCGCGGTAACAATAGATGACTTTATTAACAAAAGACAGATCAATAAGGTCGTAAAAAAAGTTAAAATATATATCATTTATTGATTAGAGATATACCAAGATATTGTATTTTTTATTCCTTCATTAAGTTGTATAGAAGACTTCCAGTTAAGTTTTTTATAAGTATTTTTGATATATAAGGAATTATTTTTCATATCGCCTACTCTATTATCTTCATGAATAATAACAGGTATGTTATAACCAAGTTTTTTAAATATTGATGACATGATTTTAATAATCTGGTTAAGATCTGTCTCAACGCCCGTGCCTATATGATAAGATTCTGATTTATTTCTAGTTTTAATACTTCTGAATATAGCCATAACTATGTCATTTACATGTATATAATCTCTAGTCTGTCTTCCATCTCCGAAAACTATCAATGGTTTATTATTTAATATGTTTTTTATATATTTTGATATGACACTATTTTTATGAAATGAATGATTACCATATGCATTGCTAAATCTCAATATAGTTGTCTTTATATCATATACAGACGCATATGAATTACAAAATGACTCAATAGCAAGCTTTGAAGAACCATACGGAGATATTGGTTTTTTTTCATAGTCTTCATGCATTGGTGGAGTTGCTTTTCCAAAAACTGATCCGCTGGATGCAAAAATAAAATTCTTAACATTATTTAGCCTAGATGCTTCTAGATAATTAAATGTACCCAGAACATTAACATCAAATGCATATTTAGGTCTATTAACTGAAATATCTACGCCTGATTCAGCAGCTAGATGAATAACAGAATCTATTTCACTGCAAATTAGTTTTGCAAAACTAAAATCTTTTATATTTGCTTTTATAATATTAATTCTTGATTTATTTATTTTATAATTTTCTTTAGAAAAATATTTTATATTTTTTAAGTCTTTCAGATCTGGATTTTTAATTTGGGAATAATTATCAACAACTATTATTTTTGCTATTTCTTTTTTACTTACTAGAAATCTAAGTAAATTCTGACCAATAAAACCGAGACCGCCTGTTATTAAGATTTTCATGCCCATTTTGTTTTTGGTTTAAGTATTTTTTTGTTAATGTATTTTTTATACTTTAGAACATATTGCGCGATAGATATAATGATATCATCGTTTAAGAAAGTTGGTGATAATCCATAATTCATCATATTTTTATTTTTAGCATTATAATAGTGTTTTTCAGATTCAATTCTAGGGTTTTTAATTTTATTGATTGAGACATCTATATCAATTTTCTTGAGAGACTTCTGTACTTTTTTAGCTAGTTGATTCACTGAGAATTGTTCGGTAAATTGATTATGAATATGCATGTCTCCTGATGCAGGAGGGTTCTCAAGAGCAAGACTTATACATGCTAGAGTATCTTTAATATTAATATAACCTCTAATTTGGGAACCTGAACCATATACCAGCAATGGCGTTTTAGCGACGGCTTGCACAATAAATCTATTTAGTACAGTTCCAAACATATCATCATATGCGAAAGAGATTTGGAAATCGTTTGCCTCTATAAAGTCATTGTTCATAATTCCATAAACGGGGCCTTGCATTAGATCTGTTACTTTAATTTTATTCATTCTTGTATAGAACCATAATAAGTCAGTATCCATTATCTTTGATGTATGATACAAACTTGAGGCCTGTCTTGGATACATAAATCTCTGTTCCCTATTATTATGTTTGATGTTTAACCACCCTTCTTCTATATCAATATTTGGAGTACCATATTCTCCCATTGTACCAAGTTTAATTATATGACAATCAGTTTTAATATTTTTAACGCACCAAATTAAGTTTAGAGTTGTATGCAGGTTATTATCAAGTGTACTCCATGCTTCTTTGTTTCCAATCATAGAATAAGGAGCAGACGGAAGTTCTGCGAAATGGATTACAGCATCAGGCTGAAATTTTTTAAAGATATTAGACAGCTTGGTAAAGTCGCAACAATCTATATTTGCCATACTTACGTTACATCCAGCTTTATTTAACTTTCTTACTTTTGTTGACAGCGTCGGTGATTTGACTAATGGCTCTCGATTCATCTTAGTCATGATTTTACGTTTGATATAACTATCAACAAGCATTAATTTATGCTTTTTAAATGCTAGGTCTACAGCAGTTGGCCAACCTAAGTATCCATCTGCGCCAAGTATCATAATTTTCATTTTTTTAACTCTTATAAGAAATCTTTATAGTTATATTTTTTTAAAAACCCATTGTACCATTTATATGTACTTCTTAATCCTTCTTTTATTTCTGTATGGGGTTTCCATCCAAACATTTTATTTAGTTTAACATATGACATGAACTGATGTTGAATCTCTCCAGTGAGTTTTTTGCCAACATATGATTTTTTAATTGAGCAATATAAATCTTTATTATTGTCCAGCATACATATATCGTTGACAATTTCATCAACCCTAAAACCTCTACCAGTACCAGCATTAAAGATTTCACCCGAAAGTTTATTATCATTATATAGATAATAACCAAGGCATAAATATAAATCACAAACATCTTCAACATATAAAAAATCTCTTTTATTTCTTCCATTGCCTCTTGGTATGAATTTTCTATAACCAAAATTCGCTAACATACAATCAGGAATTAATGCGGTAAAATTTAATTGTCCTGGTCCATAGATATTCGAAAATCTAGTGGTAATCACAGGTAAATTAAAAAGAGATGTAGAATAAGACTTGGTTATTAAATCTGCGCAAGCTTTTGAGACATCATAGGGAAATCTAGGTCTAAGATCATAGGTTTCTTCATATGGTAATTTGTTAAGTTCATACTCCCCATATGCTTTATCAGATGACGCAACAATTATTGATTTGATTTTCTTTGACGTCCGCAATACTTCTAGTAAATTATATGTGCCTCTTATATTTGATTCAAATGTATGAAAAGGTTCATTTTTAGCTATATTAACATCAACTTGTGCGGCAAGGTGGAAACAAATGCTTATATTATTCTCTGATACAATTTTTTTAATTTGATTATAATTAGATATATCGGCCTTATAATATTTAATTTTATTCAACAGTCCCTCATATTTTAAGAATCTATCCTTTTTTCTATCGTTACTAATACCTATCACATTAGCACCAAGCGAAATTAGTAATTTCACAAGGTTTCCACCAATGAAACCATTTACTCCTGTTATAAGAACAGTTTTTTTTCTCCAAAATTTTTTATTTATATATTTTTGAGATATTTTGTTTTGCATGATCAAGTTCAGCCAATGTATTAATAGTTATATGTATTCCTTTATGCTTATATGCTCTTAGTTGACCATCTTCAACTAATTGATTTATAACAGAAATCAATTTCTTTTTTCTGTTTAGTAGATGTCTCATCGAGTGATTAAAATAAAAGTATCCTATATTTATAGAATCGTTTAGGATTGGTTTTTCTTTAAAAGATCTAACTAAACCCTCGCTATTAACCTCTAGCAACCCAAAAGGTATTGAAACAGGATATGAGGTGACTGTTACAGAGTTGGGTTTTTCATTATGATATTTTATTAACTTTTTAATATTTACGTTTGAAATAGTATCACCATAACATAATATAAAATCATCATTCAGAGATTTCATACAATCTTTTATTCTATATAATATGTCTACATCGCCCGAGTTTATTACTGTATAATCAATTTTTTTGAACGATTTCCTCATAAATTCTTCAATCTTAATAGACTTGTATCCTGTAGCAATATAAAACTTTTTAATGCCTGACTTTATTAAATGATTAATCACATGATATAAAATTGGATGACCATCAATGGCTATTAAAGGCTTTGGTTTATCATTCGTTAGAGGTCTTAGCCGCATTCCTTTCCCGCCGCATAATATAATAGCTGCTGGTATTTTATTTTTCATCCACATGATCCTCCGATAAATATACTTTATATAAAGAATAAGCCATAAACACCATAAATAATTTAGATATATTTGGCGGATAATGCATCATAGATAAAAAAAATATTATTGGAACTGCATAATACAATTTATCAGTTGTCAATATCTTTGCAAATGGATAGATTAGAAATATAAATAATGCAAAAATAAAACCAATTAAGCCATATTGCTCCACAAAAGTTAAAAAATAGTAATCTGAAGTTAAGTAAAAATAATTAGAATATATTATCGATGATGTATCCAGAAATATCGAATACGTTATTCCTTTGCCAGCTAGAATATTTTCCGGATTAGCTGAAAAATATAATAAAAAGTCATTCAGTGCTCCACCGGTTATAAATCTTTCTGCGGCACTTACTTCAGCTACACTTGTTAAAAGTATAAAGTAACCATATATCGATCCTATAAATTTCGTAAAATTTGGATAATCACTTTCAAGATGCAAATCCATAATGTACGAATAAAAAGATATAGTAGCGACAGAAATAATAATCATTAATATTAGAGAAAACATAAGTGTTAGAAAATGTTTTTTTTGAATCATATAAATAAATGCATAAAAAAGTAAAATAATATACGCGCTTTTGGACGTGCTAGCAATTATTGCGATAATGCATAGAATTGACCAAAATTTTTCTTTTTTATCTAAAAGATAAACTAATGTAATAACATGAAAAATACCCAGCAATTGCGGCGAGCCTATTAAACCCCAGACTCTATACATGCCCAAGCTCTTAAGACCAATCAAGTTATCTGATACAACGCCAGAATTAGCATAACCAATCTCAAATAAATATCTGAATCCAAGAAGAGAAAAGACTTGTTCAAAAATTGTATATAATATAGCAAATTTTATTAGTCCAACCAAAAAGATTTCAAAGTTAATTTTATTTTTATAATATATGGGGATAAATATTAACGGTAATAGATACCCTAATGTTGATAATCTAAACTCAGATAAATTATAATAAAAGATATCATAAAATGATAGCTGGAGTTCTATAGGTCTAAATATAGATGCGGCAACCAAGTGTAAAATAAGATATAACAAGAATGAGTAATATATCAGTTCATTATTTGAAAAAGTTGTTTTTGTCTGTGCTAAATAAATAATTGTGAAAAATAACATTAGTGCTATCAGAGAAAACTCAAAAAGAGCTGCAATAACGGGAGATATACTTCTGGCAAGATTTCCTATAAGGAGGAAAAGCATGCTAGCCTTGAGTAAAGTATAATAATTTATACTAATAGAAGTCATAGTATCCTTTAATTTTCTTTGTCAACTCTCTTAATTTATCAGAGGCTATCACTTCAATCCTTCTCATTTTAAACGGGTCTGTCTTTATATTATTGAAACCTTTGATACTTGATGCTGCAGACTTATAGCCTAGTTCTTTAGCAATTGATATTGTATCTTGATTAAATGATCCATGGGGATATGATAAAGTATTCACTTCTTTACCAATTAGTTCTTCTAGAACAATTTTGCTTTTTTGTAATTCAGTATGCTGCTGCGCCTTATCAAGAGTTGATAATTTTTTATGGCTATAACCATGTGTGCCAATTATACACATATTTATCAGGGATATGTCCTTGACATCTTTTGAGGATAGATAATCTGTTTTGTCTAAGTTTTCAGGACTTATATATAATGTGAAAGGTATATTCTTTTTTATCAAAATATCTATTGCGTTTAACGTATCTTTGTACCCATCATCAATTGTCACTGAAACATTAATTTCACTAGAATCAAGGTTGTTGATATGAGTGATCTCATAATTATTAATTACAAATTTCATATGCTCCCTAAATCTATTTATATCAATACTTATACCATATGTATCATGTTTTAAATCTGAGCCAAAGGCATGATATATCAGAGACCTATTGCCTTTTTCATGATATTTTTTAATAAGATAATAATATATTTCGCCTAATAGATTCTTAGAAGATTTTTTTAAAAATTTATACATTTATATCTAGAGGTGCTAAATATGATTTTTATTTATTTTCTTCTCACTATCATCAAGCTCAGCAAGTATAAGAATGAGATAAATATACCAAGTATGCCTCCCATTAGTACAATAATCTTTCTTTTAGGAGTAAATCTCATTGTTGGGGGGTTCGCAGGTTGATCGATTTGTGCTGATTTAACATCAGACGAATTAACACGAATGTTTTTTAATCCCTCAGCTTTTTGCTCTAAAGCCCTTAAGCCAGGAATAAATGCTTCAAATGACTCTCGACTACTTAGAACATCAATTTCTGCACGTAATGATTTAGTTCCATATAGGTAAAGGGGTGTATCTGATGCAATATTTTTATCAGCACTCAATATAACATTTTGAGAATGAGTTGAATCAGTAACTCTATCAACTATGTTTAGTTTTGTTGCTATCGAGAACGCCTCTTCTAGTCTCTTTATCCTATCTTGTGTTATTTTTTTAGCAAGAAGACGCTTGCCATCAATTTCTGCAATCAAAGAATTTCTAGAAGTACGTATTAGTTGATTAACGCCCTCTGTAAAATCTTCTCCTGTTTTACGATTTACCATATCGATATACTCGTTAAGTATCGATGCAGCTCTTTGTGGATCTGTATGTATATATGTTATTGTTAAAAATGATTGTGATCTTATATCTCTTGATGTTGTTTGTGACGAAAGTTTAAAAGATAAGTTCTTGTGAAAGTTATTTTCAAAAGAAAGATCCTTGTCAGACTCATCAAATAGCTTTACTGCTTTATCAAAGAAATATTCTCTTTGAAATTTTCTTGACTGGACATTCCTTATGAAGGAAGTATAAATATCATCTGGTTTGAGCGGCTGTTCTTGGCTAATCAGATCACCATCAGCATCAACAACATTAAGAGCTTGAACATACTTTGTTTGAGGCGGAAGAATATAAGCATATGCCTTATAATATTTCGTAGCAGTTAATGCATAGACAACAGATATTGTTATGGCAACAGCAATAATGATAAAAATTTTCTTCTTTTCTTCTAAAAATAATTTTATAAAGTAATTTATGTCTATATCTTCTTTCATATCACGAATAATCCATAGTTAGTTAAGTATATCAGTCATTGTTGATCCATCAACTAGTTTATTTCGATCCAAAAGTACGTCATAGTACATAATAATATTTGGTTCTACAGGAATCAGAATATCGGATAATAGCATATCCTTTGTAAGCCTTAATAATACAGCTTTATTATGAATAGATATTTTCACAAGATGCTGTATTAAGATTTGATATCATTTTTTTTAATAAATTTATTAGCTTTAATGTTCTTGTTAACAACTTTTCCAAGATAATCATTATAAAATATCGATGGGATGCCTTTGCCAGGTCGTTTAACAGTCATATTATCTTCTGAAATAGCCTCACCTTTGCTGATATCTTTTTTGGCAATTAAACTTTTTCTTACGTTTTTTTTATTTTTTATCTCAGACTTAGTTGGTTTCTTAATCTCTGATCCTAAAATCATCTCTGTTTTTCTAATATTCTTGATGTAGTCCTGAAACTCTTGAGGGTTTAATGAACATAGATGGTCTGGCCCAGATAATGATTTATCTAGGGTTACATGAACTTCTATTACGCTAATATTTTTAGATGAAGCTATAATAGGGGTCAATGGGTTGTTTGAATGGTCTGAATAACCAATAGAAATTTTGTATCTCTGCTTTAGTATATCGATTATATTAATGTTTAATTCATTTAAAGGGGCTGGGTATTCTGTCGTACAATGAAGCAAAGTGATCTTATTATCTAAATAAGAATGATATTTTTTATAAAGCCTATTATGTTTTGTGATATCAAAGCCAGACAACTTATTTTTATTTTTATTATCATACCCATATGATAATGCAGATAAAGCAATATCAATTTCTCCTAGGTCACCCATACCGGATGAAATTATAATATTTTTCTTTGATGCGCCAGCCCTTAGAAGTAGTGGGATATTGGTTAAATCTGAAGAACCTATCTTGATTGTCTTTAATTTTAGCTTTTTCGTTAAATAGTTTAAACTCTTGATACCAGCTGCTGTAGAGAATAGAGGTATATTGATTTTTTTTGAATAATTTATGAGCGACAAATAGTCTTTGTGACTAAATTCGTATCTTTTCAGCATATCATACTGCGACTCAAAGTTTTTGGTATTAACTATTTGATAATTAGCTTTTTGTGCACCCTTTATAACAATCTCATCCGCATCATAAGTTTGAAATTTAACTGAATCTGCCCCAGCTCTTTTAGAGGCTAACATAAGTCTTTTTGCTAGTTTTATATCGCCATTATGATTGACTCCAATCTCAGCAATTACATGAATATTCTTTTTAGCAATCATTTGTAATCAATAAATTTTTTAAGTTTTATATTATCTAGTGATATTGTAGATAGTATTTTGATTATCTTTGATAGAGAAGTAGATGACTTATATGCTAGTTTATTATTCGGATTAAGCTTATGTTTTTGGTTTAACAGTTTCTTTAATTTATTATTAATAGCTGTATAAGACAACCCTGTTTTACTGACAGAAGAGACTAAAGGTCTGCCGCTCTGTCTTTTACCTATAACTAAAGATTTTGTACCTATCGCTGGCGCCTCAACTATGCATGATGAAGAATTACCTACTATTAATTCAGCGTATCTTATTAGATTGATAAAATCTTCTCTTCCTGCTGATGCGACGAAGGATGATCTGTCTGCAAATAGTTTCCTGAACTTATCAATATTATATAGTATTTTTGCATTACCCGGATCAGAATTAGGAGCGGTAAATACAGTATGTATATTTTTTTGATGTTTCAGTACATCGAAAAGGGATTTTATAATTAGGTCGTTATCAGCTTCAATGGTTTCTGGGTGCAACGCAACCAATATATATCTACCTGTAATATTATATTTCTGCAAAATACTTGTTTTAGCCATTATTTTAGTTGATTTAATTGCCAAAACGCCAAGAGACCCAACATTATATATATTTTTTGGATTTTCACCTAATTGTTGAACTCTTTTTTTAAAATCTATATTGGCGACAAAATGTATATCGGATAACTTAGTAATTGAGTGTCTTATGGCGTCGTCTATGGCCCCATAAGTAATCTCTCCACCATGGAAATGAGCTATCGGTATATTTTTTATATGACAACACAGAGCTATGGGTAAAATATCATAACGATCGCCAAGAATAATAATAATATCAGGTTTCATCTTATCTAATACTTCACCTGCATTTTTAAACTGATCAGATATTATTTTCAATGATGCATTACTCGTATTTTTACTACATTGGTTTTTAATAAAAGCATCTATATGAAAACCATCATTCATTATTTCTTTATAAGTACTTCCAAATTCTTTTAAGAGATGCATGCCAGTTACTATTAACTTTAATTCAACTTCTTTTGATTTTTTTAATGCCTGCATTAATAAAAATAAGTGATTATAATCAGCTCTGCTGGATGAAACAATACAGATCTTTCGTTTATTCATTATTTATAATAACTGCTAGGTAAGCTAATGCCTGTTTTCCAGCTTTTCACTGCGTTTATTATTCTGCTATGATTACATTTTTTAAACATGGGCAATAAGTGCATAGGCTTCCATAATTCTCTAACAAATATTTTATGATTTTGTAAGTATTTAATCAAAGTCTGATGATCATCAAGAAATTCATCTTTTAGAAATAGATTTGTGACCCAATTATTATTAGATGTATTATCTGATTTTTTTATATAACAATACTTGTTATTAGAAAACATATCGCAATATCTCTGATATAGTTCTCTTTTTTTATTAAGTATTTTTTCAAAATCTATAATCTGCCCATAGCCTAATGCTGCATTAATGTTAGCCATACGTAAATTATATCCAACCATATCATGTTCTACTTTCCAATTATGTTGAATTCTTGCTGTTGATATTTTATGTTTAACGCTCTCGTAGTCTTTTTTATACTTGAAAATAAGTGCTCCACCCATACCAGTCGTGATTATTTTGTTCCCATTAAAACTTATTACTCCCATCCTCGAAACTGTACCTACATGTTTATTAGATCTGAGGGTGCCAAGTGCGCCAGCTGCATCTTCAATGACTTCTAAATTATATTTTCTTGCAAGCTTGCAAATTAAGTTAACGTTCGCAGCTTCTCCATATGTATGAACCACAACTATGCATCTTAATACTCTACCTGTTTTCTTGTTTTTACATTCCCCATTAGAGATCTTATAGTTGACAATTAAATACTTTTCTAAATCATCTTTATCGATATTTAGATTTGACTTTGAGCAATCAATAAACACTGGTGTTCCACCAGCATGTATAACTGAATTTGGAGTAGCCACAAATGTCATCGATGGAACTATAACTTCCTGATTTTTTATATCTAATTCATTAAACGCACAAAACAAAGCCGATGTTCCACTATTTGTCAATAATATATATTTTGATCCTATTATATCTTTTAAACTTTCAGAAAACTTATCGATATATTTGCCTGAGGAAGAAATATGAGTTGATATTAGGCAGTTATTGAGTTCTCTTTTCACCTTAATAGATAAATTGGGTTCATGCACAGAATATTGTGAAATTTTAGCTGGCAGACATTTCTTAATATTTCTTAAGATATTTTTACATAGATCAAATGTCACAACATTATTCATTGTTATAGTCTTTTTTTTGCGCTCTTTTAAAGTCCTCGGGCGAACCAATGTCAATCCATGATTCATGTAATGGGTAAGCGACTACATTACCAGAATTAATATAATCGCTAATAAGGTCAATCATACTAATTGATGTATTTTTTTTTATTGCCTCAGGATTTATTATATATATACCTGCATTAACATGGTGTTTTATAATTGGTTTTTCTACTATATTTGATATAACACCATCTTTAGTAGTTATAGAACCAAAAGGTATTGCTACTTGATATTCCGTAGCACATATTGTTATTGGTTTATCATGAGTATTATGGAAATTTAAAAGATCATTGTAGTTAACATTCGTAATAATATCTCCATTTTTTATAATGACTGGTTCAGTTAATTTATTTTTAGGTATTAATGATAAAGCACCTGCGGTATTTAGAGGCTTATCCTCTTTAATAAATGTAACATATTTAGACATTGATTTATCCTTTTCAAAATACTCTATAAGTTTTTCAGATTTATAACCAACAGATATGATGATATCCTCAAAACCATTTTTTAAAAAAGCCTCAATAATATGTTTAATAATAGGCTTATCTTTTATTGCTAACAAAGGCTTGGGGATGTCCTTTGTTAAAGGCATCAATCTTTCTCCCCTGCCTCCAGCCATGATCACTACTTTATTAGTTTTGATTGTCTTTGATGATGATAGTCCGTCAAGATAAAGAGAAATCACAATATTTTTATTATCCACGATAATAGGAATATTCTTTTTTTTATTTAAAATATCATTTATCTTATCTTTATCGTTAGCATATGCATAACTTGGTGCCGTATTCATTATGAAAGAACATTTATCTTTCAGATTATACCCATCTAACATTCCCCTTCTTAGGTCTCCATCAGTTATGCTCCCAATTAACTTATCATTGTCAGTTACCACCACAATCAATTTAATAGGGTTATCTTGCAACATTTTTATTACTGTAGAGATTTTAGTATTTTTTTTAACTAAGTATTTTTTAATATTAATTTTCATAGAGAAATCTTTTAAATACCTTTAAATCATGCGCCTAGCTTTTTTCAGCAAGTATTTATCTAATGATATATTTTCTAATAAAGATTTCTTTATTAGATTAAGGTAGTCACTATTAGTTTGGTTAAGCATTAATCTAAAGTCATGTTTATTTTTAGCTATAGGAATTAGGGGCACTTTTATTCCATTACATACTTCTGTTTCATTACTATAAATAACAAATGGTACGTTTAGTAAAGCTGCCTCATAAATTCCGGTTGTATAGGTTGTAAAAATTATAAAATCATAGTTCTTCAATATTGAGGATGATTTAATATCATGATGGATAAAATTAAGCTCCATATTTAACATATTTTCAATATTAGATTTTTGTTTTTTCATAATTTTATTAGTTTTTTCAAAAATGTTTTGATGTATTTTCCAGTCAATATTATATTTAGTACAATCCACTACCTCTAATATATCAACTATATCCTCTTCAAATTGATTTAAATTGACTCTATCTCCATAACTAAGCATGACTAAAATATCCCTTCTATCGTTCTTTTTTCGTGGAGATATATTTATTGGGAATGTTATTGGCACAGAAGATAAGTTCATTTTTTTTAGGTAGTCTGATGAAAAACTATTCCAAGCAAGAGTTTTGGGTATATATTTATTTACATAACTTTCATTTGAGGTATACGAAAATTGAAGATGTTCTGAAATAATACCATGCGGCATATATTCAAGATCTATTTTCTCATCATTGCACGCTGATGCAATTAGTCGTCTGTAAGCATCAATTGTTTCATCAAGGATTACACATTTCGTATTTGACCAACGAAATAGTTTCCTTATTTTATCCTGTAAGGACACTAAATAATTAGGTGTGAACTTCTCAAAAAAAATATTAATTAAATGCTCTATTAGCTGTAGTTGATCATTCCTATAATTGCCCCAAATCTTACTATCTAACTTATACATAGTTTCTATCTCTCTTGAAAAATTTAGTTCACTAAAACTATATGAATTTTTAGATAAATTATGCATTCCTAAAAAGCGTTTTATCTTTTCATTTAATGCGAAAACTGAACTCTTTAAAAGATTAACTGAATTAGGCAATTTCATAACAAAAGAGGATGGCAATACGAAAACCTTATGACTAGTTATTCTCAAATACATCGCATACAAAAAAACATACCATATATGCGCATCTTGTTTATATGGAATATCACTAAGCATAGTCTCATTGTGTCTATAACTAAATCCATCAAATTCTTCATTAGTTGGACGAGACTCTATAGAATGATTTTCACAAATACTCTGTACAGCTCTTGAAAATATAAAAGAGATATTTGTTGAATACTGAATCTCATCTACATCGCTAAATTGATTAATCAAATAATGCAATCTATTATAAAACTGAGTATATGTTAAATAATATTTATAGATATATTTAAAAGATAAAGGATATAAATCATTATGATTTTTTATTGATTCATCAAAAAGATTTTTTTCAATTAGTGAGTTTATTTCTTTCTCATTAATCTTAGGGTCGATATCAAAAAAATAAAAGACATTTTTGAGACTAATATGTTGCAAGTGAAATACTTTTGAAAAAGTAATATAAATTACATCATCATCAAAATTTATATCATTATTATTAGAGAGAAACCTAATACAAGTCATAATATATTTTTATCTATAAAACAATCAAGTAGTTTAATATTTTCAGAAGGTTTGATGTTTTTTGATGTATCAAGTATTAAATCTGGACTTCCTGGCGGCTCATATATAGATTTTTTAGAATAACCTATGAGGTTATCGATTATCCCCATATCTGCTTTTTTATACAAACCTTTTGTATCTCTGTCCTTAAGCGATTCAATATCAGAGTGAACATAAATTAGTAGGAAATCATCTCGAAATTTATTTTTTATCTCTTGTCTTATTAATTCATAGGGCGAGATTACAGAAACAATTGTAATATCATAGTTCTTGTATTCTTTTTCACATAACCTAGCAATATTTCTATTATTAGTACATATTTCATTATACTCAAAACCTACCTTTATTTTGTATCGATCTCTTATGATATCACCATCAATAAGGTTAACTTTTTTATTATTATTGTTCAGTTTCTCTTCCAAAAATTTTGAATAATAACTTTTACCTGTTCCTGACATTCCTGTGAACCAAATAATCTTTGATTTCTTAGTATTTAATGACATCTATGTAGTTTTTGAAATTTTCAGTATCATATCTATGCATTTTTCTGGATATTTGCCTATTGCAGTCTCTGCTGCCAAAACAAGACCAGTGGCACCATCTATAATTGTATTATAAACATCGTTAACCTCTGCTCTCGTCGGTTCCATCCTAGTAACCATAGATTCAAGTAAGTTTGTAGCAACATAAACAGGTGTTTTAATTTTTCGCGCTCTCTTTATAATTTCTTTTTGTTTTTTTGGAATTTCATGAAGCGGTATTTCTTTTGATAAGTCACCTCTGTCGATAAGTATATTATCTGCTTCTTTTAGTATCTCAGATAAATTTTTTAATGCCATTTTTGACTCTATTTTTGAGGTAATGATTATTTTGGATTTAAAAAAACTTCTTAGCTGCCTGATGTCCATTGCTCTTGATGTAAAAGATAGCGCATAGTTTTTAATGTTTAGCTTGGAGCCAATCTCAAATGCTTTCAAATCTTTGTCTGTAAATGGCGGAATGGCAATATCCCTATCAACAGCAATGCTTTTATTCGACCCTATTGTGCCACCTTGTAAGACTTTGCATTCAAAGTGAGTAGTATTTTCTCTAACAACTTTGACAACAACACTATTGAAATCTATTGATAACGTATCACCTTTTGAGATTTGTTTATAAATATCTTTGGGGAGTAATGTAATATCGTTGTTTTCAATATTACTTTTGTTGATTTTTATGATTTTATTGCTAATTAGTTTTTTTGTCTTCCCTTTTAATTTAGATGTCCTTATTTGAGCGCCTTCACTATCAAAACATATAGGTGTTTTAGAATATTTTCTAATAAATCTTACTAACCAAGGCAAATCTTTGATATCAGTATGAGATAGATTAATTCTTAATAATTTAATTTTTTTACTATCAACAGATGTTAGAAATTTCTTATTTAACGTTGATGGCCCCAGTGTTATAAATAATTTTGTCATCTTTTATGTATAATTTTGTTTACCTTTGCCTTTACTATACTTTAATTTTAACATTCTAGGTATGTGTACTAGTCGAACAAAGAATGCATAAATTAGCGCATAGATCGAGTAATTAGGTGTTTGCTTAATATGATATCTTCTTTTAGTAGAGTTAGTTACGGCATAGTAAAGGCTTAGTTTATCATTATCCGAAAAATATTTTTTCTGTCTATTATATTCATACAAAAACTTACTCGGAATATTCGTTAAATCTACAGGAGTCTCATTATATTTAATGTATTTATCAATATTATCAATAAATAAATGTATTCTTGATATTTCTTTATGAGTCAAAACCTTTGGATAATTTTTTGAAATACTATTAGATATTCCTTTTGTAGGGCCATAGTGAGAATTACCTAGCCAATCATTTTTGCCAATAGTAGGATTTAATAATATATCTTCATAATCTATTTTAGATAGACTAGAGAGTTTTTGCATTGTATTTCTAGCATTTGCTGTAAGTGTGTTATGACTATAAACTATAAATTGATTATTTATATTATATTTTTCTTGAAGTATTCTTACTCTGGTTAACGCGCATAACCATCCTTTGATTTGAGCATCAAGATCATAGTGATCAAATTTTTTTACAAAATAATTCGGAAGTTGCGGGAAAGCAAATCTCCTCGACCCAAAGAACCTTCTGGCGTATCTGACCTTTTCAGCTGCTACATAGCCCATAAGATCTCTTAGAGGATAAATTAATATAGATTCTTTAAAGTCTTTAAAAAATTTGTCTATATTAGTTAAATATATTCCTCCACTATCTTGCATAACAACAGTTGACTGATTTTTTATATATTCACCGTTATTCCAAGCGCTAAAATAAGCATGGTGTCTTGCACTATATAGGTCCTCAATACACCTTGATTTTTTTGATAACTTGTTGAATATACTGGCAAATTTATCATAATCAAAAGTTGCACTTACATTTCCAT
This sequence comes from Gammaproteobacteria bacterium, assembly GCA_030835925.1. Lineage (GTDB taxonomy): Bacteria > Pseudomonadota > Gammaproteobacteria. Next base: position 16,964 of record JAURQW010000012.1, on the reverse strand, counting down.
AAAAATTCTTCTCGAGGTAATTATCCCTCACTCCCATTGGATCTGCTTTTTCCTTACCCCATGTAGTCGAATATTGATGTTTCTCTGTGGGTAGCTCTAATATCGAATAAAAATCATTCTCTTTTTCAAAATTGATTGATGGGATTGTTTGCGGTACACCGGAGTAAGAATCAGTGATTTCGTAAAGATTTTCGTCAGTAGGAAAACCTAATTCAGTTGGATAACTTAATATATCAGTATGGCCATCAAATAGTCTTGATAATAATGAGCCTCCGCTTCTATTAATTCCAGCAATATATATTGTTCTATATTTCATTATCTTTTTATATCTTTTTTACGATGATTCTCCGCATGAGCACTCATGTATTTCTTAGAAAAGAGTAAATGTAATAATACTATATATATTGATGCCAATAAATTTATGAGAAAGTAAATGACTACTATATCAAAGTAAAACGGCAATATAATTAGCAAGATTAACAGTGAGTCATTAATGAAATCTATAAATATGAAAGAAACTTCCCTCCTTAAAGTGGGCTGTATTACTAAAGAGTGTTCTTCTTTTATCCATCTTGTGTAGGCAGAGTACCTATCATAAATCAAATGCTGTATAGGAGTAAAAAAAATACTAATTATGAATAATATTAATAAAGGGTCGCTGAAATTACGAGTAATATCAGATAACTCCTCAGGTTCACTAATAAATGCATAAAGGATTGAAGACTGAAATATTCCGAGAACAATTATATCAAATAGACCATCCATGAATCTACCAAAGAATGTTGGGATATTTTTTAACCTTGCAATATTTCCATCACAGTGATCGATTATAATTGATAATACATATAAACCTATGCCATAACCAATATAATCTAACCCATAAATAAATATTAGTAATGACGCATAGAGCCCAACGAACAAAGCAATTACGGAGATTAAATTAGGCGAGCATCGCAAGTAATAAAATATAGGGGTAACATACCATGCGATTATTCTAAGAAGTGCTTCACTAGAAAATATATTGTATATTTGACCTTTGTTTAAATCTATAATTCGTTTTATAAGTTGTATGATATTCATGGAATTGATATTTCTGCTTCACCATCAATGCATATTTTTGATTTAACTAGGCATTGTGTTGTAAATTTTACTCTTTTTTTATCAATATCGATATTAGAAACAATCACCCTGGCTTCAACTTCATCTCCTACATAGATTGGTCTTTTAAATTTAAGTGATTGATACGTATATATAGAACCTTCTCCAGGCAATTGTGTTCCAAATATACCCGAAAAGTATGATGATGACATTAATCCATGGGCAATATTTTTTTTGTACTTGGAGTTAGCAGCATATTCTTTGTCGAGATGAATTGCATTTGTATCTCCTGATAATTTTGCAAATAGTTTTATATCATCAAACTCAATAACTTTTTTAATAGATGCTGACATGCCTATTACTATTTTTTCAATAGGTATAGATTTTTTTAGAGATTTGCTCATTATAATATTTATTTAATAGAGGATTTTGATAATATTTTGGCTGGATTTCCGTACACAGTAGTTGACGCTTGTACATTTCTTGTTACAAATGAACCTGCTGAAATAATAGAGTTAGCTCCTAGGATTATCGGATTATTACTCTTACCTTGTTTAATAATAGCTCCAGTGCCAATGTAAACATTATCTTCAATTATTACGTTCCCATTACATTTGACTGATGGAGCAAAAGTTACATTATCGCCTATAATACAATCATGTGCTACATAACTATATATGTTGGCATGAAAATTCTGTCCTATTCTAATATTAGAGGTTATAGTTACAAATGGACAAATTATTGTGCCATTTGATATCATAACCTCATCCATTATAACTGATTTGTTAGATATAATACTGCTTTGCCTGACCCCATCCTGATTAATGATAGTAGAAATCCTGGATCTTATTGATGCATCTGATATTGCAACTGTTATGGATTTTTCTTTCGATGATATATCTATAAAATCCTCATATGACATTACTGAATATCCATTTATACATTTTTCAGATGTTAGATGCTCTCTGTGTATAACAAAAATATTATCATCATTGGGATACTGCTCATTTAAAATAGGTATGACTTCTCTCGCAAAACCACCAGTACCGTATATTGCGTTAATTCTACTCATTATTAGTCAACTAGATGTTTTAATTTCCATAACTTATATTGAGCTTCAGGCGAGTAACCACTAGACTTATGTCCACTTGGCTCCCATATATGTCTGCTTCTATATTTATCAGCTATATACCAAAATTCTTTATCAGTAATATCTAGATATTCTAGAAAATCTTTCCAATACTTAGCAGGGAATTCTCCATCATACTTATGAACTAAAGCAACAGCCTCATCTCGATTAATATGCCCATCTCTAATTTCATGAGCAGCATCATATGTTGTTCTGCAAATTCCAAATTTCATGTAAGCCATCCACCAATGAAAACCATCTAATCTATCATCAATACTTCCATATTTCTGATATGTACCCTCTGATCTATCGTCATTAGCTATAAACCCGGTGTTTTCAACAGCATAGTAATAATTCCATTGAGGTGTCCACCTTTCATAATATGACATCCAATGACCTCTCGAGCCTACACGTTGTAAATCCTCTTTTTTGGGCGGTTGATAAAAATCAAAAGATAATGAAGCAATTTCTTCCTTTGTGAAAATATTTCGTTTTAACCCAGCATCTACAAGTTTTTGAGCACTACTACCTTTATAAAATATTTCTTCCCAGTCTTCCATAGGAGCCTCTACCATATTTTTATGTTTATCTTCACCCCCATACTCTATTTCACCATTTTCTCCAAAAAAGATTAGCGGTATATTATACTTAACTGACAAGTGATACGCTAAATACTGTTGTCCATAACCGAACGGATCCCATGCATCTCCATGAAGATCAAATGCTAGGAGTGATAATTTTCTGTGTAAAATACCGTCTGGATGAACTAGTATGTTATCAAAGCCCTTATCTTTAAGTGCTATAAAATTCTTCCATCCAATTTCTGTATATATAAAAGGTGCCCAGGTTATGGTTAAAGGATGCATTCCATACTTATATTTTAGCTTATGAGCGACCATGCCACTATCTTTCCCACCTGAACTCGGTACTATCACATCCCAAGAACCGTCTGTAGACCTATGTTCGTCACAAACTTTCTGCAACTGTCTCTCTCTCTCATCCCAATCAATTTCATTATCTTTCTCATGAGCATAATCACAAGCAGAACAGACGCCATCCTCTTTCAATCCCCATCTTATTCTCGGACGTTGGTTTGAAATAACACATTTTTTACAAAAAGTAACTTCTTTAGGCAACTGCTCTAACTGTTTATCAAATATATCATCTGAAACTTTAATTATTTTACCCATAGTCCTCTCCTTTTATAGTTTGATAAATTCATTAAGTAAACGTAATCCATACTTCCCACTTTTTTCTGGATGAAACTGGCATCCATAGGCATTTTTAGAATTGATAATTGCAGATATTTCTATGTTATTGTAAAGTGTGTGAGCAAGAATATTTTTAGGATTATTACATTCAGCTTTATATGAATGAACAAAATACATTGATGATTTTTTGTTTTGTCCATGCGTAATCCTATCATCTTTATAAATTATTCTATTCCAGCCAATATGTGGTATTTTATGGGTCTGTCCTTTATCATTAATTTGAGGAATCTTTACAACATCTCCGTCTATGATGTTTAATCCCTCAATTTCATCAAATTCATAACTCTTAGATAACATCATCTGCATGCCTAAACATATGCCTAGAAAGGGTTTGTTTTTATCAATATGTTCTTTTATTGGTTCAATCAGATTTCTGATTTTTAAGCCTCTCATTCCATTTTTAAAAGCGCCCACTCCTGGCAAAATTAAATGTGTAGCATTAGACACATCTCTCGGATTTTCAATTATCTCAACTTTAGCTTTCAAATGATTAAGAGCATTGCTTACATTATATAGATTGCATAAACCATAATCTATAACACTTATCTTATTCATAATCTCTAACATTTATGTTGCTTTTAATACAATATTCTCTAATTTCCTGAATAGTAGACCTCTCATAGTGTAATATATCAGCCATGGCAACTGCATCTGCACATGACTCTTTCACAACTTCATTTAAATGATCATATTCGCCCATACCACCACTAGCAATAACAGGTATAGATACTGATTCTGAAACTTTTTTAATGAGTTCATAATCAAATCCTTTTTTTGTTCCTTCATTATCAACAGACGTTAGAAGGATTTCTCCAGCCTCATTATCCTCGCCTATTCTAACCCAATCCATAACATCTAAACCAGTTTTCTGTCTCCCATTTTCAGTATACACTTCCCAGCTATTCTCTTTGCGTTTAGCCTCAATTGATAAAACCATACATTGTGACCCAAATTTTCTTGATACTTCTTTAATTAATCCTGGATTCTTAGTTGCCGCTGTATTAATTGCTACTTTCTCAGCACCACATCTAAGAAGATATTTTACGTCATCTATTGATCTAATTCCCCCACCAACCGTTATAGGGACATAAACATCTTTTACAGTTTTCTTAACAATATCACTTAAATTATTTCTGCCATAAAGACTTGCAACAGTATCCATGTATATAATCTCATCAACACCAGCATCATAATATTTTCTAGCAAATATATTTGGGTCACCAATTATCCTTAAACCCTCTAAGTGAATACCTTTTATCAGATTTGGGCCTTTTATATCAAGTCTTGCGATTAATCTAACATTGCTAGTCATAATTATTTGAGTGGGAATCGTAGTACCCAATTTCCATCGCTATACTTCCATATATGAGGTGATCTGAATGAATTACACAAGTCATTAAAATATTTTAAGTTAAATAATGGTTCTTCAAATTCTTTATGTGCTACTGGAAATTCATTTTTATTAATTGTTAGGTAGTTAAATATTTCATCTGCAAACCTATCAGGATACTCATGATCAAATTTATTTACTAAAAGAACGCCTTCCTCTCTTGTAATGTCTCCTGATCTAATTTCCTGCGCAGCGTCTGTTGTTGCTCGTCCTATTCCAAATTTAATTCCCATCGTATAATAAAAGAAATCATCAATCTTATCATCAATACTATTATATTTACTATATGTACCAAGCGTTCTCTCCGGAGCGGCTTTGAAATTACTATGCTCAGCAGCATAATAGTAATTTGACTGCGGATGCCATTTTAAATAATAACCCAAGTATCTAAAATCTAGTGATGTAGATTTAATATTTTTGATATTTTCAGGTATATATATCGATAAGTCTGTATCAGAAAGTCCAAAATCTTTTTTCAATGATTCATACGATATCCCACCAAAATACATCTCATCTCTCTTTTTAACAGATGAAAAGGTCCAATCTCGTTTAGAAGACATTGCCTCATTCACTGGAGTGCCATATTCTGCTTCTTGTTCTCCGTAAAATATTAATGGTATGTTAAATTTAATTGCCATTTTGGGCGCAAAACATTTTTGCCCTAAGATAAATGGTTGGAATGGATGCAGTAAGTTATCAACAGCGAGACGAGTAAGTAGCCGATGAGTCCTTCCATTCGGAGTCATCAAATAATTATCCATACCTGAATGGATCCAAGCTTGAAAGTTAGACCATCCCCAGTCAGTATATATGTTTGGCGCCCAAGTTACAGTTAAAGGATTCATGTTAAATTTATACTTTAATATGTGAGATGCATAAAAACTATCTTTCCCACCAGAACCAGGAACCAAACAATCATAATTACCATTTCTGCTTCTATATTTATCACACAAAGAAATTAATTCTCTTTCTCTTTCTTTCCAGTCTATGTCTTGATTTTTTTTCTCTGTGACTACACAAGCATCACATACTCCTTCGCTATTGAAGTTTATTGTAGTTTTTTTTGAATTTGCTGTATGTTTGAATTCAACAGTTGTATTAGGGCGTTGATTTGATATTACACATTTTTTACAATACTTTATATCTTTTGGTAATCCGTATTTAGCTATACTCGAACTATCTTTTTTGTGTTCAGTATAATCTATCGTATTTGGATAATTTATTATCTTTTGTATAGTCATTTTCTTAGGTACCCCAACCTCCATCAACAATTAAGTTTTGTCCTGTAATATATTTAGACATATCCGATGCAAAAAATATTATAGGTCCGATGATATCATCTTCTGTAGCCATTCTCTTTAATAAAGTTTTCTCAGTATACTTTTTAACAAACATTCTTTCTTGATTTCTAAATAATCCACCTGGGGATATCGCATTGACTCTTATTTTTGGTCCTAATTCAACAGCAAGCCATTTAGTCATATGATTTAAACCTGCTTTTGCTACAGAGTATGCGGCTGGATTATTAATCTTTGTCCCTTTATATATATTTTTATCAGGAGCATACTCACCATACATAGAAGAAATATTCACTATTGATGCGCTTTTTGGTTTTTTCATTAATACATGAAGAGCTTGTATCAAAAAGAAAATAGAAGTCATGTTTGTCTCTATCGAACAATCCCATGCTGGTTTGGATTGATTTTTAAAATTTGTATTCCAGCCTTTCATTTTAGATGTGCCTACAAAGCCAATTGAGTTTATCAATATATCTAGTTTTTTATATTTCTTCTCAATCATTTTTTTAATTAGCTCGATAGAGCCTTTTTTTGTTAGATCTTTGCATATTATATCGACACTTGAATTATTACTCTCAATTGAAATCTTTAGATCTTTTAATTTCTTTTGATTTGTATCTACTAGAATTAAATTTGCGCCGTAATTTGATAAAGCATGAGCTGTGTTTCTTCCAATATATCCCGATGCTCCAGTTATTAGAACTACTTTGCCTTTAATTGAATTATCAAATATATTACTCATTAGTTTCAAGCATTTTCCGCGCAATCATTAAGTCATATTCACTATCAATATCTAAACTTCTATTTATAGGTATTTGATAGCCACCTACATTACCATCAAACAAATTATTATTATTCAAAATATAGTCTGGCGTCGTGATATATCCAGTTGTTGTTACATCATAAGTTTTTGGGGCATCCTGCCTTCTGCTAATAGTATTTTCCAAATCAATAACTCTCTCTATAGAGCCATCATCTTTTTTCTTCACTATATTGAAATATGGTGATCTAGGAGATTCTATCATGCCAAGAACAATATCATAACTATTATCCATGAAATAATTCTTCATCATTAATATATCATCCTTGCTTCTTAATGGGGATGTGACGGGCAAACTAAAGAAATAATCAAACTTAGCTATATTCATATATGATTTAACAGCATGCTGCCAAGATAACCACTCAGCAGACTCATCTGTTGCCAGATCAGCCGGTCTATTAAAAGGTGTGCTCGCTCCATATAAGTTAGCTATATCAGCAATCTCCTTTGAATCAGTTGATACTACAATATCAGAAAATAGATTAGAGTCCTTTGCAATGTTTATTGAGTATCCAATGAGAGGTATATTGTTAATTAATTGAATATTCTTATTTTTTACTCCTTTGGAACCTGATCTTGCAAAAATAAATGCTACCGTTTTCTCATTCATATTCTTATCTCTTTGCTATTTTTATGTGAAAGTTTAACTGAACTTAATGTTTTGAATAATAATTTATTATCACTAATACTCATAGATGATTTGCTTTTTGATTTTACACATTTCATGAAATAGTCAAACTGATTTTTATATGTTGATGCCATAGCATCTTTCTTTATTATATATTTTTTTTTCTGATCTTTAATGACACATATTTTATTTTTATTAAAATCTAAAACTATTTTTGCCTTTTCAAAGTCAACGATACATTTACGCTCTTCTTTATCAGAACACATATCTTGGTATAAATTTATTAAAAAATCTTTATATCTAAAAGAATTAATAGACTTGGTTTCAACATCAATCCTTTTGTCTCTTGAATATGAAAGTTCCGATGTCACTGCAATAGGTTTGCCAAATAAATATAACATATAATCAAAATCATGTGATAGTTCATTAATAACTCCACCACCAAATTTTTTCTGAGCACTTACAGTCTCATAGTAGTTTTTATTTGGTCTCCATTTTTTGAAGTTACTGGTAATACTGATATCAACATTTAATATTCTTCCATGGATATTACTATCAATAATTTTTTTAAGATTTATTATTAAATTATTAAATCTTAAATTATAAGCAACATGTGTGCACAATAGTTTTTTATTAGTTATATTAATTAGTTTTTGATAACCTTTTCGAGATATCATAAGTGGTTTTTCTATTAATAAGTGAAACCCTTTCTTTGCTAATATTATCGCATCATCAATATGTTTCGATGCTGGAGAAGTGATTATTGCGACTGATTTTGTAGTTAATGGTATAAAGTTATGGATATCTGATGATACTGTTTCACATGCATTTTGTACTCTAATATTATTAACAGCACTACTTCTTTTTAATAGATGTACTTTGCTATTTTTTTTATAACTTATAATTGCATAAATGTGTTGTAATGCAATGTTTCCACTTCCAATCATTAAAAATTCAGCGGTTATTAATTTACTCTTCATCAACTTTTTTTATGGTCTTTATAATTACAAATTAGAGACAATAGTAATCTAGCCGTAAGTATACTTATGTTCTATTATTGCAGGTATTTAATATTCTTTTATTATTTAGCATCTGATAACTCTCTTTTATAATCTTTTACCCAAGATGCTATTCCAGCATCTATATTTATTTTAGGTTCCCAATTATAGCTATTACGAAACTTATTAGAATCTAAGACCAGCATAGTATCGTCTTGAGAAATTGATTTGACATGATATGCTGATTTATTAACTTTGAGTTTAGCAGCAAAGATATTACATAAGTCTTTGATTGAAGTTCCCTCTCCTGTACCTATATTATAAATACCAGATTTTATGTCTGTTATGTAGGTTGTAATAGCTGAACATATATCACTTACGTGTATGAAATCTCTGGTGTTTAGAGCATTATTAATTTTCACTATTTTATTCTGACTCATAAATTCTTTATAAATATGATTAAAAATATTATTAGTCATCCCAGAGCCATAAACATTTGATAGTCTAAGCACGCTTCCAGAATTGTTGATAACGATTTCCTCACAAAGAGCTTTTCTTCTTGAATAATTATTAACCGCATCTAGGCTATCTAATTCAGTTATAAGTGATTTATGATTTTTACCATATACATAAGAACTAGAGATGTATACTAAATTGTAGCCAAATAAATCAGCCAAATATTTTGTTAGCTCAATCTCACTATCATCCATGGAGCTTATAATATTATTGCCAGCAAGATGTATACAAATTTGATTCTTGTCTGCTTTTAAACCTATGTCCATATAATCTTTTGTCCATTGAAGATTATTGTAATTCTTCTGTCTTGAAAATCCTAAAAATGAAATATTAAGAGATTTTATAAAACTCATTATATGAGAACCAATAAAACCCGAGGCTCCAGTGATAATCAAGCTATTATTCATCTATATCAATATCAGTAATATTTTCTTTTGATTTTCTTCTATCTAAGAGTGTAATCTCTTGCTGTAAATCTTTTAATTCTTTTTTTAATTTATTGTATTCTGTATTTTTTCTTTTAAAAAACTCAAGAGTCAATTTAGCTTTTTCATTAAGACCATCTGCAGTAAGATAGTATGCATACACACTTTTATTATTATTATTTTTGAAGTTCTTAGCTTTTACTATTCCCTTTTTAATCAGTGCTTTTAATATAAAATTAATCTTGCCTAAGCTTATACCTAGATCATTAGATAACTCACGTTGACTAATTGTTTGTTTATTTTCTAAATATCTTAATACAGCAAGATCTGTATCTGAGTTTTTAGAGTTAGATATATTTTTTCTATTAGTCATGAAATTTATAAGACTTGATGTAACCTGTTAACCTACTAACATCTATAATTAAACCAGTAATCGGCATGGTAAATAGTAAAGATGGTTCACTAAAAAATGATATTATTTTTGATTTTATAATAGGAGTTATGTAGCCCCGCAGAGCGAAATAAGCAATTATGGCATGATAGTGTAAATCATATATATATGATATAAAAAGTACACTTAAACTCAGCAGATAAATGTATGGTTTATAATCGCCTTCTGCATTCCAAGCGTTTAACGAATAACTATATACTTTCTTTGAGCCCGATATTAAATTATCTGCATAATTAACACCAAAGTAATTTATTATTGTTTTTGTATTAATAACTCTCTTAATATTGTTTTTTTTAATTTTATTTATAAAATCAACATCATAACTCGCTCTAGTCTTAGTTATCAAACCCCCTATTTGTTCTATCACGCTTTTCTTTATCAAAGAGCCTGGTAAACATGTTGTATGTGACGCTAGACCATATGTTTGTGCAATAAATGATTTGTCTATGAGTGAAGTACCGTTAGTTTTTATTCGCAAAGACACAATACCGCAATTATGTGTTTCCATAATTCCAAGACTTTCAATTAACCAATTAGACGGTATATTCAATCCGCAATCAATATATGCAATTAATTCTGAACTTGATTCTTTTATCCCTCTATTTAATGACGAACTTGGACTCATTTCACCGCAGTAAATTACTCGATAATTATTTTTATTGAGCTTATCAATATGGTTATTTATAATTTCCGATGTATTATCAGTTGACCCAGAATCAACGAATATAACTTCATGTGGTGAATATTCTTGATTATCTAGACAAGAAAGAGTTTCTTTAATAGACTCAGACTCATTATAAAAAGGTATAACTACAGAAACAGTCATCATTAATATTTTTTTCCACGCTACCGCCACATCTAACAGAAAATTAGATGTTTTAAAAATATACGTTTTAGCTAACCGTATACTCTTTGTATGTCCGAGGGGTCAACAGAGACCTCTTGTTTTGTGCTAATCAAATCAATCAATAATCTTATTCTTGATTTACTAGACATCTCAATCACAGTGCCAACGATATTCGATAAGGTGCCTTTAGTATAAACTACATTATCACCTACATTTATATTATTGATATATAATGATTTATTTATATTATCTTTTATTTCATCTATAATATTATCTGGTAAAATCGATGGGGAACCCGAGTAAGAATCCATCAAGAGTTTGTAAATACCTAATGTATTATTAATTTTATGTGCTTTATTATAATTACAGTCAAGATTGATGAATATATACCCTGGAAACATCAACTCATGATGAGACAGCCAAGCATTATTTTTAAATTTTTTTGTTTCAAAACGTGGCAAAAAGACATCAAAGCCCTGATTATCAAGGTTTTGAAATGCCCTATTCTCTTGGCCCCCTTTTGTTTTTGCAACAACCCACATTATGCGTTCACCGTATGAACATATAAATTTAGCTTAATTATGGCTAGTAAGCAAGCATTTATCAAAGATTATGGAGTTTTGCCACCACGACCGATACCATAGTAAATAATACCGCTATCTCTCATTTTTTGCGGAGAAAATATATTTCTTCCATCAAATATTAGAGGTTGCTTCATATATTTTAGAAATAGTTTTATATCTAATGACCAGAACTCTTTCCATTCAGTGCATATAATTAATCCATCGGCACTTTTAATAGCTTTTATTGCAGTACTGACTTCTTTGTAATTACGCGATTTATGTTTAAGACTTTTTTTAATAGAAGCAATCGGATCATATGCATTTACTATGGCTTGATTAGCAAGTAAGTAGTCAATGAGGTTGATGCTTGGTGCAAATCGCACATCATCTGTATTTGGTTTAAAAGCTAAACCCCATACGCCAAAAGTTTTTCCTGAAAGTTTATTTTTGAAGTGTGATGATATTTTTTGGGATAAAATTTCTTTCTGAGCATCATTTACCTCGTCAACCGATCTAAGTAATTTTGCATTATATTTATTAGCTTTAGATGTAGATATCAAAGCCTTTATATCTTTTGGAAAACAAGATCCACCATACCCGCAGCCTGGATAAAGAAATTCAGTTCCAATTCTCTTATCTGCGCCAATACCCTTGCGGATATTTTCAATATCCACGCCAAGCTTATCAGCGATATTAGCAATTTCATTAATAAAACTAATTTTAGTTGCTAACATTGCATTCGCTGCATATTTTGTAAGCTCGGCAGATTTGATATCCATATATTGAATTTTGTCAAATTTTCTATTAAAAGGTAAATATATTTCATCAAAGATAGGTTTCAGCTTAATATCATCTATGCCAATAATAATCCTATCTGGTTTCATAAAATCAATTATTGCTGAACCTTCTTTAAGAAATTCTGGATTAGATACAACATCGAAGTTAAGTTTTTTATTATTCTTTCTCAGATTTGTAGAAATAATTTTATGAATCATATCAGATGTTCCTACTGGAACACTAGATTTCTCAACTATGATTTTATTAGAAGTCATATGTTTACTTATCGAGACACATGTATTTTTGATACTTGTTAGATCAGCTGTGCCATCTTTATTAGATGGAGTATCCACGCATAGAAATATAATGTCGGAATGAGAAATTGCCTCTTTGTAGGATGTTGTAAATGAGAGCCTTTTTTTCTTAGTGTTAAAAGCAATCATTTTTTCAAGGCCATCTTCATAAATCGGTATAATGCCTTTTTTTAAACTATTAATTTTATTTTTATTGATATCAATACATATAACATTATGCCCTATATCTGACAGACATGTACCAGAGACAAGCCCAACATAACCACATCCAATTATTGTAATATTCATTGTTTAATCCTTTTTCTCATGTGCATTAGAATATGATAATCCAGCAAAGATTGCCAATGAAAATGTCATGAATAATACTGACTGCTGATGAGATAATATCGTATGATACATCATATAAGACAGATAAGATGTTAATACTACTAAGCCCATAAAACCAGCTACATTATCTCTATTATTTTTTAAATTATGATAAAAATAATAATAATTTGATAAAACAAAGTACATTAAAGTTAGGAAGCCAATGATACCAGTTTTTGCAAAAACATCTAAGAACTGATTATGTGAATGGTTCATCCCAGCAGTATAATTAGATCGGTCTTGTCTAATAGGTTCGATCTTACCAGCAATAATTTGATTGTTTAATTCATTATTATAGTTTGATAAACCTACGCCAAGCATAGTATTATCATAAATCATATTTAAGGAACCATTCCATATGCTCAGTCTTGGGACTATGCTGTCTTTATGGCGCCAATGATGTTGAGCATCATCGTAAATATAATTATAGGTAGATTCATATGCATTTTGCATTCTTGTTAACGAACCAGAATTATAAAAGAATAGACCAAAAAGAAGGGTTATAATTGTTATGTATTTAATATTAAAATCAAGGTATTCGTTTCTTAAATTTTTATTAAACATAATTAAAATCAATATAAATAATATTGCAACTATACTTCCTCTTGAACCAGTAGTACTCCAAGCAAATAATGCGGCTATTGCGCCTATGATAGACATATAAGCATATCTAGATTTAACTTCATAAAGCCTTTTAATTGTCAAAAATGATAGCATAGCAAATAGCAAAGATATATTTGAGAAAATTGTAGACGTACTAGTAAAACCCCTTATCCTAATATCATTGTAAAATAAATAGTAATATAAAGCTGATAACCCAATAATAATCGAAATTATATTTATAGAATTTAATATGTCAATATGACTAGTTATAACCGATCTCATCAATAGATAAACTGGTATTGCAAAAAGAAATCTTAAATAGTTATCAACTTCAGCCAAATTAGATGGGATATACAATGAATGATAAAAAGGGTATAAAAAAAATATAAGATATGATGATATAAAGATAATCTCATGTTTTTCAAGCTTGCTATCAAAATAAAAAATATAATAATATGCAGAAGAAAAAAATAATAATATAGCGAAAATATTATATAAATAACTCGTAGAGAGAAAAGTAATAAAGAATGCAAGGATTATTAATAATATTTTACTATGAGGTATTTTATAATTTATTTTATTGACATTAATTGATGGGAGTATTATCAACAAAGAAATTGCAAACGAAAAGACTGCTATACGCAGATATGTATCTGGCATTCTAAATAGAGTTTCTGATGTAGTATAAACATCAATTAATCTATTTATGTCTAAAGAAGTAATAATTCCATAAATTTTTATTGATGGAGGACCTGATATCGAAATCATTAGCAAGATTAATGATAATACAAATAAACAAGGTCTCTTATATGTTAATAAAGACGAAAAGATCACTTTTAGAATAAACCAACTATATTCCCATCTTTATCTAAATCAATTTTTTCCGCTGCTGGTACTTTGGGTAAACCGGGCATTGTCATAATGTCTCCACAGACCATAACAATAAATTCTGCACCTGCAGCTAATCTAACTTCTCTTATAGCAATATCATGACCAGAGGGAGCTCCCTTTAGTGATGGATCAGTAGAAAATGAATATTGTGTTTTAGCAACACATACAGGGTATTTTCCATATCCATTTTTTTGAAGATCTTCAATTTGTTTTTTAATATTATTTGGTGCAGATATACTAGAAGCACCATATATTTTTTTAGCTATGGTTTCCATCTTAGACCATAAGTCCAAATCATCTTCATAAAGAAATTTGAAGTTATTTTCTGCTTCCTCGATAGTTTTCACTACAGTTTCTGCTAGATCGACAGCTCCTGCTCCTCCATCAGCCCAATGAGTAGATGAAACTATTGGAACATCAAGTTCTTTTGACTTATTTTGTAAAATTTTTCTTTCAGCATCAGTGTCAAAAGTAAAACCATTAATACCAACAACTACCGGTAAACCATAATGATTTTTGAGATTCTTAACATGTCTTTCTAAATTTACTAAACCTTTTTCAAGATAATCACACCCTTCTTTGTTTAAATCTGCTATTTCACATCCACCATGAAACTTTAATGCTCTTATTGTCGCAACCAAGACAACAACAGAAGGTTTTAACCCAGCTTTTCTACATTTGATATCTAAGAATTTCTCAGCGCCTAAGTCTGCACCAAAACCAGCTTCTGTAACAACATAATCAGCTAATTTAAGAGATGCTTGAGTTGCAATAACGGAATTACAACCATGGGCAATATTAGCAAACGGGCCTCCATGTATCATCGCAGGATTATTTTCTAGTGTTTGAACTAAATTAGGCGCCATTGCGTTTTTTAGAAGAACTGTCATAGCACCATGAGCATTAATATCTCGTGCCAAAATAGGCTCCTTAGCTCTATTATAAGCAACAACAATGTTTCCTAATTTTTCTTTTAAGTCATCAAGAGATGTAGCCAAACAAAATATCGCCATTACTTCTGATGCAACAACTATATCGAACCCATCTTCTCGTGGATAACCGTTGCCTACTGAACCAAGCGAACAAACTGTTTTTCTTAGAGCTCTATCATTCATATCTAGAACTCTTTTCCAAGCGACTCTTCTTACATCTATGCCAAGTTTATTTCCATGATGAATATGGTTATCTAACATAGCAGCCAAAAGATTATTGGCTAACTGTATTGCGTTAAAGTCACCGGTGAAATGAAGGTTTATATCTTCCATTGGAACAACTTGAGCCATTCCTCCGCCAGCTGCTCCACCTTTCATACCAAACACTGGGCCTAATGATGGCTCCCTAATTGTAATTAAAGCTTTCTTCCCGATTTTATTCAGAGCATCTCCGAGGCCAACTGATGTTGTTGTTTTTCCTTCCCCTGCGGGAGTTGGACTAATGGCAGTAACTAAGATTAATTTCCCATCAGACTTATCATTTAGATTATCGATATAATCCAAAGAAATTTTGGCTTTATAGTGACCATATGGTTCCAATGCGTCCGATGGTATATCTAGTTTCTTTGCTATATCTAGAATTTTTTCTGGTTTAGAAGATTGCGCTATTTCAATGTCACTTTTCATAATGTTACCCCTTAATTCGTCATTCTTAATATAAGCCTAAATCTATATTTTTTCAAGATTATGCTGCCCTTTTTAGTTTTAAAATTTCCTTTGGTCAAGTAACTTGCAATCTCCGACGCTATCAGGAAAACCTTCATTAGATAATATGATTTTTCCAGAGACTCTATTAATTAAAACATCCTTGTCATTAGACGCATATATATGTGTTTCAGAAAACCTTAATGATTTATACTCTATAGAATCTATTCCTACTGATTCTGTAAATGTATTATTAGACTCATTAAATGTATAAGTAAACTCTTTATTATTTACATCGCATAAAATATATGTCTTTAAATTAGATTGAGGGACATCTTTGTGTAATTTTAGAGATGGATCGTCCATTTCATCTATAGAAATGTCATCAATCGTATCTGGAACATCTTTCAAAAATATTGTATTTGACTCACTTCTCTCAACGCAAAGCTCAAAAGGTATTTTTAATAACCCTGAGTCATAAAGATGGAGCATGACCTTTGAGTCTTTGAGGAGCAATAGATGATTTTTGAAACCCGTATATAATCCTTTTCTATTTTTATTATTGATTGACAGACATACTCTATAACCTAAATAAGTATCTCCTAAATGGTCTATAGATATTTTTGATGGTTTATTTACAAACTCAACTCTTGCATCTTCATGGTTCGAGAGGTTTTTCTGTAAGTAATCCTTGAGTATTTTTGTGTAGTTTTCTGGAAACTGGCCATAATCAGCATTTATTCGAACATTATCACTCCTTTCAGGACTAATGCCTCCAGGAATTGGAATTAGGCTTTTAGCACAACTAGTCAACAAAAACATACCAACTACTATTATTATTATATTTTTCATATTCATGCCCAGGGCCGGAGTCGAACCGGCACGAGGTTGCCCTCGAGGGATTTTAAGTCCCTTGCGTCTACCAATTCCGCCACCCGGGCG